>CAXSBZ010000014.1:0-75748 GCA_964236465.1 uncultured Sphingobacteriaceae bacterium | reverse complement strand
GCACCAACCACACCTTTTGCACCATTAACAGCATTGCCGGGTTATTCTTACCTGCAACTCAACCTGAATAATTACCGTACCAACAATTTTAACTTGACGGCTGATGACGGGTTCAACGCCGTTGCTTATGGTTTTGGTGCTGTAGAATCCTATTCTTATTCCGCTGGAACGAATTTAGCCACAACGCTGACAGCCAACGCGGTTGACCCGGTATCTAATCTGCAAATTACCTCAGCCTGCGTTTATGATACTTATAATCTACAGCTTACCTTAAATGTCCCTACTAAAAAAATTGTCTGGACAATTAATCCATCCAATACCGTAATTACTTCAACCAATCCGGTTGCCCGGGATACTACCATTAACGGCCAGCCTTACTACGTTTATAAAATTCCAAAACCTGGTATATTTACCAAATCTGGTGCTTATACCGTTAATATTGTTGCTGACTTGCCGCCTTCTACCGGTGGTTGTACTTTGGGCGATCAGAATTTCAATTTTCCATTCGACGTTTACAGTGCACCGGTTACGGCCTTTACCATGCCTGCAAGCGTTTGCGTTGGTACTGAAGTAAGTTTTGTGGATAAAAGCACCGATAGCAGTAAAACTGTTAAAAGCTGGATCTGGAAATTTGGCGACGGCAGCACTTCTACCCTGAAAAATCCGGTGCATACTTATACCGTTCCGGGCACAGATACCGTGAGTTTGACGGCCATATCAGAAAGCGGTTGCCAAACCACCAAGCAGCAATACATCAAAATCAACAATTTGCCGAATGCTGTTTTTACCTATACAAATTCTGTTTTTAAAGATTTTGCGGTGATCATTAAAGATGCTTCAACCATCGCAGCAGGCAAAATTGTATCTTGGAAATGGGATTTTAGTGATGGCAAAACAGAAACCCATACCGACGGCAAACCTTTTGAACATATTTATGCCGCCGCCGGAACTTATCAGGTTACGCTCACGGTTATTTCCGATCAAGGTTGCTCATCCGTGATTACACAATCAGTGATTGCCAAACCCGGTGTTAAACCGAATTTTAAACTGCCTGATGTCTGTAAAACAGATTTGTCTTCGCAGTTTACTGATTTAACCGCTGATAGTGTTGCCACAAACATTACCTTAACTTATTTGTGGAATTTTGATGATGCAGATGCTACTTCTGCCAACCCAAATACTTCAACCTTAAAAAATCCGACACATCGTTTTATCAAAGCACAGCTTTATCATGTTACAGAAACGATTACCGCAAGCGATGGCAGCTCTGCATCAGTTACAAAAGATTTCCTGGTAAATGGTTCAATGCCGAAAGCTGCATTTGATATCGCTAACACCAAAAACCTTTGCAGTAATGTGCCGGTGATTTTTCAAAATCAATCTTCTGTAGATGTTGGCCGCATTACTAAATTAGAATGGTATTTTGATTATCAAAACCACCCGACAGTTGCAGAAACTTATCTATATCCGGTTGCAGGCCAGCAGTACATCCATCAGTACCCTGCTTTTAATGCACCGGCTTCCCAAACCTACACCATCCGTTTGCTGGCTTATTCCGGTATCACCTGTGTTGATATTACAGAAAAAACCATCACCGTAAATGCTGCGCCAAAAGTAGTTTTTACGGCTTTAGGAAGCATTTGTGAGGAAGTTTCGCCAATCCAGTTTACGCAGGCCAAAGATGTTAGCGGCAATAAAGGCAAAGGTGTATATTCAGGGGCTGGCGTAACGGCTGACGGATTGTTTTCGCCTGCTGCTGCCGGAGTTGGTGTGCACCCGATCAAATATGTATTTACTTCAGAAAGCGGTTGTGCCGATTCTGTTACGCAAAACATCACCGTAAACCCAACGCCAACTGTTGATGCTGGTGCCAATAAAAGTGTACACATTGGCGAATCGGTAACTTTATCACCAAAAGCAACGGGCAAAGGTTTAACTTATAAATGGACACCAGCTACCGGTTTGAGCAACCCTAATATTGCCCGGCCGGTTGCTTCACCTGCGGATGATATTACTTACAGGCTTACCGTTACTTCTGCCGACAGCTGTTCGGCAACGGATACGGTTTCGATCAGGATTTTAAAAATCCCGGTGATCCCAAATACTTTCACCCCTAATAATGATGGTGTAAACGATGTATGGAATATTCAAAACCTGGATAGATATCCGGATTGCATTATGGATATCTACAACCGTTATGGTATCCTGATGTTCCACTCCATTGGTTATGGCACAGCTTGGGATGGCCGCTACAAAGGTGAAGAAGTGCCTGTTGGCACCTATTATTACGTTTTAAACTTAAGAGATGGCACCAAAAACTATGGCGGATATGTTACCGTAATACGCTAATTGTAGATAAACTGTAAATTAAAATAAACTTTTTGTTTATTGCATGTTAAACGTAAGAATCTTATTTATTCAATTTTACACTGGTAAAAGAAGCATCATGAAAAACAAATTTATCCTACTTTCTGTCTTGGCTATTCTCTGCATCACCACAGCATGTAATGAAAAACATAAGAATTATGGTATGGAACGGCAGGACACGGTTAGAGCCGGCGACAGTACAAATAATATTCAAAATAGTGTTCCGCCAAATGATACTTTGAAAAGATAAGCAGCATAATCCCGCATAGATTAGCAGCAACTAAAAAGCCGAAACAGATAATGTTTCGGCTTTTCTATGTCTGATCCTTTTTTAAAGATATTAAAAACGCAATGCTTCTTTTACGGCTGTTTTTTTGTGGATTGCTGCATGGGATTAGCACCGGAAGTTGCACCACGCGGCAGGTTTTGCTGTTTAAACAACTCAAACCGGGTTGGCATTAACGTTCTGGGCCAGCTGTTGTTGTCTTCATCAATATCGCCTGTTTCACGATACGGATCCAGTTTAATGGATTTTATTTCTTTAGTCTTGGCAAAAACCTTGGTAATTTTTTGTTCATTTTTTCGCCAAATGTAGGCAGAAATCCGTTCCGTTTCTTTGCTTCCATCTGCATAAGTCCATTCTATAATCACCGGCATCACCAGGCCGCCTTTGTTGCTCATGGTAAGCTGGTAAAAATAGTTTTTACTTTCATAAAAGTTTTTTTCCTCCGGAGATAAAGCCTTGTACATTGCCTGGTAACTCTCTTTAGTTAAAGGCGTAGCAGCAAAACGATCAAATTTGCTATAAAAATCTTTCAAAGAAGAATCTGCTTCTACGGCAAAACGTGTTCCTGCTTCACGGTTACGCTGCATACTGATGCTTTGCAGGTTACGGTCAAATTGCGCGCGGTCATATTGCGAACTAATCTCCGGGTTTTTTGTATTGAGCGTATAAAGTTTCACGCTATCCAGCGAAATATCAACCGGATCTGTGCCGTAAAACCAGCCGCGCCAAAACCAATCCAGATCAACAGCAGATGCATCCTCCATCGTCCTGAAAAAATCTGCAGGCGTTGGATGTTTAAAAGCCCAGCGCTGCGCATAAGTTTTGAAAGCGTAATCAAACAGTTTTCTGCCCATCACAGTTTCGCGCAAAATATTCAAAGCTGTTGCCGGTTTGGCGTACGCATTCGGCCCGAAACGGGCAATGTTTTCTGAATTCGTCATGATCGGCTCCAGCTCATTTTTCGGCAGTTTCATGTAATCCGCAATTTTATAAGCCGGGCCGCGCTGCGACGGGAAATTATTGTCCCAGTCCTGCTCGGCCAAAAACTGACAAAAAGTGTTCAAACCTTCATCCATCCAAGTCCATTGCCGCTCATCAGAATTCACGATCATCGGGAAAAAGTTATGGCCAACTTCATGTGTGATCACGCCGATCATGCCGTTTTTGGTTGATTCGCTATAAGTTCCGTCTTTTTCCGTCCGGCCATAGTTAAAACAGATCATCGGATATTCCATTCCGTTGGATGCTTCAACAGAAATTGCACTTGGATACGGATACGGGAATGTGTGCTGCGAATAAACTTTAAGCGTATGCGCCACCACTTTGGTAGAATACCGGCGGTAAAGTGCATAGGCTTCCGGCCCATAATACGACATTGCCATTACTTTTTTGCCGCCTTCTATTTGGGTTGACATGCCGTCCCAAACAATGCGCCGCGAAGAAACCCAGGCAAAATCACGGACATTTTCGGCTGCATAAACCCAGGTTTTGCGTGCTTGCATGTGGCCTTTCATGGCTTGTTGTACTTCGTTTAGCGTAACAATTTCGATTGGTTCTTTGGTATTCTGCGCTTGGTTCCAGCGTTTTAATTGTGCTGCAGATAAGGTTTGATTATAATTTTGGCACAAACCTGTTGCGCCAACTACATGATCTGCCGGAACATTGATATTCACTTTAAAGTTTCCGAAAGCCAAGGCAAATTCGCCACTACCAATAAACTGCTTGTTTTGCCAGCCCTGGAAATCACTGTAAACAGCCATCCGCGGATACCACTGCGTCATGGTGTATAAATAATTTTTGTCCTCCGGGAAGTATTCGTAACCGCCTCTCCCACCAATAGTTAAGCGATCAGATATATTATAAAACCAAGCCACTTTAAACTTAAATTTTTCACCGGGCATCAAAGTTTTGGGCAATTCCAAACGCATCATGGTTTCATTAATGGTGAAAGGTACGGCATTTCCGTTAGCGTCTTTCACACTCAAAACGTGATCGCCCAAATCCAGGTTGTTGCCCATGATGGATTGCAGCTGGCGCAAACTCATCTTGTCCTGCATTTTGCTTTCGCCGGTAGTGCTGCCCTGCGAATCTTTACGGTGCTGGTTTTCATCCAGTTGCAGCCACAAATACGTTAGCGGATCAGGGGAATTATTGTAATAAGTGATGGTTTCTGTTCCGTTCAAACGCTGCTTGTCATCGTTTAGTGTTGCATTGATTTCATAATCGGCACGCTGCTGCCAGTATTTCGGGCCGGGCGCGCCGGAAGCGGAACGGTACATATTCGGGTCGGAGATCATGGTGCCCAATTGTTCAAATTTGTTGCCGTGATTAGAACCAGGGTTGTTGTCGTACTGTGCTCGCGCAGCAGAACCGATCAGGAAAAAACAGGAAATAGCGAAGTAAATTTTTTTCATCTGAAAATTATTTGTTGAAAACGATCTATGCACATCATCAATGCAATGCCGAAGATAGCCGAAGATAGAAAAAAACTCCAATTGGCAGCTTTAATTTTGAAGGTTCTGATCAGCAAAAAAGCCAAAAGTAATACAGAAATTACAATCACGATCTGCCCGCACTCCAAACCGAGGTTGAAAGCAAATAATTGCGGTACAATCCCGGTGCTTTTCCCCAGCAAACTTTTTAAATAACTGGAAAAGCCCAAACCGTGTATCAACCCAAAAAATAAAGCCAAAAAATAAGTTGGGTTGATGGTTTTTTGCGGGATGCTTCTTTTATCGATGTTTTTTAAGGCTGTTAAAACGATGGTTACCGGAATCAAAAACTCGATTACAGAAGTATTGATGCGGATGATATTGAACACACTTAAAGCCAGCGTAATTGAATGGCCAATGGTAAAAGCGGTGACCAATACCAGCACTTTCCGCCAATCGGAAAGCTGGTAAACGCCGCACAAAACGGTTACAAAAAGAATATGGTCATAACCTTTCCAATCGCAAATGTGCTGTAAACCTAATTGGAAGTACAAGGAAAAATCAGACATAAAAACAGTATTCGTTTTTAAGCGTAATTATACCTTTTTTTGGAAAGATAATTTTTGATCAAAACACAGATGTTACCCACTTTTTTACTTTTTTGGCTGAGGCTGTTTCACCCTTTCTATGTTAGCGTTACCGAAATCAAGCAAAATCCAACTAACCATTCCGTAGAAATCAGTTGCCGGATGTTTTCTGATGACCTGGAGAAAGCGTTGGAAAAACAATTTCATACAAAATTGGATATTATCAAACCAAAAGATAAAATGCTGACCAACAAGCTAATAAATGATTATGTGAAGAAACATTTAATCATTCGTGCTGATGGAAAAATTTTAAACCTTGCTTATGTCGGCTACGAAATCCAGGAAGACGGCACCTGGAGTTATTTTGAAGTAAAAGGAATTGACCGCATTAAACAGCTCAATATACACGATGATTTGTTGTACGAACTGCACCCGGAGCAGATCAATATGATGCATGTAACCATCGGCGGAGAAAGAAAAAGCACCAAGGTAGATTGCCCTGATGCTGATGCTGCTTTTGGTTTTTAACGATGCTTCTTTTATCGGATAAAAATCATGGGACGATACTTAAACTGTAAGGTTCTTGTTCTAACGCCGACCGCCAATCTGTAATCAGTTTTTTGTAAGCTATACCAACCGGACGGATTTGCCGGTCCAAATTATACAAACCAAGCGGATTTACGGTGCCGTTGTTTTGCCTAAGTGCCGTATTCCAGTCCACTTGATCCAGCAAACCGTACCAGGTGAAACCTACAATCGGAAATCCGTCCTTGTTCAACTGGTATAGATTTGCCCATTCTTTTTGCAGCCAACTTACCGAATCTGGCTCAGCAATGTTGGTTTCTGTGTGCATCACCGGCAAGCGGTAACGGGTGTAATATTGCTGGGTGATCACATAATAACCAAATATTTCTCCGGATGCACTGGTTGAGCCATCTGCATGGACAATGTGCTCGTTGGAAGCATAATAATCTGTGCCCATGATACATTTTCCACGAATTTGGTTGTTCATAAACCATTCATATTCTGCATCCGTCATCCCGTTTTCCATCAAATATTTATAATGCGGAACTTTGATGGAATGTGCGTAAGAAAGATCAAGCGATAAAAAACGTTTTAGGTTGAGAAAATCTGCCTGCGCACAGCAACTTGGATCTTCAGGATGAAAATATTCTGATGATTCACTTTGGATAAAAGTAACGTCGGGCTGCACTTTTACAATCATTTCCATCGCCAACACGTTGGCTTTGCAAAGATGTTTTAAGGCGGTAACAAAGCTTTTATCATCCGCCAAACTTTCGTTCCACCAGCCGTACTGGCCTGAAAAAGAAGCAGCTACAAATATCTCGTTAACAGGTGTATAGAATTTCAGGTGTGGATACCGGTTGGCAAAAGCCAAAGCATATTCTGCAAAATATTGCGGAAAATCAGGGTTTTGAAAATTATCCAGCCAATCCGGAACGCCAAAGTGGCAAAGATCAACAATGGGTGTAATCTGTAATTCTTTTAAGCGGGCAAAAGTATCATCTGCAAAACTCCAATTGTACTGGCCGGGGCCGATATGGGTAGAAAAGTATGGTGGCCCGTACCTTAAAAACTCAACACCCATTTCTTTTACCAGCTGAAAATCTTCCTGCCATCTTTTATAATGGCCGGTTTTTTCCAACTCATCCACACGCACTTTTTTTCCATCGATAAAAACAGTAGGATAACTATTTTCAATGCCGGTGGCAAACATAAACTTGTTTTTCATAGAGGCTGTGTACTGGTTTACAGATTATCCAAACGGTTACCATCCACTACCAACGTTGCTCCGTTTACGTACGATGCTTCATCAGATGCCATAAAACAAATTGCTGCAGCCAGTTCTTCAGGCTTGCCAATCTGGCCTTCCATTTTTTCTACCCCATCTTTTATGTTTGGGTTTGACCATAGCATCGGCGTATCAACTGCGCCCGGCGCAACACAATTAAAGCGCGCTTGTGCCGGTTTATATTCCAAACTTAAACCACGGGTAAAAGCTTCTATCCCACCTTTACTGGCTGCATAAGGTAAAACTTCGGGCGTGGTTTGGAAAGCATGAACTGAGCTGATATTTACCACCGCGCCGTTTTTCATGTGTGGCAAGCTGTATCTACAAAAAAGGAAAACTGATTTCAGGTTGATATTCATCACCTTGTCCCAATCGCTTTCTTCCAAATCAACAATTTTGGTAAAAGTCATGAAAGCGGCATTGTTTATCAGCACATCAATCCGATTATATTCATCAATCACTTTTTGCACACAATTTTTAATATCTTCAGCTATGGCTAAATCAGTTTTAATAAATGTAGCCTTGCCTTTATGCTGGCGGATGGTTTCGGCTGTATCGTTGCCGTGCTGCTCGTTGATATCGATCACAATCACCGTTCCGCCTTCGGATGCCATGCGCAGGCAAGTAGCTTTCCCAATGCCGGAACCACCGCCGGTAACCAAACAAATTTTATTTTCAAATCTCATATCATTTTTAGCTTGAGCTTATTTATCGTAGCAGACGTGCCAAAACCGGGATTGTTCGTCAAAACAGAAAAAAAGCGATAGTTTGACAAACTATCGCTTTACAAAAATTCATTACTAAATTTAGGTAGATAAAAACAGTATCCGGATTATTTATGCTGAAGCAATGCCGAAGCAGCTTCATCCATAAACCACTGTACATCACCACTTTCCGGCTTGATTAATTGTGCCGGATATTCTTCCGTATCGCTTGGGTCTTCCAAAACATGTTTCACCGCTTCGGCTTTGCCTGCTCCAAACAATAAAAATGCAATATGATGCGCCTGGTTAATCATTTTAGCAGTTTTGGTAATACGGAAAACTTGCTGGTCTTCCAAAAAAACCGCTTTTACAGTAGCTTCTTTTTCAGCCAAAACCGTGGTATGCGGAAACAAAGATGCCGTGTGCGAATTGTCTCCTAAACCCAGTAAAATCAGATCAAAACAAACTTTTTCGTTTTTGAAATGTGCGTTGATTTGATCAGCATAATCAGCCGCAGCAGCTTCCGCCGAAAGCGAAGTATTAACATCAAAAATCTGATCATCAGCTATTTGCAAAGGATCAAACAATGCTGTTTTTACCATCAAAAAATTGCTATCCGGCGAGTTTTGGGGCACATAACGTTCATCCCCAAAGAAAAAATAAACCTTTGCCCAGTCCAGCTGCTGCCGGTATTCGGGCGTTGTGAGTAATTGGTACAGTTTTTTGGGCGAAGTTCCTCCCGATAATGAAACGTTGAAAAAACCTTGTTTGCCGATAGACTGATTGGCAATTTCAATAAAATATTTCGCAATTCCAGTGAGCACTTCCTGCTCTGCCGGAAAAATATTAAGCTTTAAATCCATCGTTAATCTTCTTTAACCGGCAAAGTAAACCAGTGAAAACCATCGCGTGCAATCAAGGCTTCTGCCACTTCCGGCCCCCAGGAGTCCGAAGAATAATTTGGGAATTTAGAACTTTTTTTAGTTTCCCAAACATTTAGAATTGGCATAATCAGCGTCCAGGCAGCTTCTACCTGATCGGCGCGCATAAACAAAGTTTGGTCGCCTTGCATAGTATCCAGCAGCAAAGTTTCGTAAGCTTCCGGCGTTTCGGTGGTGTAAGTGCCTTTATAATCAAAAACCATATCCACCGTATTGATCACCATATCCACGCCAGGGCGTTTTGCCTGCACTTGCAAACGAATGCTCATTTCCGGTTGTATACTGATAATCAACCTGTTCTGCTGCCAGCTTTCAGTTGCTTCTGCTGGAAAAACTGGATGTGGAACGTCTTTAAATTGAATGCTGATAACCGATGCAGACTGATGCAGCCTTTTTCCGGTACGAACATAAAACGGCACACCTTGCCAGCGCCAATTATCCACAAAAAACTTAACCGCAGCAAAAGTTTCTGTATTGGATTCCGGAGCTACATTTTTTTCCTGGCGATAACCCGGCACTTCTTTTCCCTTAATCCAACCTTTGGCGTACTGACCACGTACTGCAGAATTTTTGATGTTTTCTGGTGTAAAACGACGCATAGCATTCAGCACATCTACCTTTTTATTTCGGATCTCGTCGGCATCAAAGTTTACCGGAATTTCCATTGCAACCAAACAAAGCAGCTGCAGGATGTGGTTCTGGATCATATCGCGCATAGCCCCTGCACCTTCGTAATAATCTCCCCGATCGGCTACACCCAATTGTTCTGTTACAGAGATTTGCACATGCTCGATATAATTCCGGTTCCACAGAGGTTCCAACAGTGAATTGGCAAAGCGGAAAGTGAGGATATTTTGTACGGTTTCCTTGCCCAAGTAGTGGTCAATCCGGTAGATCTGTTTTTCTTCAAAAATACCGGCAAGCAATTTATTCAAAGATTTTGCTGATTCCAGGTCGTGGCCAAAAGGTTTTTCGATCACTATCCTGGTTTTTTCTGGGTTGGTAGCCAGTTTACTTTTAGAAATATTTTCTGCAATGATTGGGAAAAACTGCGGCGCAACAGCCAGGTAATAAATCACGTTTGCCTCCTGCTGCTGCCATTCAGCTTCATAGTTTTTAATCAGGTTGCCAAACTCGTTATAAGTTTCGGCATCGTTCAAATCTGCGGGTTGATAAACAATATTTGCCGAGAATGTTTTCCATTTTTCCGCATCTGCTTTTCCGCTGCGTGAAAACTGGTTGATTCCATCCAGCAGTTTCGCATTAAAATCTTCGTTGGATAACTGTGTCCTGCCTGTGCCGATGATGGCAAATTGATTTGGCAGCCAATCATCCAAAAACAAATTATATAGCGCGGGTGTGATTTTTCGCCAGTTTAAATCGCCGGTACCACCAAAAATCACAAATACTGTTGGCTGATTCTTAGTTGATTTCATTATAATTTCATTAATGATAAAAAAAGGTAGGTAAAAGAAGTATTGATCAATTATTGGTTTTTGCAGAAGGAATTGCCTGCCATTCAGTATGGAAAACACCTTCTTTACCAACCAGTTCATAAGTATGTGCGCCGAAATAATCACGTTGCGCCTGAATAAGGTTAGACGGCATATTTTTAGTGCAGAAATCTTCAAAATAACTCAGGCAGGAACCATAAGCCGGAATAGCAATCCCGGATTTGGAAGCTGCAGCAACAACGGTACGGATACTATTTGCAGTTTCTTTAATCAGCCCTTGCACAGTTTCATCCAGTAAAAGAAGCTCCAGGTTGTCGTTGTGATGATATGCTTTGGTAATCACATTCAAAAATTCTGAACGGATGATACATCCACCTCTCCAAATGCTGGCAATAGCACCCAAATCTAACTTGTAGTGATAATCCAATGAAGCTTTAAACAACAGGTGCATTCCTTGTGTGTAAGTCATGACGGTATTGAAATAAAAAGCTTGTTCTAACAGCTCCAGGAACTCCTCTTTATTTTCTGACATGGCAGGAAGATCTTCATTGTAAAGTTCGGAAAGTTTGATCCGCAATGTTTTATACTTAGAAAGATCACGTATAGAAACAGCCATATCAATAGTTGGCAACGGGATTTCCAAGTCCATTGAAATTTGCGAAGTCCATTTACCTGTTCCTTTGGCACGGGCTTCATCTTTTATATCATTCAAAAGAAGCTGATCGGTACCTTCCTTTTTAAAAGCGAAAATATCTTTGGTAATTTCGAGCAGGTAGGATTTTAGCCTGCCTTCATTCCATTTTGCAAAAACTTCCTGGATAGCCTGATCGTCCATATCCAAGCCTTTTTGCATAATTTCATAAGTTTCTGAAATCAGCTGCATCAAGCCATATTCAATCCCATTATGCACCATTTTTACAAAATGGCCCGAAGCACCCGGGCCGATATAAGTAACGCAAGGCTCATCATCTACTTTTGCTGCAATGGCATTTAAAATATTTTTTACATGCGCATAAGCTTCTTTGTCGCCTCCCGGCATCATGCTCGGGCCTTTTCGTGCGCCTTCTTCTCCACCGGAAATACCCATTCCGAAAAAATGCAATTTTTTGGTTTGCAGATATTCTACACGAATGTTGGTATCTGTAAAATGTGAATTTCCGCCATCAATAATAATATCGCCTTCTTCCATCAACGGGACCAGGTCTTCGATCACACTGTCCACAATTTTTCCGGCCGGAACCAGCATCATTATAGCGCGTGGCTTTTCCAAACTGCTAATAAATTCCGGCAGAGATTTAAACCCTTTTACCGGTTTGCCTTCGCCTTCTTTTTCCAGTAGGGCAATTTTGTCGACATCTTTATCGTAGCCTGCCACCAAAAAATCATGTTCGGCCATGTTTAGCAGCAAGTTTCTGCCCATGGTTCCAAGCCCGATCATTCCAAATGTGTATTTATCGTCCGGCATTTTTTTTAATTTAAAATTGTGATTGAATATTTTCTAAAATCTGTTTGGTTGATTCAAAATCTTTATGCTGATACACATTGATGCCCGTTCTTCTGGCTACTTCTACCAGCATTGGCCGGTCATCAAAATAGTAACATTGAAGCGGATTGGCTTGTGCAATTCCCATTGCCAGTTTAAAAATGGATGGGTCCGGTTTCCGCATCCCCACATCACAGGATGAAACAAAAGCATCAAAACACCGGTGCAAACCAAATTTTTTGATGCGGTAATCATTCAACTCTTTGCCTTCATTATTGATTGAAATGATACGAAAGCTACAGTTCTTTTTCCATTCGATCAGCCATTGCAATAAGCCAGGCAATTCTTTTGATTCCGAGAAAATAAAGGCTTTAAAGTCTTCACGGGTAAAATTTCGAGGATGATTAAAAACTACAGTATCCAGGTATTCATCTAAAGTGATTTTTCCGATCTCATAAATATTAAAAATAAGATTATGCAGAGCTTCCATTTCTGCATAATCTATTTCAAAAATTTTTGCAGCCAGCTGGCGCGATTCGTGCGCCCAACCGTTTGTCAGCAAAACACCGCCAACATCCAGAAACAAAATTTTGGGATAGCCGGCTTCCATATCAATTAAGCTACTGCTGATTGCTTTTGCTTTTCAATAGCTGCTAGCAATTTATCATAAGGCTGATTGAATTTTTCGATTCCTTCATCCTCCAATTGTTGTGTAATTTTGGCCAGATCGATACCTGCTGTTTTTATCTGCTCTAAAGTTGCGGTTGCTTTATCCAGCCCTTCTTCCAAAGTATTTTCTGCATTACCATGATCGCGGAAAGCAACCAATGTGTCCATCGGGATGGTATCAACCGTATCTTTACCGATCAAAGCTTCTACATATTTCACATCAGAAAAAGCAGGATCTTTGCTACCGGTGCTTGCCCAAAGCAAACGCTGTGGTTTCGCTCCTTTTTCTTCGAGTTTTTTCCAACGTTCTGTGCTGAAAACGCGTTTATAAATTTCGTAGGCTTTTTTTGCGGATGCAATAGCAATTTCACCTTTCAAATTAGCTAAACCTTTTTCCTGAAGCATTGGATCAACCAAAACATCGATTCGGCTTAAAAAGAAACTGGCTACAGAAGAAACATATTCAATCTCTTTTCCGGCTGCTGCACGTTCTTCCAAACCTGCAATATATGCTTCGGTAACGGCTTCATATCTTTCCAAACCAAAAAGCAGGGTTACATTGATATTCAATCCTTCTGCAATACATTTTTGTATCGCTGGCAAACCTTCTTTCGTTCCTGGGATTTTGATCATCACGTTGTCTTTATGCACGGCTTTCCAAAGTTCCAAAGCTTGTTTGGTTGTTGCTTCGGTATCATTTGCAAAACGCGGTGATACTTCCAGGCTTACATAACCGTCAGCACCTTTTACTTCATCTTCATAAACCTGCATAAACATATCGGCAGCCCGTTTGATGTCTTCTACCGCAACGCCATAAAAAATATCGTCATTGCTTTTGCCTTCTTTGGCCAGCTTGGCAATGTCTTCATCATAATCAGAACTGCTGCTGAAGGCTTTTTCAAAGATAGCCGGGTTTGAGGTTACACCTCGTATGCCATCTTCGGTGATTAGTTTTTGCATATCACCGGAATCCATAATCCGGCGGTCGATGAAATCCAGCCAAATGCTTTGGCCGAGTTCATGTATTTTTTTAAGTCTGTTTGCCATGATACTTCTTTTATAAGGTTATTTTTCTAATTGATGAACTTTTTCCATGCGGCGCAAATGTCTTTCGGCACCGATAAATGTTGCTTTTAAAAATGAACTAACCAGCTCCTGTGCTACGTTGAAACCAACCACGCGGCCGCCAATCGTCATCAGGTTCATGTCGTCATCTTCCACGCCCTGGTGTGCCGAAAAATGTTCGGTAATTAATGCCGCCCTAACACCAGCAACTTTATTAGCAACAATGCAAGCCCCAACGCCGCTTCCGCAAACGGCAATACCGCGTTCCACTTCATTATTTGCTACAGCTTTTGCCAGAGGAACGACGTAATCAGGAAAATCATCCAACTGTACCAATGATTGGGCACCAAAATCAATCACTTCATGACCCAAATTTTTTAGGTAATCCCTAAGCATTTCTTTCAGTTCAAAACCACCATGATCCGCTGCAACTCCAACTTTCATTTTTATTGATTTTAGGTTGATAAAAGAAGCATCGGCCTGCGCCCTCTCTTTTAAAAAGGGTTGGGGTGAGGCTAATGCTTCTTTTATCGGGTAAATTTATGCAAGCAATGCTTTGGCTTTGGCTACAACGTTTTCTACCGTGAAGCCGAAAAGCTTATATAATTCTTCAGCTGGCGCAGACTCTCCGAACGTGTGCATCCCTAAAACATCACCTTCATCAGTAACATATTTATGCCAGCCCAAAGTAGAAGCCATTTCTACAGCCAAACGTTTTTTCAGGGTTTTAGGGAGAACACTTTCTTTGTAAGCAGCATCCTGTTTTTCAAACAATTCCCAGGATGGCATACTGATTACGCGTGCTGCAATGCCTTCTTCCTGCAATTTTGCCTGTGCTTTCATGATTAGTTCTACTTCAGAACCGGTAGCGATCAGCAACAGTTGCGGGTTTTCTACATCAGATAATATGTAAGCACCTTTTTCTAAGTTTTCTGCTTTACCATATTTTTCCTGATCGATGGTTGTTAAACCTTGTCGGGTCAGTACAATAATCACCGGACCGCCAACGTGTTCTATCGCTACGCGCCAGGCTTGTGCAGTTTCATTGGCATCAGCCGGGCGGATTAAAGTGATGTTCGGGATTGATCGCAAAGAAATCAGCTGCTCAACCGGCTGGTGCGTGGTCCCATCTTCACCCAAACCAATACTATCGTGCGTATAAATAAAAATCGGTCTGATTTTCATAATCGCTGCCAAACGGATCGGCGGGCGCATGTATTCTGAGAAAATCAAAAAAGTTGCACCGTAAGGAATAATACCTTTAGTCAATACCATACCATTTAAAGCAGAACCCATTGCGTGCTCACGGATACCGAAGTGGAAATTTCTTCCGGTGCGGTCTTCCGCAGTAAAAGATTCATATTTTTTCAGGTTGGTTTCTGTAGATGGGGCCAAATCCGCAGCACCACCAATTAAACCAGGCAAAACCGGCGCAATAGCATTTAATACTTCACCAGAAGCTTTACGTGTTGCAATTTTACCAGCCTCTACTTTGTAAGTTGGGATCGTATTTTGCCAGCCTTCCGGTAATTTTCCGCTGCTTAACAATTCAAACTCGGCCGCTAATTCCGGAAATTCTTTTTTATAAGCAGCATAAGATTCATTCCATTTCTGCTCTTTTTCTTCGCCTTTTTTTCCGCATTCCAAATAGAAATCAGATACTTCTTTTGGCACATAAAAAAACTGGTCCGGATCAAAACCCATTCCTTCTTTAACTAATCTTACCTCTTTTTCGCCAAGCGGAGAACCATGCGCTCCCGGTGTATCCACTTTATTCGGACTACCGTAAGCCAAATGCGTACGAACTTTTATTAAAGATGGCTTGCGGATTTCGATCTTGGCATTGTGCACCGCAGCTCTGATTGCAGCAACATCATTACCATCTTCTACTACCTGCACGTGCCAGCCATACGCTTTAAAACGGGCAGCCACATCCTCTGTAAAAGCAATATCCGTATCGCCTTCAATCGAAATATGATTATCATCGTATAAATAAATCAGGTTGCCTAACTCTAATTGTGAAGCCAAAGAAGCGGCCTCGGAAGTTACACCTTCCATCATATCACCATCACTACAGATGGCAAAAATTTTGTAATCAAAAATATGGTGGCCAGGTTGGTTATAACGGCCAGCCAAATGTTTTTGCCCGATAGCGAAACCTACACCATTTGCAAAACCCTGGCCCAACGGACCAGTTGTTACATCAATCCCAGGAGTCAAACCATATTCCGGGTGGCCGGCTGTTTTACTATGTAACTGACGGAAATTTTTGAGGTCATCCATAGATAAATCATAACCGGTAAGATGCAAAAAACAATATTGCAACATACAGCCATGCCCGGCGGAAAGAATAAAACGATCACGGTTAGCCCATTCCGGGTTTTTAGGACTGTAATACATTTCTTCAGACCATAGCACGTGGCCCATTGGTGCTGCACCCATTGGCATACCCGGATGACCAGAATTTGCTTTTTGAACACCGTCAACAGCCAGTATCCTTACCGTATCAATGGCCAGCTGTTCAAGGTTTGTTGTTCCTGTGTTTACATTCATTATTTTATTTTAAAAAAAGGTTTAAGATCAGTTTAATTTTTACTCAGCGCGTTTTTGTCTTGCATCCATAACCTTGGGCCACCTTTAATACCTTCCCGATTGGATACTATTTTGATGTTGTCGTCCAGCTTAAAATCAATTTCACTGGAGTTGCCTCCTCCAATGTATAAAAAATCGTAATTAAAAACAGTTTTTAATATATCCAGAACTTTTTTTACGCGCTTGTTCCAGCGGTCATCGCCAACTTCGTGGTAAGCCTTATCACCCAAATATTGGTCATAAGTTTTGTCTTTTTTAATCGGCAAATGCGCAATTTCTAAATGCGGCAACAAAAACCCGTCTTTAAAAAGAGCAGTTCCGAAACCGGTCCCCAGCGTGATCACCATTTCAAAACCTTTACCGCTGATCACGCCCATGCCCTGCATATCGGCATCGTTCACCACAATGGCATCTTTGCCCAAAGTATCTTTCAATAATTTTTGCAGATCAGTTTTTGCCCAAAGGTCTGTGCCCAAATTTGGGGCGGTAAAAACAGTACCGTCTTTTACATAGCCAGGAAATCCAGAAGAAATATGATCATAATCCGGAAAATCCTTGACCAGCGTTTTGATCGCTTCAATTACGTTTTGAGGTGATGCCGGAACCGGGGTGGGTGTTTTTTCGTATTCTTTAAGTGATTTTCCATCCGTATCCAAAACGGTAGCTTTGATATGCGAACCGCCAATATCAATGCAAAGGATTTTTTTAAGATCAGAAGATTTGCTCATATTTTAGAATAATTTCTGAAAAGTAATATTAATCTGCTAAATCAACTACTTAATAAATACAATGCAGGTGATTTTCTGTTTGTTATTATTACGCTATCCTGCCAAATTCAAACCAATGCTTCTTTTATCGGTATAAATTTGGGTTGATTGAAATGAATGATCGCGTGGCCCTGCAACTATAAATCCTGATATACACTGAAAAATCACGTCTCAATCATCAATTAAAAAACTGGTTTTGTAAAGTTCTGTTTCCATTTCCTGCTGTATTTTCAAGGCTTCGGCCCGTGCAGCTTCTGCAAAATCTCTACCCAAAGAGGCGTAAATAATTGATCTGGAGGCATTTACAATCAGGCCGCAATCCACATTCATACCATATTTGCAAACCTCAGCCAATGATCCGCCTTGCGTGCCCACGCCCGGAACCAGCAAAAAATGGTTGGGAACGTGCTTGCGTACCGTTAAAAAAGCTTCTCCGCGAGTGGCACCAACCACATACATCAGTTGTTCGTCCGTTCCCCATTGCTGCGATTTTTGTAGCACCTGTTCAAATAAAATGCTTTCTCCATTACTGGATAATTGGAAATCAACATGGCTTTCGTTTGAAGTTAAAGCCAGCAAAATTGCCCACTTATTTTGATAGGCTAAAAAAGGCATCACAGAATCCGAGCCCATATAAGGCGCAACCGTTACGGCATCAAACGACATCCCGGAATTTGCCTCGTCAAAAAAAGCTTTGGCATACATTTGGCCGGTGTTGCCCAGATCCCCGCGCTTGGCATCGGCAATTTTAAAAACGTTGTCAGGAATATAATTGCAGGTATCAATGAGGTTTTGCCAACCTTTTGCACCATAACATTCGTAGAAAGCAGTGTTTGGTTTGTAAGCGATACAGAGATCGTGCGTGGCATCGATAATCCTGCGATTGAATTCAAGTACAGGATTGGAAAATTTCTTTAAAAAATCCGGTATTTTTTGCGGATCAGTATCCAATCCAATACACAAAAAAGATTTTTTTTGTCTGATCTGCTCGATAAGTTGTTGCCTGGAATACATTTTTTAGCTTGAAAAAATCAAAATAAATAAAAATCAGTTAAATGGACAGATATAAAAAAATTTTAGCTAAAATACTTTGAATAGTTATAAATATTATTTACAATTGCAGCGTTTTCCTGACGATTTTCCTGCATTTCAAAAAATCAGAACTATTCTCCAATGCTTTTTTATCAGTGTTAAAACTGAGATGTACGGTATCAGCAAAGAAAAATTTATTTCTACCATCAAATCTTCATTTAAAAGATAAATATTATTATTCCTTCGCATGTTTAATACCACCGAACTGAACGACAAGCTCGTATCTGAGTTGCGTGAAATAGCCAAAACTTTGGGCATAGCCCAAGCTGATGAGCTGCGTAAACAAGATCTGATTGCCCAGATCAGTAACCATCAACCGGCTGCTGCAACACCCGCAGAAAAAGCTAAACCAGGCAGGAAACCAAGAGTTGCACAACCCGTTGCAGCTATAGCAGAACCGGAAATTCCGTTGCAAATTCCTGTAAATGAGTTTTCTAAAGCTGAAGAACCTGCTGAAACAGAGCCAGCTGAAGCAGAAGACAAGCCACGCAAAAGAATTAGGACGATAAAAACAGTACAAGACGGACAGGCAGACGCAGTACCTGAAATCAACTTTCCGGCGGCCGAACGTGTTTTGCCAAGATCGGAATCCACGTACCAACCAGCAAAAACTGTAACTCCGGCAGCCAGCAACAATGCTGAGCCTGTACGCCGTTACAATGAAGTTCCGGCAGAAAACCGGCAGCCAAAATTTGAAAAACGTTATAATAATAACGGCAATCAAAACAATAACCAACAAAATAACAGCAGCCAGAATACCAATCCACAACAAAATAATATCCCGGCTACTGCGCCAAACAAACAAGCAGAACCTGCTGTAAATCTGGATTTTGACAACGTAATTGTAAATGAAGGCGTGCTGGAAATCATGGCTGACGGTTATGGTTTTTTACGTTCTTCGGATTATAATTATTTGACTTCACCGGATGATATTTATGTTTCCCAATCACAAATCAAGCTATTTGGTTTAAAAACCGGAGATACCGTTCGCGGCAGCATTCGTCCGCCAAAAGAAGGTGAAAAATATTTTCCTTTGGTGCGGGTGGAAGCAATCAACGGCCGTATTCCTTCTGAAGTGCGCGACCGTGTTCCTTTTGATTTTTTAACGCCGCTTTTCCCACAGGAAAAACTGAACCTTTTTTCGGAAATAAATAATTATTCTACCCGAATCATTGATTTGTTTACGCCGATTGGTAAAGGCCAGCGCGGTTTGATCGTTGCGCAGCCCAAAACCGGTAAAACCAGTTTGCTGAAAGATATTGCCAATGCCATCGCCAAAAACCATCCGGAAGTTTACCTGATCATTTTATTGATTGATGAACGCCCCGAAGAAGTTACCGATATGGCCCGCAGTGTTCGTGCCGAAGTCGTTTCTTCTACGTTTGATGAACCGGCAGAACGCCATGTAAAAATTGCCAATATCGTGATGGAAAAAGCCAAACGCATGGTAGAGTGCGGCCATGATGTAGTGATTTTGCTGGATTCGATCACCCGATTGGCACGTGCTTACAATACGGTTGCGCCTGCTTCCGGCAAAATCCTTTCCGGCGGTGTGGATGCCAACGCTTTGCACAAACCAAAACGCTTTTTTGGTGCAGCCCGTAATATTGAAGATGGCGGTTCGCTGACCATTATTGCCACAGCTTTGATCGATACCGGCTCCAAAATGGACGAAGTTATCTTTGAAGAATTTAAAGGTACAGGCAATATGGAGCTGCAGTTGGACCGTAAGTTATCAAACAAAAGGATTTATCCGGCCATTGATCTGACCGCTTCCAGCACGCGCCGTGATGATTTGCTTTTAGACAAAGAAACTTTGCAACGCGTTTGGATTTTGCGCAATCACCTGGCCGACATGAACTCGCAAGAAGCGATGGAGTTTTTGCAGGGACAAATCCGCGGAACTAAATCCAACGAAGAATTCTTGATCAGCATGAACAGTTAAGAAGTTTTAAGTGAAAAGTTTTATGTTGTAAGTTTATCCGCTTGCAATAACAACATAAAACTTAAAACCTACAACTTTCCATGAAGAAACATATCCCAAATGCCCTAACCTGTACACACCTTTTCAGCGGTTGTACAGGTATTTTTTTTGCTTTTCAAGGAAGGTTGGATTATGCAGCCTATGCTGTTTTTATCGCTGCTTTTTTTGATTTTTTGGACGGCATGGTGGCAAGATTGCTCAAAGTTCATTCAGAAATCGGAAAGCAATTAGATTCGTTGGCCGATGTGGTAAGCTTCGGCGTTTTGCCATCTTTCATCATTTTCATGCTGCTTGCCAAAAAAAATGTTGGATCGGAACCCGATTGGCTATGCTTCAGTGCTGTTTTTATCGCCCTATTTTCGGCATTACGATTGGCTAAGTTTAATGTTGATACGCGCCAAACTAACAGTTTTATCGGTTTGCCCACGCCAGCAAGTGCTATGCTTTCAGCTTCATTTCCGCTGATTCTTTTGTATCAAGGTAATGCTTCTTTTACAGGTATAATTTTGAACCAATGGTTTTTAATTATTTATATTGCAATCAATTGCTGGCTGCTGGTGGCAGAATTACCGCTATTGTCCTTAAAATTTAAAAACCTGGATTTTTTAGAAAACAACTACCGTTATATCCTGCTAATTTTTGGGTTGATTTCCCTGGTAATTTTTAAGTTTGCAGCCATACCCTTAATCATATTTTTTTACATCGTTTTATCGATCATCCAAATCAGAACTATCAAAAATGAAGTTTCAAGCAGAAATTGACGTGATGCCCAAAAAAGAAATCCTGGATCCGCAGGGAAAAGCGGTTTCAGGAAGCATGAAAAACCTTGACTTGTCAGAAATAACCAATGTCCGCATCGGCAAACATATTTCTCTGGAAGTAGAAGCAGAAAACGAAGCCGCAGCAGAAGAAAAAGTGGATGAAGCCTGCAAAAAACTATTGGCCAACCTAATTATGGAAAGTTATACTTTCAACTTGCACTAGGCTTAAACCTCTGCTTCAATCTGTTTTTTGATCTGATAAAGCTGCTCTACTGTTTTTAGCACAGCTTTTTTTGTGGATTCAAATTTTGCAGCCAGCATCGGATCAGTACCGCCACCTTTGGCATTAATTTCGATTTCCTGCATTTCGTTTTTGATGCGATCCATCCCAAAAAAACCCAGGTTTGATTTCACTTTGTGCGCCAGTGTTGCTGTGGTAACCCAATCTTTAGCAGCTATTGCCTGAGAAATCTGTCCGAAAATTTCCGGGGTTTGCACTAAAAACATATCGATAGATTCTACCAGAAATTCTTTGTTTCCATCGGCAATTTCTTCTAAAAATGACAAATCAAAATCTTGTTCGCTGCTTTGAATATTCATGTTTTCAATAATAATCTAATTAGTAAAAGTATATTTTTTCACCAGCAACCCATCTTTAACTTCCTGCCGCAACTCCTGTATCGTTTTTTTCAGTACCGGATGGATAAAATCAGGTATCAACTCATTCAGGGGCACTAATGTAAACAAACGATTTTGAATTTGAGGATGAGGTATTTTCAGTCCCGGTAAATCAATAACTGAATTTCCAAAAAATAAAACATCTATATCAATTGTACGTGAATGCCATTTTTTTGTTCTTTGCCGATGAAAGATTTCTTCAATTGCTTGGGTTTTTTTCAAAATTTCCTGTGGTAAAAACAGTGTTTCCATTTCAACCACTTGGTTCAAATAATCCGGCAAATTTTCTATGCCCCAAGATTGTGTTTCATAAACGGAGGAAACGCGCACAATCCTGCCAATATCTTTTTTTAAATGGTGCAATGCTTCTTTTAGGTACTCATTTCTATCGCCCAAATTACTTCCCAATAAAAAATAAACCAGTTGCATGTTGTAACAAATTATATGGGCAAAGCTCTAACATTTAACGTTAGCGTTTTGCTAAGTTTGCAAAAAAGAATAGCTTTTAAATGAAACAGTTTTTTAAATATGTTTTTGCTACGATCATCGGCGTTTTGCTTTGCCTGATTATCTTCACCTTTGTTGTTTTGGGTTTGATTTCTTCCGCCGGAAGTGATAAAAAAACTGAAGTCAAATCAAATTCTGTGTTGCGCTTGGCTTTTGATTATGCCATTAAAGAACGCACTTCGGCCAACCCGCTTTCCGGCATTCCGTTTTTAAATCTCAGCGTAAAAAAATCTATCGGCCTGAACGATATATTGGCCAGTATCAAAAGGGCAAAAACCGACAGCAATATCAAAGGGATTTATCTGGATGAGAGCTATATGCTTTCTGGCCAGGCCACAACAGAGGAAATCCGAAATGCGCTGATCGACTTTAAAACATCAGGAAAATTTGTGTTGGCTTACGGTGAAATTTACACGCAAGGTGCTTATTATCTTGCTTCTGTAGCTGATAAAATTTACATCAACCCAAAAGGGATTTTTGAGTTTAGAGGATTTCATTCAGAATACAGCTTTTTCAAAGGTGCGCTGGAAAAATTAGGAATCGAAGCGCAAGTAATCAAAGTTGGAACTTTTAAAAGTGCTGTCGAACCTTTTATTTTGGATAAAATGAGCGATGCCAACCGCCTGCAAGTAAATTCATATTTGGGTTCTTTGTACGATTATTTTCTGACCAATATTGGTAAAAGCCGTAAGATCAGCAAAGATTCGCTATTTAGTATTGCCAACAATCTGCAAATAAAATATCCGGAAGATGCGTTGAAACTTAAACTGGTTGACGGCTTGAAATACAAAGACGAAATCCTGACGGAATTAAAAACGCGTACCGGAACGGATCAAAACGATAACCTGAACATGGTAGAACTGGCTAATTATAATCAGCCGGACGAAAATAAAGACAGTGGTTCCAATACCCGAATTGCCGTAATTTATGCTTCCGGCGATATTGGCGGCGGCGAAGGTGATGATAATTCTATCGGTTCTGAAGGGATTTCTAAAGCCATCCGCAAGGCGCGTTTAGATAAAAAAGTGAAAGCGGTTGTACTGCGCATCAATTCGCCAGGCGGCAGTTCGCTGGCTTCCGATGTGTTGTGGCGCGAAGTATTGATGACCAAAAAAGTAAAACCGGTTATCGTTTCGATGGGTGATGTGGCCGCTTCCGGCGGTTATTACATGGCTTGCGCGGCGGATTCTATCTTTGCGCAACCCAATACCATCACCGGCTCCATCGGTATCTTTGCAATTTTGCCTAACATGAAAAACTTTTTGAACCAGAAGCTGGGCGTTACTTTTGATGGTGTAAAAACCGGAAAGTTTGCTGATCTGGGCGATGTAACCCGTCCGCTAAACCCGGAAGAAAGGGCGATTTTGCAAGATCAGGTAAATCATGGTTATTTGGATTTTACCGGTGCAGTTGCTTCAGGACGGAAAAAAACCCAGAAATATATCGATAGCATTGGGCAAGGCCGCGTTTGGACGGGCGCGCAAGCTTTGAAAATCGGTTTGGTTGATCGTTTGGGAAGTTTGGACGATGCCATTCATTCCGCAGCAAACAAAGCCAAAATTACAGATTACAAATTGGTGGCTTACCCGGAGCAGAAATCCTTGTTGGAAAACTTTGGTTCCGGCTTTGCTTCCGAAGCAAAAACATATATGATGAAGCAGGAATTGGGCGAGAGTTATCGCTACTACAACGATTTGCAAACCATCCTGAAATACAGCGGCACGCAAATGCGGATGCCTTATACGCTGGAAATCCGTTAAAATTTTTCTGAAATAATATGTACAAAAGCTGCCTCGCTCCAGGCGGCTTTTGTATTTTTGATACTTCTTTTACCGACCTTTTTTTATGGAGAACAAACAAATTTCCCGACATCTCCGCTTCCTGTCGCAGCTAATGGAGCTGCACGAAGAGAACCCTTTCAAAATAAAATCTATTGCCAATGCTGCTTTTAAGGCAGATAAATTGCCTTTTCCGTTGGCCGGAAAATCATTGGCCGAACTCGACAAAATTGAGGGCATCGGCAAAAGTATCGCCATAAAAATTGAAGAACTGCTGGCAACCGGCACGCTGAAAGAAACGGAAGATTACCTGGAAAAAACGCCTGCCGGAATTGTGGAAATGCTGCGGATAAAAGGTATCGGCCCGAAAAAAATCGTAACCATCTGGCATGAATTGCACATCGATTCTGTTGGAGAATTGTATTATGCCTGCAACGAAAACCGGCTGATTGAGGCCAAAGGTTTTGGGTTGAAAACGCAGGAACAGATCAAAAAAACAATTGAGTTTGATATTGCCTCACAAGGAAAATTTTTATATGCGCAGGCGGAAGCGATTGAACATGATTTGCTTCAAAATTTAAATGCTTCTTTTACCGGTATAAAAATAGCATCGGCCGGGCAGTTCCGCCGGAAACTGGAAATTGTGGATGAACTAATTGTGGTAGTTTCTTCTGAAAATATCGAGCAATTAGTTTCGGTTTTGAATGAAGTTTCTTATTTAAAATTCGATTCTCAAAACGAACAATCCTGGCAGGGCAAAACCGAACATGGCATGGCGGTAAAGCTGGTTTTTTGCGGGCCGAAAGATTTTATCAAAACACTGTTTATTGAAACCGGTGATTCGGAGCACGTTCAAAATGTACTTTTGAGAATTGCTGTTGCTGATTTTCAACCCAAAACCGAAGAAGAAATTTATCAAGAAGCTGGTTTGCCTTTTATCGAACCAGAACTTCGGGAAGGGAAATATTGGATAGAAAAAGCAGCTGCCGGAAAACTGCCGAAACTGATCACTTTTAAAGATTTGAAAGGCACGCTACACAACCACAGCACCTGGAGCGATGGCGTTAACACGCTGGAAGAGATGGCTTTATACAGCCGCGACCAACTCAAACTGGAGTATTTTGGCATTTGCGACCACAGCAAAAGTGCTTTTTATGCCAGCGGCTTGAGCATTGAACGTGTTTTGCAGCAGCTGGAAGAAGTGGGTTCGATCAACAGAAAACTTCAAAATTTTAAGATTTTTAAAGGGATTGAATCTGATATTTTGAGTGACGGATCGCTGGATTACCCGGACGAAATCCTGGAAAAATTTGATTTTGTAGTGGCTTCTGTCCATTCAAACTTGCGGATGACGGAAGAAAAAGCGATGGAACGTTTGATTAAAGCTATTGAAAATCAATATACTACAATTCTGGGCCATCCAACCGGAAGATTACTGTTGAGCCGAAACGGTTATCCGGTTGATTATACCAAAATGATTGATGCCTGCGCGGCCAATGGCGTGGTGATCGAAATTAATGCCAACCCACTGCGGCTGGATTTGGATTGGCGATGGCACCAGTATGCACTCGAAAAAGGCGTTTGGCTTTCCATCAACCCGGATGCGCACCGCACCACGGGTTTGTGGGATATGCACTACGGAATCCACGTGGCGCGGAAAGGCGGCTTATCCAAAGAAATGTGTTTGAATGCGCTATCGGCAACAGAAATCGCAGCATTTTTTCAAGCGAAAAAAGAAAGATTTTTAGTCGATAAAAGAAGCATTGTACTTTAATGATGCTTCCGGAATTGAAACCTGCTTTGAAAAAACCACTCAAAATTCTGGTGATCCGGTTAAGTTCAATGGGCGACATTATTTATACAACGCCGGTGGTGCGTTGTTTGAAAATGCAGTTGCCCGGCGCGGAAATCCATTTCCTGACGAAGCCTAATTTCAAATATATTTATGAAGGTAATCCGTATTTGGACAAGCTTCTTTTATTGCAGGAAAACCTGGATGATACCATCAAACAAATCAAAGCGGAAAAATATGATTACCTGATTGATCTGCACAATAATTTGCGTACGGCTATTATCAAATTTAAAACCGGAATCCCTGCATCTACTTTTAAAAAACAGCCTGTAAAAAAATGGCTTTACCTAAAATGGCGATGGAACCTGCTTTCTAAAAAACATTTAGTAGAACAGTATTTGGAAACGGTTGCATTTTTGGGTGTGAAAAACGATGGCCAGCCGATCAATTATTACCTGAAAAAACAGCATCAATTGGCTGATCTGCTGCCTGTTTCGCATCAAAATAGATTTGTGGTTTTTGTGATCGGTGCCACACATTTTACCAAGCGGATGCCCAATGAAAAGATTGCGCGAATTTGCAAAGCAATCAATCAGCCGGTTGTGTTGCTTGGCGGCGAAGATGTGCAGAAAAACGGTGAAAAGGTTGCTTCTTTTACCGGCATAAAAATTTATAATGCCTGCGGAAAACTGACGCTGGACCAATCTGTTTTTGTGCTAGCGCAGGCCGAAAAAGTGATTGGTTTTGATACCGGTTTAACGCATATTGCCGAAGCTTTTGATCGGCCGATTGCTTCTGTTTGGGGCAGTACAGTGCCGGGATTGGTTGGCGTTTGGCCTTATCAAACAAAAAGTGCAGAGGTGATCGGGGTTGATTTGTATTGCCGCCCTTGCTCAAAATATGGCTTGAGCAAATGCCCACTTGGGCATTTTAAATGTATGAATGATATTCCAGACGAGCAGTTGATCAGTTTTGCAAATAAATCGGATTTATTAAATTTGGGATAAGTTCATTAAAAACCGACGATGTTGAAAAAATCGCTTTATACTTTTGTTTTCCTTTGGGTGTTTCATCAGCCTTCAAAAGCCCAGACCTTTAATTTTGGCTTGAAAGGCGGAATCAATTTTGCTGAAATCAGTGCTTTTAACAATCCAACCAGCTCTACCTATCAATCTAAAAACTATGGCAACATCAGGTTCGGTGAAGTTACCGAGATCAATTGGCTCAAGTTTGCCGTTCAAACGGGTTTGATTTTGGATGGCAAAGGCGGCATCAATACTTACATCAACCCGGAAACCAGTACCAACCGCCGGAAAAACACCCGCCTGTATTATTTAGAAATTCCGGTCATTTTTTTGTATAAAACTCAAACTAAGGCTGGTACGCTACTTTTTGGCGGAGGCCCTTATGCTGCTTATGGCATTGCCGGCAACTATTCGCTGTCGGGAATTATTTTTGATTCAGCTATCGATGGAAGTAACCGGGTTATGTTTGGGAACGATGAAAACAGTGACTACAAACGTACCGATTACGGTTTGAATTTACGGGCTGAAATCAGGCTGTTGCACGGCATCGGTTTTGAGCTGAACTACGAATACGGGTTGAAAAACATTGCAACTCCGGGCGTTTACGATGATGTAAATATCAAAACCCAAAACCGGGTTTTCGGCATTGCCGTTTCGTATCTGTTCAAAAACAACTGATACTTCTTTTAGCCATGAAAAAATTAGTTTTGATCCGCCATGCAGAAGCAGAACCGGAAACCAGCAGCATCAATGATTTTGACCGAAAACTAACAAGTGCAGGTAAAAAAGATGCGGCAAAAATGGCAGCAATGTTATTAAATAATACACCTGTTTTGGAGATCATAATCAGCAGTCCGGCTGCACGTGCTTTGGAAACTGCCCATATTTTTGCTGCTACTTTTGGTTTTGATGACGTGAAAACGGAACCTAAAATTTATGAAGCCAGTGCAGAAACTTTGCTTTGTATCATTAACCTTTTTGAGGATAAGTATGATGTTGTCCATTTGGTTGGCCATAATCCCGGCGTGAGTAATTTGCTGTACAAACTAACTACTGAAATTACCACAATGCCCACAAGTGCCTGGGTTGAAGTGGCGTTGGAAGCCGACAGCTGGGCAGAAATCAGTGCTGATAGCGGCATCCTGCTTCAATATCAATTTCCGTACAAGCTTTAACGGATTAAATTGTAAGATTTGCCCGGTAAAGAACGCACCAAACCCTGCATTTCGAGGTTCAACAGGTTCATGGCTAATATACTTACCGGCAAATGGGTTTTAATGGCCAGGTCATCAATGCCTGTTTGTCCGCCGGTTTCCAGCATTTCAAAAATTTGTTTTTCTTCTGAAGTTAAATCTAGCGGAAACAATAATTGCTGTTTTTTCAGGGGCAAAACCTGATCCAGCCAGCCCATTTGTTCGGCCAGATCTGCATAGCTTGTCAGCAATCCGGCTTTGTTGAAACGGATCAAAAAATTACAGCCTTCCGAAAACTCATCCCCTATCCTGCCCGGAAAAGTAAAAACATCCCGATTGTAAGAGTTGGCAATTTCTGCCGTGATTAAGGCACCACCTTTCAAGCTGGCTTCTATTACAATTGTAGCATCGGCCATGCCTGCAACTACGCGGTTTCGCTTCGGGAAATTTTCGCGGTCGGGATTGGTTTGAGACGGAAATTCTGTAAGCAAACCACCATCATCCAACATTTTCTCGGCTGTATTACGATGCACTGCAGGATAAAGCCGATCCAGACCATGACCTAAAATCCCAACTGTAGAAATCTGATGTTTTACACAAGCTCTATGTGCACAAATATCTACGCCGTAAGCCATCCCGCTAATAACCGTTACATCATGGTTTTTTAAGGAGTCAACCAGTTCTTCACATAACTGCTTCCCGTAATTAGTTATTTTTCGGGTGCCAACAATACTGATTATCCGCTGCCGGTTCAAATCGCCCCTGCCTTGAAAATACAGCATAATGGGCGAATCGATACAACTTTTTAAGCGTTTGGGATAAGCCGCATCGGTAAAAAAAATAGCCTGTATTTTGTTTTTTTCGATGAATTGAAGTTCTTTCTCAGCCCGGTTAAAACATTGGTGATTTAAAATTGAGGCAGCCATTTTCGGGCCGATTCCGGGAATTTGTAATAATTTGTGACGGGAAGTTTTAAATATTTCTTCTGCACTGCCGCAATAGCTGATTAAGTTTTTGGCAAGCACATCGCCGATGCCGGGCACAAAGGTTAAAGCAATCTGATCAAGTAAAGGCATAAATAATTTCTTCTAAATTAAAAAATTATTTATATTAATTAAACTACTGCTTCTTTTATCGGTATAAAAACAGAAAGCTACATATAGTTATGTAGCTTTTAAAATGAGTAACAGAGGCAGGATACAAAATTAAGCTCATTTGTATAATGTCAAGCAAATTTTGCAGTTAAATTCTTTTAATATTAAAGTCAGCAAATTTATTGTCAAGGGATGCTTTAAGTTCTTTATAATTGCATTTCAATCCGTTTGCGGAAATGCTAATTACTGTTCCGAAAGAATTATAATTTGCTTGAACAGTCTTTCTTTTAAAAATATTTTTTTGTCTTGCAATATATTCTTCCGGATTTTTAACAACCAGGTTTATCATTCTGTTATTAAATACTTTGATTTCTTCTATTGCTGTAATATCTGTCCAGGGAACAAAACCTGCATTAATACCGCTTGAATTATCAACAACACCTTCATCAGAAATAATTAGTCCTAAAGAATTGTCGTTCAACTTTTTAAAACAAACATATGCCGCAATTCCGAAAAATAAGATAGCTGCAATTCCGAAAATGAAACTTATCGTTGGGTTCCAAAAAATTGAACCACTAATATTTGCAGGACGTAGCATCATAGCTATTCCAGTCCCAACGAAAATGATAGAAGCAAAAAGCATTAAAGTAAGCTTTATTTTACTAAGCGGGATTTCTGTTTGTTTTGAGATGCTCATGTTTGTATAGGTTTGTCTTATAAAATTAAATTTAATTTTTAATATAAACTACTTTTTTTGTCTCAAAAAAATTTTCTGCAAAATAATTACTCAAGTCAAACTGCTTCACCTTTAAACCGGATTGTGCGATTTCCTGAGTCAGATCGCCGCCTTTCAAATACAAGATTCCGTTTTTAAGCTGGTTTTTAGATTGCTTGTTAAACTTGTTTTTCACCCAGGGATAAAAATCTTTCAGTTGGGTAACGGCGCGGGAAACTACAAAATCAAATTTTTCGTCAATTTCTTCTGCTCTGGCATGTGTGGCTTTCACGTTCTGCAAGCCCAAAGCCTGCGATACTTCTTTTACCACCTTAATTTTCTTGCCGATGGAATCTACTAAATGAAAATGCGTTTCCGGGAACAATATGGCTAAAGGTATTCCCGGAAATCCGCCGCCGGTGCCCACATCCAATACATTTTCGTGTGGCAAAAAACTGATTACTTTGGCTATGCCAAGCGAATGCAGCACATGCCGCTCGTACAACAAATCAATATCTTTGCGGGAAATTACATTGATCTGCTCATTCCAAAACTGATAAAGTTGCTGTAACTGTTGGTATTGATGCTGCTGATGTGGCGTTAAATCGGAAAAATAGTTGAGCAGAAAATCAGAAGTCACTATTTGTATCTTTTTTCCTTCGGTTCAGTACGTTTGATAATAAATCCCGCGCCCTGAAAAGTTGTGCTTTAACGGTTCCGAGCGGCAAATCAAGCTCTTTTGCAATCTCATCGTAAGACAGTTCTTCAAAATACCGAAGCACAATCAGGTTGCGGTAGCGCAGCGGCAAACCTTCCACAATCAGTTTTAACTCTTGCGCCTGCTGTTTTTTGATCGAATGTTCTTCCGGGTTCAGCGTATCAGATTTAATTTGCAAAGGTTGATTATTGCCTTCTTCATCCACCAAACGATCGATAGAAAGCGTGTTGAGCTTCTTTTTTCGGATAAAATCAATACAATTATTGGTCGCAATCCTGAACAGCCAAGTGCTGAAAGCAAATTCAGGCTGGTATTTATCCAATTTTTGAAACGCTTTTCCAAAAGTTTCTACCATCAGATCTTGCGCGTCATCTTTATTGTTCACCATCTTCAAAACCATAAAGTAGATGGATTCTTTATAACGCTGCATCAAATCGGCATAAGCTTTTTGCTCTCCTTTCCTGGCACGCACCACCAGGTTAAAATCATTTTTTGCGTTTTCAGAAAAGTTAACGTTTATTTCCATTTCAGATTTTTTGTAATCAATCCAACCATTCCAAATACGTTGAGGTACAGGTAATAAAACAGATCCAGCAGCGGAAACCACCAGATCAGATCAATTACATTCAACTTTTTAAATATTGCAGGATAAACAAAGCTTTGCAATATCAGCCTGAAAACAAACGCGACAGCAACTATTACCGGCTCAACTTTCATGCAAAATAATACGATCAGAAAGATATAAAAAAGAATACCACTCAGTGCATCTAACGTAATTAAAACGCGGTTTTTCCTTTTATAATATTTGCCCACGCCCATGTGCCGTTTTTTTTGGCGGAAATATGCTTTTAAGTTTGATTTTGTTTCGCTAAAAGTGTACGCGCCCGGAGCTATTTGAACAGTTGTATTTGCTGCATTTGCATTTTGGTTGATAAAAAGATCGTCATCACCCGAAAGCACGTGCATGTGCGAAGCGAAACCTTTGGAACTGAAAAATAGCGACTTGGTATAAGCCAGGTTGCGGCCAACGCCCATATAAGGTTTTTTGTTTAAAGCGGCTGACAAGTAACTGATTGCTGTTTTTATCGTCTCAAAACGGATGAACGTATTTAAGAATCCGCCGGTTTTTTGGTAGGGAGAATAGCCGAGCACAATTGCTGTGTCTCCGGCAAAACCTTGTTGCATCAGCTGGATCCACTGGTCGGATCCAGGCTTGCAATCTGCATCCGTCAGCAATAAATGTTCATTTCTGGCCGCTTTGATACCCATTGTTAAAGCAAATTTTTTTCCGGTTTTGAAACGGCGATGCTCCGAAACAGTGACTAATTTAAGATTGTTGTATTGATTTTTAAACTGTTCCAAAAGAAGCGCAGAGCCATCACTGGAACAATCATTGACCACCACTACTTCAAAATCAGGATAATCCTGATTCAAAATAAAAGGCAAGTTTTGCTGCAGGTTTTGTGCTTCATTTCGGGCACAGATAATAACTGATACAGGAAGATTTTGTGTAGAAACAGTAGCTGATACATCCAATTTTTTCAATCCGAAATGCTGGGAAATCAGGAAATATAGCTGGACAACAAAACAAAGCAGAAACAGTGCGAGCAATAAATAAGGTAACAATACTTCCAAAGTAAACCAATTTTCGGCAGGCGAATTTCTTAAAAAGAAACCGGATTACCGTGCCTGCCTGCCACAAAACGGAAAGTAAAATACTTTTATTTTCTATTTTTGCAGTAAAATCGGTGTATATAAATGAAGTTTCAGCAGATTGCCCTTGATCCGTTTTCTAAAGCCCGGGCAGGAGAAATCACAACAGATCACGGGATTATCCAAACACCAATTTTTATGCCGGTGGGCACAGCAGGAACGGTAAAAGCAGTACATCAGCACGAGTTGGCGGATGACATCAAAGCACAGATCATTCTCGGAAACACTTACCATCTTTACCTCCGGCCGGGTTTAAATACCATTGAGCAAGCCGGCGGCCTGCACAAATTCATTAATTGGGACAAACCAGTTTTGACGGATAGTGGCGGTTATCAGGTATATTCATTAACCGAAGTGCGGAAAATTAAAGAAGAAGGCGTTACTTTCCGCTCGCATATTGACGGTTCCAAACACTTGTTTACACCCGAAAACGTGATGGATACGCAGCGTATTATCGGTGCCGATATCATCATGGCTTTTGATGAATGCACGCCTTATCCCTGCGAATATGGTTATGCTCGCCGATCGATCGACATGACGCACCGCTGGCTGAAACGCTGCTGCGACCGCTTTGATACCACGGAACCAAAATACGGCTACTCGCAAACGTTGTTCCCGATTGTGCAAGGTTCCGTTTATAAAGATCTGCGCGAAAAATCTGCCGAAGTAATTGCCTCTTTTGAACGAGAAGGAAATGCCATCGGCGGTCTGTCCGTTGGCGAACCGGCAGAAGAAATGTATGCCATGACGGAAATTGTCTGCAACATTCTCCCGCAAAGCAAACCGCGCTATCTGATGGGCGTAGGCACACCAATCAACCTGCTGGAAAACATTGCTTTAGGCATCGATATGTTTGATTGCGTAATGCCAACTCGAAACGGCCGCAACGGAATGCTTTTTACCCGAAACGGCATCATCAACATTAAAAACGAAAAATGGAAAAATGATTTTTCTGCTATTGATGCCGAGAGCGAATTGTTTGCTGATGTAGGTTATTCAAAAGCTTACCTTCGCCATCTGATTCATTCCGGCGAAATGCTGGGCGCACAGATTGCCACTTTGCACAACTTGCATTTCTATTTATGGCTGGTAAAAACAGCACAGGAGAAAATCATCTATGGCACATTTTACAATTGGAAAAATAGTATGGTAAAAACACTATCGCAACGTTTGTAATGCGTAGGCTCACAAAACGTTATCTTAAAATTATCGATTGGTATATCATCAATAAATACCTGGGCACATTTGTGTTTACGCTCGGGATCTTCCTGGTGATTATCGTCGTATTCGATATTTCAGAAAAGCTGGACGACTTCTTGAAACACGATTTGGGTTTCTGGTTTATCATCACGCATTATTATTTTGGCTTCATCCCTTTCTATCTCAACTTTTTATCTCCGTTGATCAATTTTATAGCCGTTATTTTTTTTACAGCAAAAATGGCCGACCTCACGGAAATTGTACCAATATTAAGCGGCGGTGCAAGTTTTAACCGTTTTTTGCGACCTTATGCGGTCTCAGCAACTATTATTTTTCTGGTATCGTTAACATTCAATGTTTTCATTATTCCACATACCAATCTGCTTAAAACTACTTTTGAAAACAATTACGTCAACAGCGGAAATAATGAACAAAAAGGTGAAGTGCACATGCAGCTCGATAAAGAAACTTATGTTTATGTGCAGTCCTTTGACAATGCTCAGCGCACCGGATATCAGTTTACTTTAGAAAAATTTAACCAGGATTCTCTGCGGGAGAAAATTACGGCTACACGTATCACTTATGATTCGTTGAAAAGAGTTTGGTCAATGATGGATTACTCGATCCGTTATGTTCATGGCTTGAAGGAAAAGATGGTGAGCGGCATTAAAAAAGATACCATTTTAGATATGCAACCAGTTGACTTCCAGGCACACAGCAATTTGTACGACGCCATGCCGATGAAAGAATTAAACACCAACATCGAGAAAGAAAAAATTCGCGGCACCGGCATCATGGTCGATCTTTTGTATGAAAAATACCAGCGTTTCGTTTATCCGCTTTCTTCCTATATTTTAACGCTAATTGGCGTGGCGATGTCGTCCAGAAAAGTACGCGGCGGCATTGGCCTGCCTTTAGGGATCGGGATTTTTCTCTGTTTCGCTTATATTGTAACCGTGCAGTTTTCCAAAGTTTTTGCTTTAAAAGGAGGTTTGCCACCTATCATTGCTGTTTTTATACCCAATATAATTTTCGGTATACTCGGCTTGTATCTACTTAAAAAGGCCCCGAAATAAATGAAATTCAAACCTTCGATCAGTGAGGAAGAAAAAAACCTGCTCCTCTTGCACGGTACTGTTTTTATCTGGGGTTTTACCGGGATTTTGGGCGCGCTCATCTCTGTTTCAGCAGTTTATTTGGTTTGGTATCGCCTGCTGATTGCTTTTATTTCCCTTTTGTTATATTTCATTTTTGCCCGTATCAATTTCAAAATCAGTTGGAAATCTTTCTTGCAATTTATATTCACCGGTGCCATAGTCGGGCTGCACTGGCTGCTTTTTTTCCAGTCGATCAAAATTTCTACGGTCTCTGTAACGTTGGTTTGCTTATCGTCCGCAACACTTTTTACGGCCGTTTTTGAACCGTTGGTCACCAACAAAAAAATCTCCAAACTCGAAATCATAGCTGGTTTAATCATCATCACCGGCATATTCTTGATTTTCAAATTTGAAATCCAGTACACTAAGGGAATTATTTTGGGGTTGATTAGTGCTTCTGCAGCAAGTATTTTTACCATCATCAATTCGCAGTTTGCCAAGCAAAAATCTGCCCCGGTAATTGCGTTTTACGAACTTTCGGGCGCATTTTTCTGGATCTCGGTTTATCTGTTTTTTACCGGAGGATTTAAACACAGCTTGGCTTTGAAAAATGATGACCTGGTTTATTTGCTACTTCTGGGCACCGTTTGTACGTCGGTTGCCTACGTTGCGGGCGTTTCCGTAATGCAGTATTTATCCGCTTTTCGGGTAGCTTTGATTACCAATCTGGAACCTGTTTACGGTATTATTATGGCATTCATTTTCTTCGGGGATTTGAAAAAAATGACGCCGGGTTTCTGGATTGGTGCTGTGCTGATCCTTTCAACTATATTTATGTTTCCGGTAGCGCAGCAAAAAATTGCTAAATACAAAATGAAACAAGCCCTTTGATATTGTATTTTTCAATGTTGAATAAAACATCCGTTCCCATTCTTCTGTTGCCAGATTAATCATGAAAACTAAAACGCTTTTTATCATTTTACTGACTGTTTTTATCACCGTAATTTTGATGCAAAATGTAGATGAAGTAAAATTTAAAGTATTCATGTGGGATTTGTATCTGCCGAAATTAGTGATCCTGACCGCTGCAATTTTTTTGGGCGTGATCATTGGTTTAATGCTTGCTAACCGGCCCAAACGTACTACATATTACCAAGACAACAACAATAATCAAAACCCTAACGATACACTAAGTCAGGAAGACAGGGATTACATCAGCTAATAATTATGAAAGAAAAAATAGGATTTATAGGGTTAGGCAACATGGGTTTGCCGATGGCTAAGAACCTGATTAAAGCAGGTTACGAATTACAGGTTTATAACCGAACAGCTGCAAAAGCTGATGAGTTGAACCAGGATAAAATTACTATTTGCGAAACACCGGAAGCTGCTGCCAGCAACGTGATGTTTATAGTTTCGATGCTTTCTGAGGATTCGATTTTGGAAGAAGCAGTTACCGGTGAACACGGTTTGCTGAAATCAATTGCTAAAGATGCAGTGCACATTTCCATGAGCACAATTTCTCCGGAAACTTCTGTAAAACTGAGTGAATTGCATCAGCAAAACGGTTCATACTATTTATCGGCACCGGTTTTTGGCCGGCCGGAAGCTGCGGCGGCACAGAAATTATGGGTTTGTGTTTCCGGAAATACATCGATAAAAGAAGCATCCAAACCGATTTTGGAAGCGATGAGCCAGGGCATTTTTGATTTTGGCGAGGAAGCCGGAAAAGCCAATGTAGTTAAGATTGCCGGCAACTTCATGATTATGGCTTCGATGGAAATGATGGCCGAAGCATTTACTTTAGGTGAAAAGAACGGCATCGACCCAAAACAAATGGCTGATTTTTTTGGATCGACGTTGTTTAATGCGCCAATTTATCAAAATTATGGCAAACTGATTGCCGGTAAAAGCTATGAACCGGTTGGATTTAAAGCGAAATTGGGTTATAAAGATGCCAGACTGGCCTTGTCTTTATCCCAAAAAAGCGAAATGCCGATGCCTTTTGCCGCCGCTGTGCACAACCGTTTGCTCACGGCAATTGCCAAAGGTTGGGGCGACCGCGATTGGGTGGAAGGTTTTGGCCACGGCGTAACCGATGATGCTGGATTGTAATTTCTGAAGTTTTGTCATCCTGAACTTGTTTCAGGATCTAATCAGAAAAAGTAAAACCTGTCCTGTGAGATGCCGAAATAAATTCGGCATGACAATCACACCTCATAAAAAACCTGGTTTGCAGCCTCAAGTTTCTGTAAAGCAGGTTTTTGGCTGAAAATACCAAACACCGAAGCTCCGCTCCCGCTCATGGCTGCGTATAATGCGCCGTTTTTGTACAATGCTTCTTTTATCGACCTAATTTTGGGATGATGCTGAAAAACAGAATTTTCAAAATCGTTCTTAATTAAATTTTTCCATTCGGAAACAGACAGTTTTAAGGCTGATTTCAAATCAAATTCTGCAGTTTTAGGTTGAACGCCGCCATAAGCTTCGGCCGTAGAAACGTGAACCGGTGGCATCACCAAAACTAAATGATAAGCGGAAAGATCAAGCTGTAAATTTTCAAACTGATCACCTTTTTCATAAGCGAAAACCGGTTTATTGCCGATAAAAAATGCACAATCTGCACCCAATTTCCGTGCATAATCCTCCATATTTTCTGCGGATAAATTCAGCTGGCACAATTCATTCAAAAGCTTGATAAAAAACCCGCCATCCGCAGAACCGCCGCCCAAACCCGCACCGATCGGGATGTTTTTATGCAGATGAATCTTTACGGGTGGCAAATTATAATCTTTTTCAATCAGCTGATAAGCCTTCAAACACAGATTATTTTCCGGGTTTCCGGGAATCGAAATCCCGGATGAAGTAAATTGCATTTCATCACTCAAAATCACTTCCAGCGCATCGTAAATTTTTACCGGATAAAAAACGGTTTCCAGGTTGTGATAACCATCGGAACGTTTGCTAATCACGTTTAAACCGATATTTATTTTAGCATTTGGGAATACGATCATTCGGAAAGCTTGTTTACTTTTGAACATTTATAGGATTCCAAAAATAGATTATTTTTCTTTGCAGATAAGCGATGCTTCTTTTATCGACCTAAAATTAAGATGAAACAATACCAGGATTTGATGCGCCACGTTTTGGAAACCGGCAACCAGAAACACGACCGAACGGGCACCGGAACCATCAGTGTTTTTGGCTACCAGATGCGTTTTAATTTGCAGGAAGGCTTCCCGGTGGTAACGACGAAAAAGCTGCATTTGAAGTCGATCATCCACGAATTGTTGTGGTTTTTGAGCGGCGATACCAACATCAAATACTTGAAAGAAAATGGTGTAAAAATTTGGGACGAATGGGCGGATGCCGAAGGAAACCTTGGCCCGGTTTATGGCTACCAATGGCGCAGCTGGCCAACGCCGGACGGTAGCCATATTGATCAGATTAGTCAGATAGTCAGCCAGTTAAAGCAAAATCCGGATTCACGCCGCATCATGGTTTCAGCCTGGAACGTAGCCGATGTAAACAAAATGGCTTTGCCGCCTTGCCATTGTTTGTTCCAGTTTTATGTGGCCGATGGCAAGCTTTCCTGCCAATTGTACCAGCGCAGTGCGGATATTTTTCTGGGCGTGCCGTTTAATATTGCATCTTATGCGTTGCTTACGCTGATGCTGGCGCAGGTTTGCGGCTTGGAACCAGGAGATTTTGTCCATACTTTGGGCGATGCGCACATTTACAATAACCACTTGGAACAAGCCAATTTGCAGTTGAGCCGCGAGCCGAAAACGCTTCCGACGATGAAAATGAACCCGGAAGTAAAAGATATTTTCAGCTTTAAATTTGAGGATTTTATGCTGGAAAATTATGAAGCTTGGCCGCATATTAAAGCGCAAGTGGCTGTTTAGATATTAATTTGAATAATTAACAGATACTTCTTTTATCACCCTAAAATTGCAAACTGTGAACTTATATAAAACCTTTACTTCGGCAATATTCTTGACTGTTTTTACCGCCTGTTTTTCGGGCTTGAAAGCGCAAACTTTATCGATGCCGGCCGATATTGCCAAAGCTTATCAAAAAGGCACGCATTTGGTAAATGGCAAACCCGGCAAAAATTACTGGCAAAACCATGGCAATTATAAAATTTCGGTAACTGCTTTGCCGCCAAACCGCAACATCCGCGGAACGGAAGAAATTACCTATTTCAATAATAGCCCCGATACGCTGAAGCAATTGGTGATGCGCATTATCCAAAACAGCCATAAACAAGCCAGCCGAAACCCAAACAGCAAACGCGATACGCTGAGCAACGGAACGGTGATTGACCAGTTTATGGTGAACGGCAAAGCGAAAAGTTTGCCTGATAACTCCGGCCATTTTACCTGGCAAAACGTGGATCTGGACAAACCTTTGTTGCCGCATGATTCAATCAAATTATCGGTCAACTGGCATTATTTTATTTCGCCGCAGCAAGGCCGCGAAGGGATGATTGACAGCACGACTTTTTTCCTGGCTTATTATTACCCGCGGGTTTCGGTTTATGATGATTACAACGGCTGGGACCGGTTGGATTTTACCGGCGGCCGCGAGTTTTACAACGATTTTAACAATTATACTTTCCAAATTACCGTGCCAAAAAATTACGTGGTTTGGGCAACGGGAACACTTCAAAATCCGACAGCAGTTTTACAGCTTGCGTATGCAAAACGTTTGGATCAATCCATGACTTCGGATGCTATTTTCAACATCGCCACCAAAACCGAACTGCTTAATAAACAGGTAACTGCTCAAAATCAAACCAATACCTGGAAATGGAAAGCTGATGATATTACGGATGTTACCGTTGCTTTGAGCGATCATTTTGCCTGGGATGCGGGTAGCACAATTGTGGATGAAAAAACTAAGCGACGCGCCAGTGTGCAGGCAGCTTACAATGATACTTCGGCCGATTTCCATTACATGGTGAAGTTTGGCAAGCACTCGCTCAACTGGCTTTCCAAAAACTGGCCGGGCGTGCCTTATCCTTTCCCAAAAACCACGATTGTGCAGGGTTTTGCCGGGATGGAATATCCTATGATGGTGAATGACGAAACTTATCGCGATACAGTTTTTTCGCAGTTTGTAGCCGAACATGAAATTGCGCATACCTGGTTTCCTTTTTATATGGGCATCAATGAATCCAGTTTTGGTTTTATGGATGAAGGCTGGGCGACAACTTTTGAATATCTGATCGGCCAGGTGGATTTGGGAAAAGAAAAAGCTGCCGAAAACTACAAGCAATTCCGGATAGACCGCTGGATCAAAAATTCATCGGTAAAAACAATACAGCAACCGATTATCACGCGCGGCGAACTGACATCCGGCCGGATTCTGGGCGATAACGAATATGGCAAACCGTCTTTGGCTTACTTAGCTTTAAAAGATATGCTGGGCGATGATCTTTTCCGCAAAAGTTTGCATGAATTTATGGATCGCTGGCATGGCAAACATCCGATTCCGTGGGATTTCTTTTACTCGATCAGCAATGCTTCCGGCAAAAACTTGGACTGGTTTTGGAACAACTGGTTTTTCTCCAGCTATTACATTGATCTGTCTATCCAAAAATTGGATCAAACCAAAAAAGGTTATAATCTGATTATCAATAATATTGGCGGGTTTGCTGTTCCGTTTGATGTGAACGTAGTTTATGCGGATGGCAGCAATCAAACTTTCCATCAAACACCCATAGTTTGGCAAAAAGATCAGAAGCAAACCAGCGTGCTTCTTTTATCAACTAAAAAAATAGCTTCGGTAAGTTTGGATAGTGGGATTTGGGTGGATGCCGATTTAAGCAACAACAAATTTACCGTTCAATAAAAATGATTGTTACTTTAATTGTTGCGGTTTCATCCAACAATGTAATCGGCAAAAACAATCAGTTGATCTGGCATTTGCCCGCAGATATGAAACATTTTAAACAGCTGACTACTGGCCATACTGTTTTTATGGGCAGAAAAACGTATGATTCTATCGGGAAACCGCTGCCCAATCGCCGGAATATCGTGATCAGCAGAAACATCAAAAATATAGCAGGATGCGAGGTTGTGGCTTCATTGGAAGATGGCCTAAAACTTTGTGCCGATGAAGAAGAAATTTTTGTGATTGGCGGAGCAGAAATTTACCGTCAGGCTTTGCCAATTGCCAACCAAATCGAACTGACCCGGGTCCATCAGGATTTTGAGGGCGATACTTTTTTCCCAAAAATCGATTTGCAAGAATGGCAGGAAACAAACCGCCGGGATTTTGTGCCGGATGAAAAAAATCTCCTGTCTTATTCTTTCATTACCTTAAATCGTTGAGACCGGTGATGCTTCTTTTATCAACTAAAAAAACCAAAATTGTGTTTTTTTGTTAGCTTTGCCGTCTTGTTAAAAAACCCATAATCCATACTATAATATACATTTAACAGCACATGCAAAGTAAAGGAGTAATTAAATTCTTCGCAATTGTTCTGGCCATCGTCTGCCTTTATCAGCTGTCCTTCACGTGGGTGGCAAAAAACGTAGAGCAAAATGCCAGAAATTATGCCAAAGGCAATCCTGAAAAGGAAAAGTCTTATCTTGATTCTATCGCAACCCAACCGGTATATCCTGTTTTCAACCATACTTATCAGTACTGCAAAGACAAAGAGCTGGCTTTAGGTTTGGATTTGAAAGGCGGAATGAACGTAACGATGCAGATTTCGCTGGCCGAATTGGTAAAATCTTTATCTGATAATAATACAGATCAGGCTTTTAATCAGGCATTAGCAAATGCGGAAATTAAATCTAAAACCAGCCAGCAGGATTACATCACTTTGTTTGTAAATGCTTACGAAAAGCTGAACCCAAACGGAAAACTGGCGACTATTTTTTCGACCAAAGAAAGCCAAAGCCGGATCAAATTTGATGCTTCCAACAACGAGGTAAAACGTTATTTGCAGGATGAAGCCAAAAGCGCAGTAGATCGTTCTTTTAATATTTTAAGGAGCCGGATCGATAAGTTTGGTGTAACGGCACCAAATATCCAACTGCAAAGTGGTACAAACCGTATTTTGATCGAGTTGCCGGGCATTTCAGAAGCCAACACAGATCGGGTAAGAAAATTATTGCAAGGTTCGGCCAAGTTGGAATTTTACGAAACTTTTGATAACTCGGAAATTGTAAACCTGCTGGGCAACGTCAATAACATTTTGGCTGCTAAAGCAAAACTGGCATCCAACTCCGGAAAAGATACGGTAAAAACAGCATCTGCAAAAACTGATACTGCATCTGCAAATAATAGTTTATTAAACAAAGTGGCCAAAAGCAAATTGGCGGATACAAGTTCTAAAAGCTTAAAAACAAATAATCCTGCTATTAATAGCCCTTTGCTGAACCAAAACATGCTCCGGCCAAATGTTTATGCTTCTCAAAATGGTGGCATACAGGCAGTTCCGGGACCCGTTGTTGGTTTTTCTGCTGTTAATGATACGGCAAAAGTGGATAAACTGCTGGCCAGTGCAGATGTAAAAGCGGTAATCCCCCAGAACATACGTTTTTTATGGGGTGAAAAAGCCATGCCACTGAACGACAATTACAGTCAACGTTTTACTGATAAAATTCCGCGTATAGAACTGTATGCCATCAAACTAACTGGTGCCGATGGTGGGCCGGTTTTGGCTGGTGATGTAATTGCCGATGCCCGAAATGATTACGATCCAAAAGGCAGCCCGGAAGTACAAATGACCATGAATGCTGATGGTGCAGCCAAATGGCGTACCGTTACGGCTGCGGCGGCAGCTGATGCAAACAATAAAAAATCCATTGCCATTGTGCTGGATAACAATGTATATTCTGCACCAACTGTTCAGAATGAAATCTCCGGAGGCGTTTCATCCATCTCCGGAAGTTTTACGGTGGATGATACCAAAGATTTAGCTAACGTGTTGAAAGCCGGGCGTTTACCTGCTCCTGCTCGGATTGTAGAAGAAGCAATTGTTGGCCCGTCACTGGGTCAGGAAGCCATTCATGCAGGTGTTTTGTCCTGCATCATTGGTTTTTTGGTGGTATTGATATTCATGATATTTTATTATAACCGCGCCGGAACCGTAGCGGTTGTTGCTGTTTTTATCAACGTTTTTTTCTTGTTTGGCGTGCTGGCAAGTTTAGGTGCCGTACTGACGTTGCCTGGTTTAGCAGGTATCGTTTTGATCCTGGGTATTTCGGTGGATGCAAACGTTTTGATTTATGAACGTGTGCGGGAAGAATTGGCACAAGGCAAATCAGTTCGGATTGCTGTGGCAGATGGTTTTACACATGCGATGCCTTCCATCCTGGATTCAAACATCACTACTTTTTTAACCGGTATTATTTTATATGTGTTCGGTTCCGGCCCTATCCTGGGTTTTGCAACCACCTTGCTGATCGGTATTATCACTTCCCTGTTTTGTTCGCTTTTAATTTCTCGTTTAATTTTTGAATGGATGATAGAAAAAGGAATGGATATTAAGTTTTCCAATCCCTGGAGTGCACACACTTTTAAAAATGCACATTATGCTTTTGTGAAAAACAGGTTTAAATTTTACACATTTTCCGGGCTGTTTATTCTGGCCGGGCTGATTTCCATTTTCACCAGAGGCTTCAGTTTAGGTGTAGATTTTAAAGGCGGAAGGACTTATGTTGTCCGTTTTGAAAAACCGGTTGACGCCCAACAAGTGCGTGATGCTTTGAATAAAACTTACCATCTGACTACGGAAGTTAAAACTTTTGGTACAGCCAAACCGCAATTGCGTATTACTACGGCGTATTTGGTAGATGATACTTCTCCTTCCGCAGAAACCAAAGCAGAAAATAAATTGAAAGAAGGCTTGAAGCTCGTGAACAATCCAAGCCAGATCATGAGCCAGCAAAAAGTAGGGCCAACCATTGCTAATGACTTGAAAACGAGTGCCATCTATTCCGTAGTTTTCGCCATCCTGGTGATCTCTTTTTATATCCTAATTCGTTTCCGCAGATGGCAATTTAGCTTGGGTGCAATGGTTGCTACCGCACATGATGCTTTACTGGTACTCAGTTTCTTTTCTTTATTTTGGGGGATTTTACCGTTCTCCTTAGATATCGACCAGAATTTTATAGCCGCTATTTTAACGGTAATTGGTTATTCAATTAATGACACGGTAGTTGTTTTCGACAGAATCCGTGAGTTCCTTGGCTTGCATAATTCTAAAACCGATAATCAGAATGAGGTTATCAATGATGCGATCAACAGTACGTTAAGCCGTACAATTATCACTGCCTTAACCGTAATCTTCGTGCTAATTGTATTGTTTATTTTTGGTGGGGAAGTGATCCGCGGGTTCTCTTTTGCACTCCTAATCGGGGTTTGTTTCGGCACGTATTCTTCAATTTGCGTAGCTACTCCGGTTATTGTGGATTTTGGTAAAAAAAATCTAAACTAATCTCAATCTCCTAATTTTAAAGCCATTCTGATTATTCAGAATGGCTTTTGTATTTTTATCCCAAAACAGAATTCTTATAAATCTGTAATTAATATATGGAATCAAATTACAACTCCGATTTTCCAAAAGTCGTGATCGTTGGTGCTGGCTTTGGCGGAATAGAACTGGCTAAAACATTGAAAAACAAAGAAGTAGATGTTTTACTGGTTGATAAACACAACTACCACACCTTTCAACCGCTGATGTATCAGGTAGCCACCGGCAGCCTCGAAGCAGATTCGATTGCTTTTTCAATCAGAAAAACTTTTGAAGGACAAAAAAACTTTCGTTTTAGGATTGCTGAAGTAAACAAAATTAATACCGATAAAAACAGCATCGAGACAAGCATTGGCGATATACCTTATGATTATTTGATTATTGCCACCGGCTCTACCACAAATTTTTTTGGAAACAAAGAAATTGAGCAAAATGCACTTCCGATGAAAAGTATTGTAGAAGCTTTAAACCTGCGCAGTGCTATTTTGCAAAACATTGAAAAAGCTTTGCTATTGCCAACTAAACAAGAGCGTGAACCTTATCTGACTTTTGTTTTAGTTGGTGCCGGGCCAACCGGTGCAGAACTTGCCGGCTCAATAGCAGAGATCCGGAACTTTGTTTTGAACAAGGATTACCCGGAGCTGAACAAAGCGGAAATGAAGGTTTACCTGGTGGATTTTCTGCCGAAAGTGCTGGCCAACATGTCTGAACAGGCTTCAAAAAAAGCACAGGAATTTCTGGAAAACATGAATGTTGAAGTGCTTACCGGCGTAAAAGTAGAAAGTTATAATGGCGAGGTAATTGCTTTTGAGGGTGGCAGAAAGATCAATACTAAAAACGTAATCTGGTCTGCAGGCGTGATGGGTATTGTGCCAGAAGGATTTTCCAAAGAACAGATTACCAAAGGTAACCGGCTATCAACGGACGAAATTAATCGCGTAACTGGTTTAAACAATGTTTTTGCCATTGGCGATGTATCTTCGTCTGTAACTGAAGCCATGCCGAAAGGTTTGCCCGGCGTTGCCCCGGTTGCCATTCAGCAAGGAAAGCACTTGGCAGGCAATCTTTTACACCTGATCAAAAACGAACCGACCGTAAATTTCAAATACAACGATCAAGGTTCTATGGCTACAATTGGCCGCAATAAAGCAGTTGTAGATTTAGGGAAAATTAAATTTCAAGGCTTTTTTGCCTGGCTGACCTGGATGTTTATCCACTTGGTTTTACTAATGGGTTTCCGTAATAAAGTAGTTGTATTTATCAATTGGTTAGGCAGTTACATCAGTTATAACGGTGGGACAAGATTGATCATCCGCCCCTATTTAAAACCGGAAGCAAAACCGGAGCAACTCGTTCCGGCATCTGAAACTTCCATATAAAACAAAAATAGCCGCACTAAATGATGCGGCTGTTTTGTTTTGTACAGATTTTAGGTTGACAAAAGAAGCATACTGTTTTTATCAACCTAAAATCGTTGTGCTTGATCAGGCAAAGTATTCAACACCATTTTATAGTGCCTGATACCGGCTTCTTCAAACTCCTCACCCATTTTTTCAAACAAAAACTTTTCGTACAGCGTAACGGCTTGTATTTGGGCATGGAGATAAATAGGTTTGGCTCCCTGGGGCAAATCTGCCAAGACTGCTTTCACCAAAGCCTGACCAACGCCAGAACCTCTAAACTTTTTTAAAACCGCAAAACGTTCCAATTTATAGCCATTTGCAGTTTTTCGCCAACGGGCAGCACCAGCCGGTTCTTCATCAACTGTTGCTAAAAAATGAGTAGATTCATCTTCATATTCCCATTCCAGCTCTGGCGGGCAGTTTTGCTCTTCAACAAAAACCTCTCTGCGGATAGCAAAAACCTGTTTCAGCTTAATTTGGTTGGTTGTTTTATTTATCTTAATCTCACTCATTATAGTTTTTTCAAATTTTCTTTGAGATTATCCACTTTACGCTGATGGTTTTTTATTGCTGCATCAATAGAGTGGGATTTATGGATGTCGGAATCTTTTTCGGCAAGGCTTGTTAACGTCAAATAAAATTCGTGCAATTTATCCAGTTCTTTTTCTGATAAATTTTCGATGCTTACCATCCGGTTACTGGCGTATTTATTGGCAACAATCAGTTCATTCAGTTTTAAATGAACAGCTTTTGAATCTTTGTTTTGTGATTTCTGAATTAAAAAAACCATTAAAAAAGCAATAACAGTTGTACCAGTATTGATAACCAGTTGCCAAACATCTGAATATTTAAAGATCGGGCCGGTTATCCCCCAAATTAGAATGATAAAAACAGCACTAATAAAAGCTGTTGCACTGCCGGTAGCTTTAGTTGCCCAGTTGGCAAACCGTTCGAAAAGGTTAAGTTTCTCAGCCATAAAATTCAATTATTGTATCAATAAAAAACGCCATTGAATTTAACAATGGCGTTTTCTGATGATGATATCAGCTTTATATTTTTTCGTTTACGTTGATGCAATTCAAATCATCAAAAGCAGCAGTCAACCGTTTAACGAAGTTTTCTTCGCCTTTGCGCAACCAAACTCGCGGGTCATAATATTTTTTGTTTGGTGCATCTTCTTTGCCCGGGCTACCAATTTGTGTTTGCAAAAAGCTTTCGTTTGCATGATAGTAATCCAGTACGCCTTCCCAAAAAGCCCATTGCATATCAGTATCAATATTCATTTTGATGGCTCCGTAAGAAATCGCTTCACGGATTTCTGTTTGTGTTGAACCTGATCCGCCATGAAAAACAAAATTAACAGGCTTATCAGCAGTTAGGTTAAAATGCTGTTTTACATACACTTGTGAGTTGTGCAGGATAACTGGCTGGAGTTTTACATTGCCAGGCTTGTAAACGCCATGCACGTTGCCAAAAGCAGCAGCCACCGTAAAACGATCGCTCACTTTACTCAAATTTTCATAAGCATAAGCTACATCTTCAGGCTGCGTATATAAACGGGAACTATCAACATCAGAATTGTCCACACCATCTTCTTCGCCTCCGGTTACGCCCAATTCTATTTCGATCGTCATGCCCATTTTAGACATTCTTTCCAAATATTTAGCAGAAATTTCTATGTTTTCTTCAATCGGTTCTTCGGAAAGGTCCAGCATGTGCGAAGAGAACAAGGGTTTGTTGTGTTGCTCAAAATAGCGTTCGCCATGCGCTAACAAACCATCAATCCAAGGTAGTAACTTTTTTGCCGCATGATCGGTATGCAAAATCACGGCAATACCATAGTGTTCTGCCAGCAAATGCACATGTTTGGCAGCAGAAACCGCACCCAGAATACAGGCCTGCAATTGATCATTGTTTAATGATTTGCCAGCATAAAATTGTGCACCACCATTAGAAAGCTGGATGATAACCGGAGAATTAACGGCTTTTGCAGTTTCCATTACTGCATTTATGGTATTTGTATTGATTACATTGACGGCGGGCAAAGCAAATTGATGCTGTTTAGCTAATTCAAACAGTTGCTGTACCTGATCGCCATGCAGTACGCCTTTAAAGTTTTTAAGGTCCATAATTATGATTACTCTTTGTTAAATTACCGAAGTTAAGGAAAATACATACTCCGGCAATATTTTCTAAAATTTTAAGCTTAATTTGAATCTCAATTTCTTCTAAATTAAACTTCCGACCCGATGTTTTTGCGGCTAAAAAACTACGGTGGATAATTTTTTCGTTAATTTGTGCTATAAAAACAGCATAGATGGCCTGGTTTAAAAGGGAAGAAAAAGGAATAATCACCACCACAGAAGAAAAAAAAGAGGCTCCGGATGGTATTTGGAACAAATGCCCCAACTGCAAAAAGCCGCTTCACTATAAAGAACAAGTTGAAAATCAATACGTTTGCCATTATTGCAACTACCATTTGCGGATTGGCTCTAAAGAATATTTCAGTATTCTTTTTGATAATAATGAGTTTACAGAACTTTTTCCGGATTTTGTTTCCGGCGATCCGCTAAATTTTGCCGATACCAAAAAATATACAGACCGGCTTGCCGAAAGCAAAGCAAAAACAGGTTTAAAAGATGCTATCCGCGCAGGTTATGGAAAAATAAATGAGCAGGATATTGTGATCGCTTGTATGGATTTTACTTTTATTGGCGGCTCAATGGGTTCTGTTGTTGGCGAAAAAATAGCGCAAAGCATCAACTATTGTATCGAACACCGGATGCCTTTTTTGATGATTTCCAAATCCGGTGGAGCCAGGATGATGGAAGCCGCTTATTCTTTAATGCAGATGGCCAAAACATCTGCCAAATTAGCCTTGCTGGCACAGGCCAAGCTGCCTTACATCTCCTTGCTTACCGATCCAACAACGGGCGGAGTTACAGCTTCTTATGCCATGCTGGGCGATATCAATGTATCAGAACCCGGTGCATTGATCGGTTTTGCCGGCCCGAGGGTAATCAAAGAAACTATTAAAAAAGATTTGCCAAAAGGGTTTCAAACGGCAGAATTTGTACTGGAACATGGCTTCCTGGATTTCATCGTTGACCGCCGTAAAATGAAAGAACAACTGGGCAATTTTATAAAAATGCTGAAAAGCTAATTTTTTTAGTTTTTTTATAAGATTTAAAAACATTCTTTTAGATTTCAAGTTGAGTATTTATTAACCAAAACATTCAAAAATGAGCACGCCAAAACAAGATCCTATCGATCAGGACAAAACTAAAAACAATGCCTCGGAAACAGATAATACCAATACTGTTAAAGATCCGGATACCTGGACAACCGGCGACGAACCAATGACAGGTGCTCAGCATTCATACCTGAAAACTTTATCTGATCAGGCTGGCGTAGAGATGGATGAGCAATTAAATAAAGCAGAAGCATCAAAAAAAATTGATGAGTTGCAACACAAAACGGGCCGTGGGTTGGAGCATTAATTGCTTTCCAAAAAGCTCTTTATATTTAAAATGCTTCTTTTAGAGGCATTTTTTTTGTTTAAATAATTCTATTATTGTTAAAACTTTTATGCTCGAAGCACCTACACCAGATTCTTCCAAAAACCAATCTTTAAAAAAAATACTGTTTTTTGGTGATAGTTTGACAGCAGGTTATGGGCTGGCCGAACATCAGGCTTTTCCTGCTTTAATCCAACAAAAAATCAATCAGCAACAACTTTCCTACAATGTCATTAATGCAGGTTTAAGCGGAGAAACTTCTGCAGGAGGCAAAGCCAGAATTGTTAATTTGATGGATCAGCCAATTGAAATTTTCGTGCTGGAACTGGGCATTAATGATATTTTACGCGGAATAAGGCCGGCAGAAACAGTTGGGAACCTGCAATTTATTATTGATTTTGTAAAAATAAAGCAGCCTAAAGTAAAATTGGTTTTACTGGGCATGGAACTTCCGTCTTTTTTAACCGGACATATCCTTACAGAATTTAGAATGGTTTTTCGGCATTTGGCTGATAAAAATGCCATGGTTTTTATGCCCTTTTTATTACATGGTGTAGCCGGAAACCGATTATTAAATCTGGCAGATGGTGTTCATCCAAATTCCAAAGGCTATGAAATTATTGCAGGAAACTTATGGCCGATTCTAAAAACCATTTTATAAAACCATACTGTTTTTAGCATACAAAAATCACCATTGCTCAAATTCAGGATATTTTTTTACTCTGGCTTCATGCAAAATTGTCAAAACCCGGATGATACATCTGTTCTTTTCTATAAGTTCCGGTGTTTTCAACAGCCAATATTCTGAAAGATAATTGGTACTTACTTTTTCAATCTCCTTAAAACATTTGCAATAATCATCTTCTGTATCAAATATAATAGTTGATGTTTCGTTTTCTACAAAAACAGGTACAGGCAACTGATATTCTTGTAAACTGGTAAACATATACTTGTTGACAGCAATTTCTAAAAAAACTTCATTCATCAGAAAAATTGATTAGTAATAGCTTGATTAGATTTTATTTGATGTTGAAAATAATCAGAATCAAACGGCCATCATTCTGGTTAATTAATGTTAACGTACGTAAAAAACTAAAACCGCAATTATCATTCATCCGTAATTATTTTCATGGAAACTTATAAGATCTATTGTAACCTAAAAGCTGAGCTAAAGGAAAAAAAGCTTTTACTATCAAATTTGAACCAAAAATCAACTCAGCATAAAGAAGAAATAATTGCTTTGGAAATTGATATTGAAGAAGATTTGAATGCGTTGAATGTTATTTTCAACCATTTAATTTTGCATAGCAATATGCACAAGTTGGAGGAGATAAAGTAAATTTGGAAGCAGTTTCTGTTGTATAAATTGCTTTTATGTTCAGAATTACTTTTTTTACATTAATGACTAAAATATCCAGCTAATGAACAGGTCGTTTTTTAACATCAAAAAAAGTTTATTAACTTGTTTTCTATCTTTTTCTATATTGTACTGCTCGGCGCAAAAACAGCTGCTAACCTTTCAGGATCTGCAATACATCATCCAAAATAATACTGCTGCCACCAGCTTTTTGCAGCAAAAAGATTATCATCTGCAAAGCTCAACCAGCAAAGAAACCCGATTTTTCGGGCTTTTTGCGGATAACGATTACAACGATCTTTACATTGGCACTGAAGGAAGACGGACAACTGTAATTTTAACAACCACAAATTTAGCGCAAGTGGAAAGCATACAAAAGGCTTTGCAAAATTACTCTTATAAAAACAGCAAAAATGGAAAACTTTACCGGATCAAAGATTCCGGGATTTCAAATTTAAGTTTGAAAGAGCCAATGACCAGTGCCGATAAAGTTTACACTATTCAAATTGAAAACTGATTGCTGGTTTTATGATGCTTCTTTTATCGCCTATTATTTGGTTTTAGGCAAATTTTCAGTAATGTAGCCGTTAAAAGAAATGGATTGACGGTCGTTACTCGTTACGCTTAAAGTGGCATAACCTTCATCCGATATATTAAAAATAAATTTTCGAGTTTCTTTTATATCATGCGGAACAATTGTAATTTCCCATCCGCTTTTTTTCGAGTTATTTGCTTGATAATCAAACTGTTTTGATTTAAATTGAATACCCGTTTCCGATGGATCGGTTGGATTGTACGGAGCCACGTATGCACGGCCATAATACGGCAAATAACTATTAATAGAATCTTTGGAAACAACCACATTGTAGCTGTAGTTCAGGTTGATCGTTCTAAAACCCATTGGGTTTGCAAACTGTGCCATAAAAACATAGTTCTGGTTGTCCACCATTTTTTTTACGGAATCAATCTTTTGTTGTTTTTTTTGCGCCCGCTTGTTTTGTGCTTCTGCTTGATTTATGAAAAAGCAAAAACCAATTAACAGTAGGAAATATTTTGAGTAAGAAAAAGAATTTTTAAACATCATATTGATTAAATCAATTTATTAAAACCATGCAAATTTTGTAAAATATTTTTTGGTGATCTTTTCAATTTTAAGGTGATAAAAGAAGCATACTTCTTTTATCACCTGTTTTTTAGGTTGATCAAAAATTTTAAACTGAGAAAGGTGCATTAAACAAAGCACTTTTTCGGAGCTTTAACCTTACAGATTTTGATGTTGGCTGATTACTGCTGTCTGCCACACAACTAATCGGAACCAAAACATTGGTTTCGGGATAATAAGTTGCCGCACATCGTCCCGGTATATCATACGAAACGATGATAAAGCTCCTTGCTTCCCGTTCTTTATCACCATAATTATTGTACAGGTCCACTACTTCTCCAATTTCAAAACCTAAGCGCAAAATATCTGCTGGGTTCATAAAAATAACGCGACGCTCGTTGTAAACGCCCCGATAGCGATCATCCAAACCGTAAATTGTAGTGTTGAATTGATCGTGGCTTCGGATTGTCATCATCAGCAGTTCGTCTTCTGCAAGCGGCTCAACCACCAGTTCGGTTACGGCAAAATTGGCTTTGCTGTTTGGCGTATCCCATTCACGCGTTCGGCAGCCGTTTGGCAAGTAAAATCCGCCTTTCAAGCGTACTTTTTTATTATAATCTTCAAAACCATTAATCACCTTTTCCACATCATCGCGGATGGTATCGTAGTTTTTTTCATATCTGTCCCAATCGATTTTAGAACGATTGCCCAGCGTAGCTTTTGCCAACCGGCAAACAATCACAGGCTCACTCAGCAAATCATCAGAAACCGGTTTGAGCACACCTTTAGACATTTGCACCACGCCCATCGAGTTTTCGCAGGATACAAATTGCGTCAAACCATCATGCACATCCAAATCCGTGCGGCCAAGGCAAGGCAAAATCAAAGCTTCTTTGCCATGTACCAGATGGCTGCGGTTCAGTTTAGTAGATACATGCACAGTCAAATCGCATTGCCGCAAGCCTTCCGCCGTATAAGTTGTATCCGGCGTAGCAGACAAAAAGTTGCCGCCCATCCCAAAAAATACTTTTGCTTTGCCTTCGTTCATGGCATGGATCGATTTGACCACATCAAAACCATGTTCGCGCGGCGGCTCAAACCCATGTACTTTTTTAATCTGATCCAGCAACGCTTCGTGCGGTTTATCAAAAATACCCATCGTGCGGTCGCCTTGCACATTGCTATGGCCGCGCGTTGGGCAAGTGCCTGCGCCGGGTTTGCCAATGCTTCCTTTCAGCAACAAAAGGTTGACGAACTCGTTGATCGTTTCCACCGCGTTTTTATGTTGGGTGATGCCCATCGCCCAGCACACAATAATCTTATTTTTGTGCTTTAAAAGTTCAACAACTTCCTTTACTTGTTCCAAAGAAATACCGCAAACTTCCAGCAAATAACTCAGTTCATATTTTTTTACTTGGGAAATAAAATCCAAATAACCGGCCGTATTGTCGCGGATAAAATCATGGTCAAAAACAGTTCCCGGATGCGCTTCTTCTGCTTCGAGCAACAGCATTTCGATGGCTTTAATCAAGGCCAGATCGCCGTTGATCTTTACCTGCAAAAATATATCAGTCAGTTTAGTATCGATACCCATCACGCCTTTTAGTTGCTGCGGATTGCTGAAACCGAGCAAACCGGCTTCGTGCAAAGGATTTACCGAAACGATTTTCGCACCGTTTGCCCTTCCTTTTTGCAAAGCAGTCAGCATCCGGGGATGATTTGTTCCGGGATTTTGGCCGAGAATTATAATCACTTCAGCTTGATAAAAATCTTCCAGCCTAACAGAACCTTTACCAATGCCGAGATTTTGTGCCAATGCAAAACTGGTGGATTCATGGCACATATTGGAGCAATCCGGTAAATTATTAGTGCCATATTCTTTCGTAAATAACTGATAAATATAAGCTGCTTCATTACTGGTGCGGCCGGAAGTATAAAAAATAGCTTCGTTCGGACTTTTCAATCTATTTAAATGTGAAGCAATTTTTTTGAAAGCATTTTCCCAGCTAATTGGTTCGTAATGCGTTCCACCTTCCGGCAAATACATTGGCTGTGCTACGCGGCCTTCCTTACCAATGTAATAATCGTTCAACATCGAAAGCGATTCGACCGAATTCTGTGCAAAAAAATCTGGTTTCAAACTTTTGGTTGTCGCTTCTTCGGCAATTGCTTTTGCGCCGTTTTCGCAGTATTCGGCAATGGTAGAGCGGTCGTCATCCGGATCCGGCCAAGCACAACCCGGACAATCGTAGCCCAGTTTCTGGTTCAAAGCAAAAAGTGCTTTCATCCCGCGCGAGACCGGCATCTGCCCAAAAACGTGCTCCGCAGAAACTACAACGGCATGTACGCCGGCAGCCACATCGGCGGGTTTGCCTAACTTTAAACCTAAAAATTTTGCCGGGTTTTCTGCCGCTGGTTTTATTTCTTTATTCACTTTAACAAATTTTAATTGGATTGTCGTAATAGTCGGACTGGTCTTCCGTTTCATCGCCATCAATACACTTGTAATCTTTTTCAATCAGCAGGAACAGCGTTTTATCTTCCCGCAACGGCAAATAATGGCTGAAACCAACCACATCTGTATGGACCCATTCCTGCATCACAGCTTTCGGAACAAAAAACGTCAATTTTTGCCCTGTAAAAGAAGCATCCAACGAATGGCCGTCAAACAGTTTTTGGATCGCATAACAAAAAGTGTTGTCTGCAAATTCTGTTTTTTCTTCGATGTAACCTTCTTTTTCAAACAAATCTATTTCCGGCCGACTGAGGCGCAGGCGTACCGAATTTCCTTTGATACGTATTTTCATTTTTTGCTGATATTTTTATTGTCATTCCGACCCGAAGAGGGAAATCTTCTTTAAATTTCCGATGCTTCTTTTATCGATATAAAATTGGTGAAGTTATCGCTTTGATGAAGATTTCTCCTTTTGGGTCAAAATGACAGAATGTTATTAAACTATTGTTTCATAACTTTTTAAACTGATCCTTTGTTCGCCTGCGTAAATATTAAATTTTTCTCCGCGCAAAAAACCAATCAGCGTAATCCCGGTATCAGTGGCCATTTGCACGGCCAGGCTGGAAGGTGCGCCAACGGCAGCTACGATTTTAATTCCGGCCATATAAGCTTTTTGGATCAGCTCAAAACTTGCCCGGCCGCTTAGCAGCAAAAGATATTGATTCAGTGGAAACAAACCTTGCTGCAATGTGGCTCCGATGAGTTTGTCCAATGCGTTGTGGCGGCCAACATCTTCGCGGGCAAGCAGCAAATTTCCGCTATTATCAAAAAGTGCGCAGCCGTGCAATCCGCCGGTATTGTTAAAAATGGCTTGTTGCTGGCGAAGCAGGTCTGGCAAACGATAAATAATTTCCGAAGAAAACTGAAGTTCATCAGAAAATATTTCCGGCAAACGGCATACTGTTTTTACCGCATCAATGGAAGATTTCCCGCAAACGCCGCAACTGGAAGTGGTGTAGAAATTCCGTTCCAGCTTGCTCATATCCAGTTCCAGATCATCAATTAGTTCTACGCGAACCACGTTTTCGTGCAAACCGTTGCAATGTTTGATGGAAGCCACCTGGCCAATATTTTCAATAATTCCTTCTGTAAACAAAAAACCAACGGCCAGCTCAAAATCATTTCCCGGCGTGCGCATCGTTACCGAAATGCTTTTTTGAACCCGGTTTTGTGCCGAACCATAACCCAAACGAATTTCCAGCGGTTCTTCTGCGGCCAGAAAATCTGCTGTTTTTACAACAGTATTTTCCTCAACTTTAATAATGGTAAGCGGCGTTATGGAAGTTCTCGGCATAAATTAATTTGTGTTTCAAAATTAAACAGTTTTGGCCGAAAGATAACTTGTCGAAACAAACTTTAGAACGATTTAGGTTTTATGCCGATAAAAGAAGTATGGCGGAAAGGAAGAAAATTGTTTGTAAAGTTTAATTTGAATGTCAATAAATTTGAATTTGATTGTTTTCAAAATCGATACAAACTTTATTTTCTTGTAAAAAATCTAACCCAATCACACCATCATAATCAGACAGGATATCATGAGCTAAAAAATCATAAACCTGAACTTCAAAGTTGTTTTTGATAATGCTTAAAGATTCTAATAATTCAATCTTGTATATTTCAACAATAATAATTCCATTGGAAGTTTCAATCTCTTTTTCGCCTTTGCTATCCTTTAAATCGTAACCAGAAAAATATAAAACATTGCTATCGATCGTGGTGTGAGTTGCTGCTGTATCTAATGCAAGTCTGAATTGGTACTTACCTTCAATGATAGCATTCACGATAATAACATCTTCATCTGTTTTCCGATCAAAGATGAAATGGTTCATATCCGCTTTAAAATTCCGATTTTTCTGGCTTGTTTTAAATCACCTGCAAAGGCAATCGTTACTTTTGAGAAAGCTTCTATTTTGTTACGCCCGATGTAGCACACTTCTTTTTTATCCTTGCTATGGTAAAGTACAATTCCGCCTAAAACAGTTGTGTTTTGCATCTCTGGATCACCCAGCAATATCCATTCATTCGGATATAATTGTTTAAGCTGATTGAAAGTTACAAAAGTAGTTTCCATATTGCTAAATATAGTAATATTAATTTACAACTTAAATTTTTCTTCGATCAGTTGCAAATGCTGTTTTTGGTGTGTTAGTTGAATAAATTATTAGGATTAATGAAAGGAAAGTAATGAGTTCCTAAATAACAATACTTCTTTTATCGACTTAAAATAATATTCGTAAAAGGACATCTTACCTGAAACCTCATATTCTGCTATCTTTAAAAAATTGATTAAGCAACAGCATGAAAATCAAACACAAATTCTGGAAACTATTAATTGGTGTACTCTTATACAGTTTAATTACGCACTGGAAAGATGCCAAGCAAGGTTTTCTGGATGGCATCCATGATGTCTGGCAAGAAAATACAATCCAAAAACCGATCAAATAATATTTGTTTTAAGCCGAGATTTTCTGATGCTTCTTTTATCAACCTAAAAATAGCTACTTGTCGTAAAGTTTTGCGCCGGTTTTTTGCTAAGGTAAATGCCAAGCGATATTTCGTGCGAGCCATTGCCAAAACCACTGAAAGCGGTGAGCGAATAATCAAAAGCGTAACCGATGCGGAGTTTACTGGTGGCAAAAATTTCTATCTGCGCCACCAAAGCATTGCTGCCTTGCAAACTGGTTGAGTTTTTTGAAAATAAGTTTAAACTACTGCGGTACGTTCCGCCGATCCAGGTGCTGCCGCCTAAAATTAAAAAAGTATTTATATCTAAAGTAGTTGCCGTTCCCGAAGCATTTTTCAGCAGGAATGAAGGCTTGATCTTGGTATTGTCATTCAAAGGAAACAATGTTCCGGCTGTCAGATAAAAGTGCGGCTGCGGAACGGGCACAAGCAGGCTTTTGTCCCGGTTCATGTATTTGGCCACCAAGTTATCTGCAGAAAACCCGGCAAAAAAAGTATCGCTGGTATAAAGTACCCCGGCGCGGGCATCAGGCAAAACGGTACTTTGTGTGCCAACCGGGATGATGTTATCACCATCCTGAATACCGCTTAACTTTGAACCATCCAAAGCAGCCTGCACCACGCCTGCACCCAAACCGAACGACAAATGCTGGCCCTGCATACCCAATTGCAAACGGTAAGCATAATTGGCATAAGCGGCCAATGTGCTTTGTGCACCAAGTTTGTCTTTTGCCAATAATATTCCTAAACCTACTTTTTCATTATTGATCGTTCCGTCGGCAGCAACCGAAAAACTTTGCGGTGCGCCGGTTACGCCCGTCCATTGCGAACGGTAAAAACTGTGGACATAAAAATCTTCTTTGGCACCAGCCGAAGCCGGGTTGATGTACAAACCGTTGAATATGTACTGGCTATATTGCGCATTTTGCTGTGCTTTTACCTCTAAACAAACGAGGACCAGTAAAAGCGGCAGCCAGGATTTTTTAGTTTTAAAACTGCTCAGAATCATATTTTACGCTTTCCCATATTGTACATTTTGCCGGTTGATGAAGTTGTGTGCTGATCAGATCGCTTTCCGCAGCAGCATCACATAACCTTTATATTCTTCCTGTTTGCCTTTGTTGTTCATTACTTTCAGGCTATAAAAGTAAGTGCCTTCGTCCAGCATATCGCCCGTCCAGCTGTTCTGATAATTTTTGGTTTGATAGACATTGGTGCCCCAGCGGTTCACGATCATCAATTCATTGTTTTTATATTGGGTAAGATCAGGAATGCTAAAAGTATCGTTGCGCCCGTCGCCATTTGGCGTAAATACATTCGGGATTGTCATGCCCGGCACTTCTTTATAATCTGTGGAAACATTGTTAACCGGGTTACTGTCTTTTTCAATTGATGTGATCCTGGCCATGTTGCTGATGGTTCCGTGCTGGGTTGCTTTAACCGAGAACCGGAGTTCAGAGTTGTTGTGGGCCTGAAGTTCTGTCATTGTCCAAGTAACTGAGCGGCTTATAGCATCGTAAGTTGCTGTTCCGGCCATTGCATTGCTGATAGCTACAAAATCAAGTGCTGCCGGCAAAGTATCCGTTATGCTAACTTGTGTTGCATCATAAGCACTTTGGTTTTTTATACTGATAGTGTATTCAAACGGTTCTTCAGTATTTATCAGCCTGCTTTCTGAACTTATTACAATTGCCAAATCAACAGGATTGATAGCAGAAGCTAAGGCAACTATTGGTTTTACTTTGAGCGTTTGTTTAGCTAAAATTATATTAGGGCAATTTTTTGTTCCGGGTACAGAAGCTGTAATTTCAACTGTACCAACACCAATAATCGTAGCAACATCACCATCAATACGAATAACATTTGCAGAAGAAACAGTATAAGTAACGACACCGGAAGAGGTAGCTTTAAGATGAAAAGGAAGTTCGCCAAAGGTTTTATCAGCAATAGCAGGGAAATCAATTTTGGCAAGCGGTTCTACAATCACTGTTACTTCATCGGAAGCTTCGGAAGCACAAGACTGTTCATTTAAAGCAACTACTTTGTAAACACCTGCCTGGCTTACAGCATATTTATTTTGATTGGCGTTGGTAATTGCTAGTCCGTTAAAATACCATTGATAGGTCGCTGCATTATTTGTTTTTGCATTTAAAATAGTTACAGACCCTTCGCAGATTGTAACTGTTTGATTTGGCGGAGCTAAAGCAAATGCCTCCATACCGAAACTAAATAAAAAGAGAGGCAAAATGAATTTAAAAATGAAAATTTTATTTAATATCATAATTTTCAATAGTTTAATCCTTTTTACCTCTATAATTTATTGACCTATTGAAATTGCCGGTTTGGTTGGAACTGGTATTACCGTAATTGTTTGATCTGCTGTACCGGTAGTGGAAGTGCTCAAAACATAAGCAACCCGGATGGTGTAGGTATTTGTACCGGAAATAGTTGTTGGCGTAGTATAAGTTGCTGACGTTGCCCCGGAGATAGCACTACCGTTTAAGATCCATTGATATTGGTAAGAATACTTGTCGCTGCCGGGGTTTGCTGTCAGCAATGAGGTACTTGTACCATCGGCACAAACTGTGCTTTTGCTGGCAACAACTGTTGGAGCCAGCCTTGGCAAAACATACACTTTAAATGGATCAGAGATGTCGGATGAGCATTGATTGGAATTGCTGGTAACCAGTTGATAAGTGTAATAACCTGCACCGGCCGGGGTTTCCAGCAAAGTAGAAGAGCTGCCGCTTTGCACCAAACGCTTTGTGCCGGTATTGTCCATTTTGTACCACTGATAAATAATATCAGAAGCAGTGCCAGCATTGCCTATTTTTAAAGAAATGTTATTGCTTGGTGCCAATACCTGGCCGACAGCAGAAGCGCTGGCCGGAGGGCTGGAAACGGCATCACTTGGGCCATTCACGGTGGTTACCTGTGCTTGTACAGAAACACACCATGTGAAAAAGCTAAAAAAAAGTGTAATTTTTAAAAATGTAAAATTTTTATTCATAAGCAATGATTACTTGTTATTTATTAGGTATGCTACACAATTTCTGGAATGTGTTGAGTTAAATTTGGTGATGCCGGACATGAAGCATGTCAATTGGGCTGAAAGCGAAAACCTGTAATTTGCCTTAAACTGTTGCTGTTTATTTGCCTGGTTCTCAAGGTATTTATTCTGCAACCTTATGTTCATTATTCCAAATTTGGTAGTTAACTGGTCAACTTTTACGCTATATGAATTTGCAGAGTTATTTTTTGATAAGTTATTTATTTAATCAATAATTAAATATTGATTCATTGTAAATGATTAAAAATTATCATATCATAAATTTTTATAAGCAAAAGGCAGCTTGTTTAGACCGATGTTTAATTAAAAAATAAAGAATCTGCTGACTTTGCAAGAAAACTTAGGATAATTAACAAAAACAGTATTTAGCCATTAATTATTCGGCAACAAAATATTTGCCTATACACTTTTTAAGACCCAATACTTCATGGAAATTGTAAAAAAGATTATTTAACAGAATCGAAATACTGCAATCCAGCATTAAGCCAACAGTTAAAACAGTGGGACTATTCTAACTATGGGTTGAGAGTTTTTCTGCAAGACGAATAGGAGAATTTTCCTGGCAACAAAAACTTAATTTGCTACAAGCTGTAAAAAAATTACTAAAAGTGCGAAAAAAGAATTTTGATTATTGATCTTGATTAAGGTTAATAATTAATGTAGGTAAAAGTATATTTTTATGCAGATTCTTAATGATTTAAGCAAAATTTTTAGATAGCTGTTAACCTAAACTTTATTTCGTTATTTTGCTCGAATATTGAAAAAGCGTTTTCTTGAGTTTATAAAATTCAAAGGCCTTTTGTAGATTGTGGTTATAAATTCGAATAGAATTATGAAAACAAATTATATCAGCTAATAGAATAGTTTTTTTATACAAAAACATTTAAAATTTACTAAAATATTTACTTTATATTTTTATAGTAAATTATTTGATTGTCAGCATAATAAATTAATTTTTATGAGAATAAATACTTGTTTTAATCCGATACAAAAAGGCACCGGCAGTGATATACAATATTGAACCATCGTTTCCCCAACAGCAATTTGAAACTACCTCTCCCATTGTGATCTTTCCCAACAAGTGCGAAAACGGGATTTCGCATGGTATTATTGCCGACAATAAAGGCAACATTTATTTGTCTGATTCGCCCAACAAAGCCATTCGTTATGTAACGGCTGATGGCAGATTTGAAACGCTGGTGAAAGATAAACGATTGATCTGGCCGGATACTTTTTCGGTGGGCAATGATGGTTAGTTATATCTTATCTGCTCGCAAATCAACCGTACCAAAAAATACAATGGTGGCCAGGATAAGGTTGAATATCCTTTTCGTTTATTCAAAATCAAGTTGCCTTAATATACAGATACCAATTTTTAGGTGATAAAAACAGCATCGGCTCCAAAACGGTTTTTGAAACAATTTCCAGCTATGCTGTTTTTATCAGCACAAAATCTATATGATGAAAAAAATAGTATTAATTGCCCTGACCTTTGCAGCTACCATGCAATTTTCAACCGCACAATTAAAACCGGTTGCTTATCAGGATGGCAACCAGAAGCTGAACGGATTTGCCATTCAACCACAAACTTCAACCCAAAACAAAGCCGGGATACTGGTTTTGCCCGCCTGGATGGGCATTGATGCACACGCCAAAGAAACGGCGGAAAACTTGGCCAAACTGGGTTATTATGCTTTTGTAGCCGATATTTATGGTGAAGGAAACTATCCGAAAAATACCGCTGATGCTGGTAAACTGGCGGGGTTTTACAAAAAAGATTATAAAGCGTATCAGCACCGCATTGATCTGGCTATGCAGCAACTGATTAAATCCGGGGCTGATGCTTCGCGGATCGCGGCTGTTGGTTTTTGCTTTGGCGGAAGCGGTGTGCTGGAAATGGCCCGCGCCAACTTCCCGGTGCGTGGCGTAGTTTCTTTTCATGGCGGATTAGGGAAAGATGCCAGCCGTGCAACAGGGCCGATCAAGCCAAAAGTTTTGGTTTGCCATGGTGCTGACGACCCCTATGAACCGCAGACAGAAGTTTTGGCTTTTCAGCAGGAAATGCGCGATAGCAAAGCCGATTGGCAGATGATTTATTATGCCAATTCCGTGCACTCGTTTACAGATCCGAACGCGGGAAACGATAATTCTAAAGGTGCTGCTTATAATGAACTGGCCGCAAAACGCTCTTGGGAACACATGAAGCTGTTTTTAAATGAGATTTTTGCCCAATAAAAATTTTCTTTTTGTTGACATAAAAAAGGCCGTCTGCTACAGATGGCCTTTTTTATGTTGAAATTTTAAGGAGATACTTTTTTGCAGCACTTAAAAATGTAGAAGTTAGTCTGGAAAATCAGCAAACTTAATACTTCCAAAATGTACTACTGATTTTTCAATTAAAAGCGTTAAATTTAATAAAATATTCGATCATGATATCATCAACGCAACCTACTGACCTTGCAGGTTTTTACTTTGATTTTTTAAAAAACCTAAATTCCGATAGTAAGCTTGATTTAATTTCTAAGCTTTCACAATCATTGAAAGAAAAAGAAACAGTGCCAGAAATAAGTTTAGAATCTTTGTTTGGTGCTTATAAATCAGAAGAAAGTGCCGAAGATATTATTGCTGAACTACGGGAATCAAGAGTATTTAACCGAAAGATAGAATCATTTTGAAAAAGTATTTGTTTGATACCAATATTTGTATTTTCTATATTAAAGGACAATACAATTTAAAAGAAAAAATAACCGAAGTTGGAAAACAAAATTGTTTTATTTCGGAAATGACGGTTGCTGAATTAAAGTATAGTATCGAAAACAGCAAAACAATTGAAGATATGAGAATAATTGTAGAAGCATTTATCCCCAAGTTTGCAGTCGTTCCTATTTTCAACTCATTAGATATTTACGCTAAAGAAAAAGCAAAACTAAGAAAGCAAGGATTATTAATAGATGATTTTGATATTTTGATTGGTGCTACATCTATTGCAAACAATATGATTATGGTAACCAATAATGTTGATCATCTAAGTAGGATTGACAACATTAATATTGAAGATTGGACAAAGTTAGCCAAAAAATAAAGTTTGTATAAGAACAACTCTACTTCCGCTTTGCCTTCTCCCAAGCGACACTTTGCTCTCCAAATAAATACCTGAAAATCCCGGCGATGACGGCATAATTCATCACCCCAAAATAATACGGGATAAACAAAGCTTTGATTTTAATCTGTTGTTTTTCCAATAGCCAGCCCAAAAATGCAGCACTGTAAAACAGGATTTGTGCCGATAAAAGAAGCTCATAAATCAATAAATGTGTTTGGGCAACGATGAAGATATTCAATAAAAAAACTGCGATCATCAGGAAAGGCACAACCGTCCAGCGCAGCACGCGGTGGCTAATGTATTGAAAGGAAAGCAGCGGTTGGCTAATCGGCAGCAGCAAACTTTTAAGCCGGATAATGGATTGCAAACCGCCGGCAGCAATCCTGATTTTCCGTTTTAGTTCTTCTTGGATATTTGCAGAAGATGTTTCGGTGGCATAAGCTTCCGGTTCATAAACAATTCGATAACCTTTTTTGGCAATCAGCATCGAGATCATAAAATCATCGATGATGCTGTCGGGATGCACGGGTTCATACAACGCTGTTTTTACACTAAATAATTCTCCGGCGGCACCAACTACAGAATTCAGTTCAGAATCCCAGATTTTCAGCTTGGATTCGTACTTCCAATAAAAACCTTCACCGGCCGTAGCATCCGCATTTTCTTCAATATGCACACGCTTTTCTCCGGCCACTGCTCCTACTTTCGGATCGGCATAATGGCGGCAAAGTTTGATCAGCGCATCCGGGTTTAAAAAAGTGTTGGCATCTGTAAAAACCATGATTTCGGTAGTTACCGCCGCTACAGCACGCTGCACGGCGGCAATTTTACCTTGGCGGTTTGGGCTATGCATCAGTTTTATTTCGGGATGCTGACTGATGATTTCCGGCGTTTGATCCGTTGAACCATCCGTGATAAACAGAAAGCTGAGTTGAGCTTTTGGGTAATTTAAAGCTAAAGTATTTTTTATTTTTTCGGCCATAAAATCCTGTTCATTGTAAGCCGCAACAATTAGCGTGCAGGTGGGCAAAGCGGTGGAAGCTTTGGTGCTGATGCTTCTTTTACCCCTGAAAATCCGACATACTTTTACCAGAAAAAACAAAACGATACCGTAACCGATAAAGGCGTAGAAAATAATAAATATGCTGATCCAGAAAAACGCAATCATCTGGTTTACACCGGATAACCTAAATGATGACTACTCTTCTGATTAGTCAGGTTCCACCAAATAGAACGCAACATTACCATCACATAAGCAGTTTTATTTTCCTTTACGTAAGCCAGCATATTTCGCGGCATCACCAAAAGCAAAAAGTGAATGTAAAAAATTTTTCGTTTAAAAAACGGCGCATTCCGGCGGATATACAATAGGCGGTTCCGGTTTATAAAATAGGTTTTCAGCATACTGTTTTTACCTACCGAAACCGATTCCTTGTGGTAAATCACAGCCTGCATATCTACCCAAATTTCATAACCTGCACGTTTAAAATGATCGCACCAATCCAATTCTTCATAATATAAAAAGAATTGCTCGGGCATCAATCCGGCTTTTTTCAGCGCACATCTGCGTACCATCATCGCCGCGCCGTGTGCAAAACCTGTTTTTCCGGTGAGGTGGTCGTACTGGCCATTGTCTTTTTCAAACTGACCGATGCAACTATTGCGCGCACTGTAATAATTCATCTTCGTAAAACCGGCATACTGCAACGTATCAGGTGCTTCAAAATATCTTATTTTAGGCGAAATAATCCCGATTTGCGGGTTTTTTTCCAGTTGGTTTGCCAGCTTGCTGATCAGTCCGGGTGTTACTTCCGTATCGTTATTGATCAAAAAAAGGTAATCGCCAGTTGCTTCGCGCATACCCAAATTATTCCCTCCGGCAAAACCCAAATTAACTTCTGATCTTACAAAATGCACCCAAGGAAATTTACTCTTCCAAACCGGAACCTGATTTGTATGGCTGCCGTTATCCACCACAATCATTTGGATTTCAGAATAATCGTTTTTGCTAAGGATAGATTGCAGCAACGCTTCCGTTACTTCCGGCTGGTTATAATTTACAGTGATGATGGAAACGAGGTGCATAAAAAACAGTAAAGGCTTTGCTCAAACAGTTGAACAAAGCCTTATACGATGCCGAAAAAAAATCGGCTATGATAAATTTAACAGGATGCTGTTTTTATCACCTTAAATTTTAAGTTCACCTTCTACCGTATCATCCAAAGTTTTACCAATCACGGCACCAACAGCCATTTTTACAAAAGCAACCGCATTGCCGTGTTTATTATCCCAATAATAAGCATCCATCGGCTTTATTTTGATCACACTGATGCGCGGATCATCAACGCCACCAGTAAACCAGGTTTTCAAGATCGGCTCCCACAATTCTTTAATTTTTTCTTTATCAGCACTGATACTTGCCGCGCCGTAAACGCTCAAAAAACCGGAATGATGAGTTTCCTGAAACAACAGCTGCACATGGGCATCCTGCTTTATTTCAGCATCTTTATGGCTGTCGTTGCTGCTCAAAAACCAAAAATTACCTTCATCATCCACTTGCTGGGCAGCCATTGGCCTTACTGACATCGGCGAACCGGTTTTAATATCCGTACAAAAAAAACACGATTTCGTTGCTTCCGCAATCTCTTTCATCTTTTTCAGTGCTTCCTGGCCGGCCAAACTTTTAAAATTATCTTCTGGTTGGTTTTGATTGATACTATCCATTTTTATATTTTGATTTTTATGGTTAACAGGTTTTGGCAAAAGCTGTTTTATTTATGCTGAGATTTATGCTTTCATTACAGAAGAAATTTAAATCAGATACTGTTTTTATCGGCCTAAAATTGTCAACAAAATCTACGACCGTTTATCGATATAGCGTTTTACCGAACGCAAAACAGACTGCACAATTTCCTGCTGCCCGCTGCCCGAATTCAGGTATTTTTCTTCGATCGGATTGTTGATAAAACCCGTTTCTACCAAAACCGACGGCATTGCGCTGTGGGCCAGCACCAGCACGCCTTGCTCCTTCAACCCAATCACGCGGCGATGATCATGTTTTTTAAATTCATGCAGCAACAAATCACCAAAAAGGATACTTTGCTTGCGGTATTTCTGCATATAAGCATTCAGGATAATCATGTTGGTAGAAGCATCGCTGCCGTAATCCGTATATTTTTGCTTGTAGTTTTTTTCTTTGTAGATGGAAGCATTTTCCCGGATCGCCTCCATTTGTTCGCCTTTGCGGTGATAACCGTACACCAGCACCAGCGCACCGTTTTGTTTGGGCAGCGCGCTTTCTTCGGGCGAGGAATTGCAATGGATCGAAATAAACAAGTTGGCGTGGTTTTTATTCGCGATTTCTGAACGTTGGTTTAGTTCGATAAACTGATCGCCGGACCGCGTCATGATTACTTGTACATCCGGCAAATCTACCTGCAATGCTTTTTGTAGTTTTTTGCCGATGGACAGTGCCACATTCTTTTCCAACGAAAAGTCACCGCGTGCGCCCGGGTCTTTTCCGCCATGCCCCGGATCGATCACAATCGTTTTAAAACGGAATTCTGCTGCGTTTACCGTATTTTTTGGCGGAAAGTAAAAATGAAACAAGGACGAAAGCAGGATAAAACTATTGAAAATCAATATTTTGGACAGCCGGAACATATTTAACAGTAAAATATAAGGCTGCAAAGTTATAACTGTAATCCTTAAAAATTAATTTTGGCTGCCACAAATTCCAATTATTAAAATTGCGGATGCTTCTTTTATCGCCCTAAAATCAGCGAAAAGGTTTTGTATGAAATCCGATCAAGCCCAATTTTATGCCGATAAAAGAAGCATTCTAAAAAATACATTTTCAGGTTTTTGTTTAAAAAATTAAACTGAATTTTGAACTGCATGACGACCAAACCATCTTACCTCAATTTTGATAAAACCACTTATGCCTGGCTGCCCGATGTAGATTATCGGCAGGAACCGGAAAAATACCGTGTGGGCAAAGGCGAGCAGGGCGTTTTGATTTGCGAACCTTATAAAAGCGAGATCGGGCAATACTGGCGGTTTAAAACCAGCGAAATTGCAGCAGCAAGCAGTCAGAAAATTCATGGATTGTTTTTGGATTATCTGCAAAAAGGAGAATTTGCAGGTGCCGATATGGCCCGGAAATATTTGCAAATGGGTTTTACCCGGGCGCGCCGTTATGCCAATTACAAAGGCGGCAAAAAGTACGATCAGCAAAAGGATTATGAATTATTGGAACGCGGCACCGGCGACCCAGAAAAAGCCAAAGCAGCTGCCGTTTTTTATGAACGATGGCAGCAAGCCGAAAACTTGGATCAATATAAACTCCTAAAAGCCGAATGGAAAAAGGCAAAAGGCTGAGGCGCAATATTATTTTTCACTTCTCCAAAAGCAAAACTGTATTGTTTGACTGTTTATCCGAAGAAAATAAAATTGGCTAAAACAAAAATAGCCTTCGTTGGAAGGCTATTTTGTGATCCCGCTGGGATTCGAACCCAGGACCCCAACATTAAAAGTGTTATGCTCTACCAGCTGAGCTACGAAATCATTTAACGTTTCCCGTTAAAGTGGTGCAAATATAGGCGTTTTAATATTTTGCTGCAAGGCTAAATCCTAATTTTTTTTGATAAAAAATCAACTGGTTTATTATCAGGCTAATGATTTATAAATTGAGCTATTTTGCCATGATCACCAGCCAAAAAAACTACATTTCCGTGCTTAGCTTTCTGGCAAACATTAAAGCTGCTGGCATCAATTGCCTGCCAATTTTCGCCGCCATCACGAGAAATATTTGTGCCGGATGTACCTGTTGACAGAAAAACATTTCCTCCCAAAAAACTAACACAAGATTGAAAACCCCGAGGCTGTGTATTACTCAACCGAATATTTTTGTTGCTGATTTTACCTTTTTTACCATCATAAAAACAGGCAACTGAATCCCTGTTTTCAGGATGCTGATAATCGCCGCCAACAATCACAAGCCTGGCACCACCTGCCGCTACAGAAAATGCACCCTGGCTTGGCAATCCCTGCTTCAACGGAATGTGCTCACTGTAAAATTTCCCTTTCCTATAAATAAAAACCCGCGAAACTTTCCCTCCGCTAACAAAATAGAAATTGCGGCTGTAAGGTTCCTGGATGATCCCGGTCCCGCTGGCTGCAAATGCGGCTTCATCCGGCAATGCTGAAGGTAAATCAACCACTGGCTTCCAGCTTTCTCCTCCGTTCTTTGTTTCAAGCAATACAAATTTTCCGGCTACCGGATCGCCCAAAATATAACCGTGCTTTTTGCTGACAAAAGTCATTTCATCCAAAAACCAAGCTTTATCATCATTGCGATAAACTACTTTCCAGCTGGCACCAGCATCCGTAGTTTTCATGATTAAAGCCGGCGTACCCGAACTCATAATAATGGCTTCTTTACCAGAAAACGCTTCTACATCCCTAAAATCACTTTTTTCAAAACCTTTCACCTGCTGCCAGCTCCAGGTTTTGCCGCCGTTTGTGGTGATGGCAACATGCCCTTTGCTCCCGCTTGCCCAAGCCACCTGGTTATCCACAACCGATAATCCCCTGATGCTGGTTGCGGTATCCTGTTGCAGCAATTGTATTTTTTGTGCCTGAAGATTAGTGGAAAAACAAAAAAAGAAAAGAACAAAAAAGCAGTAATTTTTCATGTTGCTCAAGGTAATCAGTTTTTTAATATGCTGACGTAAGCAATAGAAATTTGCAGATCAAATTCCATATTTATCCAACAGGTTTCAGTGAAAGCATTATATTTGCAGCCCGCCAAAGAGAAAATAAATACTGTTTTTACAGCCTATTTTTTCAGATAATAATGCCCATGTGGCGAAATTGGTAAACGTTGCGGTCTCAGAAGCCGTTGAGAATTGTCTCTTGAGAGTTCGAGTCTCTCCGTGGGCACTAAAAATTTAAACACTTGTGATTAAAACCGCAAGTGTTTTTTTGTGATTCTTTTGACGTTGGCAATACTTCTTTTATCTACCCTTTTTCCTTTTACAAAAAATGAAATAATTCAATTTTAACTCTGATACTTTCAGCACAATAACTTTAACCTTTTCTTAACAATTTCGTTTAACAACAAACTTAAATTTGCGAGCAATGAGTTTGTTGAAACAGCAATTAGACACCAGCCTCAAAGCCAACTTTTTTTATTGGCTTAGCATCATCGCTGGTTTGCTGTTTTTGTTATTTTCTGTCGTGTATTTATCCCAATTTTTACCCGATAAAAACAGCATCGGCATTTATCTGTCAAGCTTTAATTTGGTTTGATGAAAATGTACCGGTAAAAGAAGCATCTCCAAATCCCGCTAAAACAAAAAATCCTGCTTTGGTTCAGCAGGATTTTTTGATTTTATTGTTTCACATAATACTTCATCGCTTCCGGTATGCGGGCCTGGATATTGGCTATCCGCGTGGCATCTGCCGGGTGCGTACTCAAAAACTCCGGTTGTTGCTGGCCGTTGCCTTGTGCAGCCATCCGCTGCCAGAAAATAACGGCATTATGCGGATCGTAGCCAGCCATCGCCATAAAAGTTAAACCTAAACGGTCTGCTTCAGTTTCCTGTCCGCGGCTATATTTCAACAACGCAAGCTGCCCAACTGTGCCATAAGATTGATTGATGATATTTACCAACGCCGAAGATGAACCGTTTGCCGCCACACCAATGGCCGAACCTAAACCTTGTGCCACATATTGCTGCGAGATCCGCTCGGCAGAATGTTTGGCGATAGCATGGCCGATTTCGTGTCCCATTACGGTTGCCAAACCTGCATCATCTTTGGTGATCGGCAAAATACCACTGTAAACTGCCACTTTTCCGCCCGGCATACACCAGGCGTTTATTTCTTTACTTTCGATCAGGTTAAATTCCCACTTAAAATTGTATTTATCTGCATATCCGTTATCTTTCAAATAGCGTTCTATTGCTGCTGATAACCGGCTACCGATACGTTTAACACGCTGTGCGTCAGTTGTATTAGAGATCACTTTTGTTTTAGGATCAGATAATAACTGGCGATAACTTTGGGCCGCCGACTGGTTTACCTGTTCGTCACTAACAGCTATAAACTGTTTGCGGCCGGTAATGGGCACACTGGAACAGGAATTAAACAGAATTACCAAACTGAGGATAGCAACAGTATATAAATTTTTCATAAGTCTTTAAACTACTTTTTTCTTAAAAAGGTTTACTTTGGATTCTTTTCCTTTCATCAAACGCTCTATATTTTTTTGATGCGTAACCAAAATCAGCACACAAATACACATGCCGTAAACGATGATAGACCGAATGGAGACATGAAATATAAATATCGTACTGAGCGGAAAAGTAAAACCCGCAGCGATAGAACTGAGTGAAACATAACGGGTTATCAGCAAAACCAATAAAAAAACCAGGATGCAAAGCAAGGATGCCTGCACATGTACGGCTAAAATCATCCCGGTTAAAGTAGCAATGCCTTTTCCGCCACGAAAACCGGCAAATATGGGGAACAAATGGCCCATCACAGCGGTAATGCCTAATGCCAACTGGTAATTGACAAATTGTACGGAATAATGTGGGCCGGTAACCGACAAGCCGATAAAAAAAGCCAAATTAGTGGCCGACCAGCCTTTCAAAATATCGATCAGCATCACCGGGATGCCTGCTTTTTTACCCAGAACCCGAAAAGTATTGGTGGCACCTGCATTGCCGCTCCCGTACTCGCGCACATCAATCCCATAAAAGTATTTACCAATCCAGACCGCAGAAGGAATAGAACCAAGCAAATAAGCAAGAAGCAGCGCCCAAACCGAGTATATAGATATCATCGCAATGCAATGATAACAAAATTGCTTTGGAGGCTGTTTTTATTTGCACAAAAAACATCTTTAAACAGCTTTCAAACTTAAATCCAGGCTTTTGACCGAATGTGTTAACGCACCGGAAGAAATATAATCTACGCCGGTTGCAGCATATTCGGCAATGTTTTCCAGCGTAATGCCGCCCGAAGCTTCGGTGATATATCTTTTATCCAGCAGTTTCACGGCTTCTTTTAATTGTTGGGGCGAGAAATTATCCAGCAAAATTCGGTCGGCACCGCCTTCGTCAATCACTTGCTGCAACTCGTTCATATTGCGCACTTCAATCTCAATCTGGAGGTTTTTATGCTGATCTATTAGATATTGCCGTGCTGTTTTTATCGCCTGTTTTATGCCGCCTGCGTAATCTACGTGGTTATCTTTGATCAAAATCATGTCGTACAAACCAAAACGATGGTTTACGCCGCCGCCAATCCGAACCGCCCATTTTTCGAGGTAACGCAAACCGGGCGTGGTTTTTCGGGTGTCGAGCAGTTTTACACCGCTGCCTTTTATCAGTTCTACAATTTGATGAGTTTTGGTAGCAATGCCCGACATCCGCTGCATACAATTCAGCACCAGTCGCTCGGCTTTGAGGATGCTTTGCGCGCTGCCTTCTACATAAAAAACAATATCGCCAGGCTGGATTGCCGCGCCGTCCTGCAAAAAAACTTGTGTTTTTAATTCGGAATCAACTTTGGCAAAAATTTGGATTGCCAGTTCTACGCCCGCCAAAATCCCTGCTTCTTTTACCAGCAGTCTTGCTTTGCCTTTTGCCTCTGCCGGAATCGTGGCCAGGGAAGTATGATCGCCATCGCCAACATCTTCTGCCAGTGCCAAGTCGATAAAATGATTAATCAGGTTTAAGTCCAATTCTTTAAAATTTAAAGAACCAAAAGTAATTATTTAAGGCTATTTACGGTTCTTTTTCTGTTTCGATGCGCAGTTCTGTCAGTTCCTGATTGTTATTATTGTTTTTGAAGGAAAAAGAAACACGAAAGTTGCCGGTTGAAGTATGCAGCTGCGCCACAGCATAAAGCAGGTTCGGGTTCGTATCCATCCGATGGATTACCTTGACGGAAACCGGTTTATTAGCGGTAAAAAAAGCATTGAGCATATTTTCTGCCTGCGCTTTGGAAACTACTTTTTCATCACCCAAAATACTCAATTCCAAGCTTGTCGCGCTGATTTTTCCCAGTTCGTGTGCCTGGCCTTGCTGCAATAAAGCGGCAACTTTGTCTATCTGATCGGGCAAAAAAGAGGTGCTAAAAGAAGCAAGCAACAGTAAAATGATAACACTATTTTTCATGGTCGGTGGTTATTGAAAACCTGTTTACGTATAAAATTACAATATTTCAGTTTAATTTTAGCGTAGTATAAATAATTCCTGACATTAATTGCACGATCAAGTATATTTGCCCCCGTGGAAAAAAATAAAAAAGTCGCCCTCTTGATTTTAGATGGCTGGGGGTACGGAACTGCTGATCAATCCAACGCAATTTTGGCAGCAAAAACACCCTTTTTTAATTATTTAAGAGAAACTTATCCCAATTCTACTTTGGAAGCTTCGGGTGAAGCGGTGGGTTTGCCGGCCGGACAGATGGGTAATTCTGAAGTGGGCCACATGAATTTGGGTGCAGGCAGAGTGGTTTATCAAGAGCTGGGCCGCATCCATAAATCTATTGCTGATGGTGATTTTTTTACCAATCCTGTGCTCACCCAAGCCTTTGAATATGCGCGGCAAAACAATAAAAAAGTGCATTTGATGGGTTTGCTTTCTGATGGCGGCGTACATGCGCACACCAATCATTTGCGGGCTTTGTGCGATATGAGCCAGCAGTACAATTTGCAAAAAGTTTTCATCCACGCTTTCATGGATGGCCGGGATACAGATCCCAACTCAGGTTTTGCTTATTTGGAAAAGCTGGAAGAATACATCAAAAATACACCGGTAAAAACAGCATCCGTGATTGGCCGCTATTACGCCATGGACCGCGATAACCGCTGGGAACGCGTAAAATTAGCGTATGATTTATTGGTGAACGGCATTGGGATGCCGGTTACTGATATTGCCGAAGCTGTTCGAGATTCTTATGCAGATGGCGTAACCGATGAATTTATCAAACCGGTTGTTAAAGTTGATGAAAACGGAAATCCGGTTGCGGTTATCGAGGAAAACGATGTAGTGATCTGCTTCAATTTCCGTACGGATCGTGGCCGCGAAATCACTTCGGCTTTAACCCAAAAAGCTTTCCCGGAGCAAAATATGCACCCGTTGAAACTGAAATACATCACCATGACTTCCTATGACGAGAATTTTAAGGATGTTGATGTTGTTTTCACTAAAGATGACTTGATCAATACACTGGGCGAGATTTTGCAGTACGCCGGCAAAAACCAAATCCGGATTGCAGAAACCGAAAAATATCCGCACGTTACTTTTTTCTTTTCCGGAGGAAGGGAAAAAGAATTTGCCAACGAAAAACGCTTGCTGGTGCCATCACCAAAGGTGGCAACTTATGATTTGCAGCCGGAAATGAGTGCCGAAGGGATCAAAGAACTGATCATTCCGGAACTGGAAAGCGGCTGGCCTGATTTTGTTTGCCTCAACTTTGCCAACCCCGATATGGTTGGCCACACCGGCGTTTTTAAAGCCGTTGTAAAAGCGGTGGAAACGGTGGATGGCTGTGTAAAACAAGTGGTAGAAACCGGACTCCAAAACGGTTATTCTTTCATCATTATTGCAGATCATGGCAATGCCGATTATATGGTAAATGTGGATGGTTCGCCAAATACGGCGCACACCACCAATTTGGTTCCGTGTATTTTGGTTGATGCAGATTACAAAACGGTAAAAAACGGCAAGCTGGGAGACATTGCGCCAACTGTTTTAAAATTACTGGATGTAGAAATCCCTGCTGAAATGACCGGAAATGTTTTGGTATAAAAGAAGCATTCGTTTGGGCACGACAAACCGCCAAATTTGGTTTATGATATTGGTTTTAGCGGAAAGTTTAACTTCCTGCAAACCAGTTATCCAACAAAATAAATCAGAATTTTTTAGCTTGAACACCTACTTTAAACAGCAGGCGCAAAAGCTAACTAAGACTAATTTTAAGGTGGTAAAAACAGTATCCCGAAACGGACAAGCAGAAACCAAAACAGTAAAAATTGAAAACTGGCCCGGCGAGTTGTCGGTTTTTTCCGAATCAGACATCAATAAACCTGCCTGGCAACGAAGCTATAAAACAACGGTTTCCGGCGATTATACCATTTACAAAGCGTTGGAACCAGATTTGAAAACTAGGGAAATCATGCTTAAAAAAACCAATAACAAACTGGTTTTTGTGATGGTTTATAATGTAGTGAATAATAAATTATTTCAAACTACAGAAAAATTAACTTATTATCCGGATTCGCTTTACCTAATCCGCATAAAACAAACCGTGCGTTTTTTAGGAATGAATGATTATTTGATCGAAGGAAAACTAAAATAAATTGAATTATTATTTCCGGTGAAACATCTGATCTAATTGTTCTTTAGACAATTCGAGCAAAGAGCTTACATCTCTGCGGGAAGGATCAGCATCCAAAACCTTTTGAAAATCAGCAATGGAAGCTTTAAAAGCATTTGCCGCGCGGTTGCGGTCATAAAAGCCGGTGTTTTTAATTAGCTTAAACGTGCCGTAATCTTTGTAAGCAATCCCTCTGTTTTGATAATATCGGATTTGAGCTTGATCCAACGAAGCTGCTTTAGTGAAATCCAGAATAGACCCTAAAAAATATTTTTCCTTGTCGGAAGCTGTAACTGTATTATCAATTGCCAAACGGCCTTTTGCCCTGGCGCGATAATAGTATGCTGTAGCATCTGCCGGTTTTACAGAAATGAGTTTGGTATAAGTAGCAATGGATTTTTTGTAACTATCGCAATGGTAATAGGAATAGCCCAACATCCACAGCGCATTGGCATTGGTGGAATCCGTGATGCAAGCTTTTTCCAAACTGGTCACGGCGTTTTTAAAATCACCATCTACCAAAGCTTTCTGGCCCAACCGTACATAAGAATTTTGTGCCTGAATGCTTTCGATCGAGGAAAAAATCAGAAACCCTAAAATAAAACCGTATTTCATTTAAAGACCGATGCTGGATTCAATATTAAACAAAACCCGGTTCTGCAAAAAATATTGTACTGACAATTAACAAATTATTAACAATCCGGATTTTAGGATGATAAAAACAGCATCAGTTAAACCGGTACAAAAAAGTAGCCGTGCCCCATTGGTGCGCGCGGACCATGCTTTTTACTTCCCGCGTCCGGAAAATTGCCGCCAAATTAAAGGCCCAGCGGCCAGCAGTCAGGTTTCCGCCAATTTCCTGGCTCAACACCAAAGGTTCCGGTTTTCCGGTGATTTCGAGCGGATCATTACTTTGCTTAAACAAATTGCCCTGAACGGTTGCATCATAAGCAGTATAATTGAGCGCAGGTTTTAGGTAGAAGAAAAACTCCCGACGCGATACTTCTTTTATCAACCTATTTTTGGCAACCAAACCGGAAGTGCTTACCGAACGATACAAAGGATTAAATTCGCCAAAACGAAGCGTTAACCCTGCCCCTGCCCCGGTAAAAGTAGTCCCCAGATCAGCATAAGCATTTCCGGAAGCATCAAACCAACCAGAACGAAAGAATAAGCGGTCGTAGTTTCCAAGCAAATTCACGCCGATATTATTCCTGATCTGGTATTGCCAGCCTTGCGGCTTGTAAAAACCTATTATTCGGTGCACCAGTTCCTGCGCCTGCCTGCCCAAAGCCGCCGGTCCAGTTACGCCCAATTGAACACCAAGTTTCAGTGCGCTTTCGTTTTTAAAAAGATATTGCAATGAACTTCCGGCATACAAATAACCTGCAAAAGGACGATCAACATAAGCAGCAGCCGGAATAAAAGCCGATTGCGGATTGAACATCTTTTGCCCGATCTCGAAACCTAATGTTTTCCCGAAAAGCTTTTGCTTAGAAGTATCGGTTTGAAGCGCGTGCCGAAAATAAATAAACAAGCCGTTGGTATAATACCGGTCCGAACCTTGTGCCAGGTAAGCATCGTTATCGGTTTGAAAACCAAGTTCGTTTTGATAGTTTTTTTGTTGTGCCGAAGAAAAAAGTACCGATAAAAGAAGTATGGTAAATGACAGGAGCGATTTAAAATTCATTTCTATAGAAAGTCCTAAACTAAAAAAAGCCGAAGACAAATCTTCGGCTTTTGAAATTATGACATTAAAAGATTACTTCCCAAACGTGTATCCTAAGCTCAAACCAGCATAATAAGGTATAAAAAAT
>CAXSBZ010000013.1:0-78114 GCA_964236465.1 uncultured Sphingobacteriaceae bacterium | reverse complement strand
AAAAGAAGCATCAATCAATATGAAACAAAAATATTATGACACTGCCATCAAGCAGGAAAAAGCTGTTTTGGTAGGCATCATTACGCCGGGCGAAACTGAAGAACGGGAACGCGAATATTTAGAAGAACTGGAGTTTTTGGTGGATACGGCCGGTGGTGTAACCGTAAAAACTTTCACCCAAAAAATGCAGCGGCCGGAACGTGCAACCTTTGTGGGAACTGGCAAACTGGAAGAAATAAAAGCTTACGTAGCTGCAGAAGAAATTGATATGGTGGTTTTTGATGATGAGCTTTCGGCATCGCAAATGAGGAATATTGAGACTGAGCTGCAGGTGAAAATTTTAGACAGAAGCAATCTGATCCTGGATATTTTTGCCGGCCGAGCGCAAACGGCGCAAGCTAAAGCGCAGGTAGAACTGGCGCAACTACAATATTTGCTGCCGAGGCTGACCCGATTATGGACGCACTTGGAACGGCAAAAAGGTGGAATTGGGATGCGCGGACCGGGTGAAAGCCAAATTGAAACCGACAGACGTTTGATCCTCAACAAAATTTCGCTTTTAAAAGAAAAGCTAAAACACATTGACAGGCAGAACGAAACGCAGCGTAAAAACCGCGTGGCTTTGGTTCGCGTGGCTTTGGTTGGCTATACCAATGTTGGGAAATCCACGATTATGAACATGATTTCCAAATCAGAGGTTTTTGCGGAGAATAAATTGTTTGCCACGCTGGATACGACTGTTCGCAAAGTGGTGATCGAAAACCTGCCTTTTCTGCTCTCCGACACGGTTGGATTTATCCGAAAATTACCGCATCACCTGATCGAATGTTTTAAATCCACGCTGGATGAAGTGCGCGAAGCGGATATATTGATCCACGTGGTAGATATTTCTCACCCGAATTTTGAAGATCAGATCCATACCGTAACCGAAACTTTGAAAGATTTGGGTGCGATTGACAAGCAAATTATTACCGTTTTTAATAAGATCGATGCTTATCACCCAACTATTATCAACCCGGAAGAACCGGAAACGGCGCCAACGCTGGAAGAATTTGAACAAAGCTGGATGGCACGGAATAATAGTCCGGCGATCTTTATTTCAGCACTAAACAAAGAAAACCTGGAAGATTTCAAGAAATTGCTTTACGAACAGGTAAAAGCGGTTCATACAGAACGCTATCCTTATGATCAATTGTTATATTGATTTGTGCAATGCTGTTTTTATCACCCTTTTTTTAGTGTGATAAAAACAGCATTGCATTTAATTTTGCGTTGATTAATAAACTCTTCCCAACAAATAAATTTAAGATGGAATCTAAAAGACAACAAAAGTTTGCCGGTGTAATCCAGCAGGACCTGGCAGCTATTTTTCAGCGGGAAGGAATGAATTTTCTGCCCAATACCTTAATCACCATCACCAAAGTGCGCACCACACCGGATTTGGCTATTGCGCGCGTTTTTTTAAGCTTTTTTAACGGAATTAATAATGAGCAGGCTTTGCAAACCATCAAGCTGCATTCGTCGGAAATCCGGTACAAATTAGGTAAACAGATTAAAGATCAGGTGCGCGTAGTGCCGCAACTGGAGTTTTTTGTGGACGATACCAGCGATTATGTTGACCGGATGGACAAGCTTTTCGACAAAATCCACAAAGATGAAAACGAAAATTAAGGTTTTATGCTGAATGAAAAGCATTGGCAATTTGCCAATCTGCTGCAAAAACATGCGCAGGAGATTGGTAAAGTTGTTGATTTTGATCCGCAGAAAGACAAACTATTTCCGTTTAATTTTACTTCGGATAATATTGATTTGCAGCCGGAAACAATTGCTGATACGGCTGCTTTTTCTGTTTGGGTAAATCAAATCCTTAAACAAAATAATTGCAGATACGGCATTGGCGGTTACTTAGAAAACCGAACGCTTTATGCCAGAAGTGCTCATTTCGATACTTTGGATGAACCGCGGAAACTGCACTTGGGCGTAGATATTTGGGCTGATGCAGGCACGCCGGTTTATGCTCCTTTCAGTGGTAAAATCCACAGCTTTCAGGATAATGATCATTTTGGAGATTACGGGCCGACGATTATTTTAGAACACTGTTTTTACGGCCTAAATTTTTATGCGCTTTATGGCCATTTGAACCGAAAATCACTGGAAGATTTGTTTCCCGGAAAAACAATCCTACAAAACGAAAAAATTGCTGAATTTGGTTCAGCAGAAGAAAACGGAAACTGGCCGCCGCATTTGCACTACCAGCTGATGTTTGATATGGAAGGAATGGCCGGCGATTATCCAGGCGTTTGCAAGCTTTCAGAGCAGGAAAAATATCAGCAAAATATTCCGGATCCGAATTTAATTTTACGTTTCCCGGTACAACGATAACGCCATTTTTACGTTATTCTATTTCATATAGAAATCAAAAATAATGTTGTACTTATTTATACTATTTCAATCTTTTGTTGGTGCATTTTTTACCGAGGATCAGCCGCAATTTAAAGGCGGGCAAGGCGCGTTAAATAATTTTTTATCGCAAAATCTGATCTATCCGGATTATTCCAAGCAAAACTGCATTTCGGGCACTGTTCAAGTAAGTTTCAACATCGATTTAAACAACAAACCAGTCAATGTAAAAGTGCAACAGGGCTTTGGTGTCGATCTGGACGATGAGGCCGTCCGCTTAGTTAAAATGACGGCCGGCAAATGGATTTTGCCCGCCGATCATGATTTGAGTACGACTTTGATCTTGCCGGTCAACTTCAATTTGAGCGATTCCCGCTGCGGCCTCAGAAATCGGAATGATATGGAACAGGCCATTACAGCTTACAAAGCACGGGAAGCTTTGGTGGATGCCGTAACCAATTACTACAAAAACAAATATCTGGGCAAAGCTGATACGGCTAAAGAAGCCGAAATTTTAGCTTTAAAAAAGCAGTTGGGTTTGGATGATGATTATGCGGATGAACTTATCAATCAAGCAAGTACCAAACTTAAACAAGGCGACCGCGAAGGTGCTTGTGAAGATTGGAATTTTGTGCGCAACATTGGCAGTGATAAAGCGGATGCCATGCTGGCTAAATATTGCAAATAAGCTGATGCTTCTTTTTATCGGCATAAATTTAGGGTGATAAAAGAAGCATTTTGTTATCTCGAAAGGGAGAAAGCTTCTTTGGATTTTAGATTTTTTCGCTTTAAAGAAGATTCTTCAACAAGCTCAGGATGACAAGATGTAAAATTGGGTGATATGCATAAGGACAGTACAACGGTTGTGCAGCTTCGCGTGAGGGATTGTAGTGGAAAGCCCGGAGTGAGGCACGAACGAGGACTTGTAACGGAAAGCCCGACCCGTAGGGGCACGCCCAAATTTTAAAACTAATTTTTTTGAAACCATACTGTTTTTACCAGCATAAAATTGTTGCAAAACAGCAAAGCTCCCTGATGGGCAGGGAGCTTTTACTAACCAATTATAAACCTAAATTATGAGAAGGGCTGTAGGAGAAGGGGTCGAACCTTCACGAAGTGGTTATCATGTTGCCATGGTTTCCCAGAATCTTCGCCACCGGGACAAGGAGGTGTGTCTGCCAAATTTCACCATCCTACAATATCTTTTGTTTTAGCAATGATAAAGAACGTTTTTTCTTATTGCTGATACAAATCTAAGGCATGATTCATTTTCTTACAAATATTTCAACAAAATAATTTTATTTTTATCTAAAATTAAATTATAATTGTTAAACGTTACACATTTCAAAATTTATGCTTAATAAAAAACCTCATAATTCAGAAATTGATAATCTGGATATTCAGATTTTGTCTATCCTGATGAAAGACGCAACCACACCTTACACAGAAATTGCCAAAGAACTAATTGTTTCGGGCGGGACTATACACGTGCGCATGAAAAAATTAGAGGAATTGGGCATTATAAAAGGTGCAAACCTGGAAATTAACCCGCAAAAGTTAGGTTATGACATCTGTGCTTTTCTGGGTATTTTTTTGGAAAAAGGTTCGCAGTACAACAACGCCGTTAAACAACTAAAAACGGTAAACGAGATTGTAGAACTGCATTATACCACCGGCAGCTGGAGTATTTTTGCCAAAATTATTTGCCGGGATACCACCCATTTGCGGGAGATTTTGAATGAACAAATCCAAAGCGTAGAAGGCATCCAGCGTACGGAAACGTTTATTTCATTGGAAGAAAGCATAAAAAGACAGATCATTTTGGATTAAAAACTACTTTTAAACCGCCACCAGCTCCTGCAAAAAACCATAATACAAATAACTGCTGACTTTGGGATAACCCATATCAGCAAGCAATTTTCCGTAAGCTTTTACCTGCGTGCGATGTTCTGGCCTCTGGTCGGAAGTGAATTTAAAATCAAGGATCGTTACTTCGTTTGTGCCAATCAAAACCTTGTCCGGGCGATAACTTTCGCCTTTGCTATCAATGATAGTTTGTTCCGAAAGATCCTGATAAGGTTTGCTGAACAGTTTTTTTAGTTCCTGATTTTGCAGCACGCTTTGTGCATTTATTCTAACTTCTTCTTTTTCTGCTTCGCGGATCAACCCTTCCTGCTGCATTTCGTTGATTACTTTTGGCAATTTGGCCATATCCATCGTTCTTGCAAGCAATTCGTGCAAAATTATCCCTTTGTGCTGAGCTGCGTCTCCGCTCAACAAATCCAGCTTGATCCAAACTTTTTTGCTGGCTAATGCCTGGCTTAGCCGCTGCGAAACCGGATATTTTTTCAGTTGAATCTTTTCTTCCGATGCTGTTTTTATCGATGTTTTTTTGGTAACCGGTTCATCCAAAACAAAACGATCATCGATAAAAGAAGCATTCAAACCAGCCACCGGAATTTTTAAAGCCTCCAAAATCAGGTCGCCTACGATGCTTGTTTTAGCCTCATTTTTTCCTTGTCCGGGCGCGGTAATGTACAAATGATTGCGCGTGCGCGTGGTGGCCACATAAAGCATGTTTAGCGCATCCATCAAATTGAAAAGCAGTTCTTCAAAATAAGCTTTAGAAAAATCAGATTTGCCCAACGCTTTTTTGTAGTTCACCGGTAGGGATTGCAGCATTTCGTAAGGTGTGTCTTGCGTATCTACCCAAAAAATACTATTCGTCATGCCGTCCAAATCCCAACTGCAAAACGGCAGCATCACCACATCAAATGCCAAACCTTTGGATTTATGGATCGTCATCACCTGCACGGCATCATTTTGCGAACCAGACGGCAAGGCTTTCAGTTTTCCCTCCTCGTCCCACCACTCCAAAAAGCGCGTAATGCCCAATTCGCCCTGCGTGGTAAATTTGGCCAGCATATCCCGGAAAGCGAAAAGATAAGGCAAATGCTGCGTTTGCGTATCCAAGTTATAAACAGTAATAAGTTGCTCGGCCAGTTCGTTGAGCGGTAATTGCTGCCAGGCATAGAAATTTCGGCATAAATCCGGTGGCAGCAGGTTTTGCATTTTTATAATCGGCGTATCTTTCAGGTTGATCCAGGCTTGCGGCGGCACACTTTTGCCCAATTGTTTGAAATATAATTGCAAACACAACCCTTTGTACAGCATGGATTGCTCGTTTTGCGTCACCATCAATTGCAGCGTGCTCACCAAAAGTTTTACGGCAGAATTATTGTTGATCAGCAATGCCTCGCCCGAAAGCACTTCATAAGCACCAAATTTTTCACCAGTTTTTTGCTGATTGATTTTCCGCGCCTGCTGATCGGCCATTAAATGCCCGATCACATCTCTGGCTTCGCGGTTGCTTCGTACTAAAATACAAATCTGTCCGGCTTCGTATCTGCCCGAACTAATCCAATCGTTTAGCTTTTCTGATAGTTGCAGCAACGCCGTTTCCCGTATTTGCGAAGCCCGAAAAAGATTATTTTCGACCGGTAAAAACAGCACTTCAACCGAGCCGCCCGGCAACGTTCCCGGTGCTTTTTTTTGAAAACTTTGCAGATAAGCATCCGGAATGATGTGATCCAAACCGATCGCTTTCCACCAATCTTCGTATAATGTTTCGCTGCCGTCCTGCAAAACTTTATCGTTAATTAGTGTTTGCAAAAGCTTCGGGATTTCCTGAAAAAGATGATTGTTGAAATCGATAATGTTAGCCGCACTTCGATAATTTTCCTCTAGTGAATCGCTCAGCACATTATTTGCGCCGATGTCTGCTTTGGCTTTGTGCAGCAAAATCCGCCAGTCGCCGTTGCGCCAGCGGTAAATTGACTGCTTTACATCGCCTACAATTAAATTATCGATCATTTTTCCATTGGCTTCACCAATGGTGTTTTGCAGCAACGGCAAAAAATTATCCCACTGAAAAGAAGATGTATCCTGAAATTCATCAAACAGGAAATTTTTGTAGCGATTGCCCATTTTTTCCCAGATAAAAGAAGGGTTATCCTGCTGATCTGCCGTAATTCCTTTCAGCAAAAACTGCGCATCGCTGATCAATAAAGCCTGATTTTCCTCACGATAATCCGTTAATAATGAGGCCATTTCTTGCATCAGCCGCAAATAATACAAGTTGGTATTGATGGCTTTTGCCATTTCATATTTACTGGTTTCTGCAGAGAAAAAATCCTGCAAATCCAGCAAAACCGGATTGATCTGATTGTATAAAACAGCAACCGAAGCCGTCAGTTTTCCGCCTTTCTGGTATTCTTCCGGGTTATCAATTACCTTTTTTAGGTCGATAAAAACAGCATGGTCGCCCGCGGCCAGTTTATGTAATTTAGAAAACGGATGCCTCGATTTCCCTTTCAGTTCTTCTAATTGCACGCCAGATTTTTCCCAAACCTGCAAAGCATCGGCTCCCAAAATTTTGAAAGCTTCTTCAAAATAAGCAATTCGAGCACGCGTCAATTTCATTAAATCGGGAAACAAAGTAGCCGAATCCAGTTCTTTCAGTGCATTTTCAAACGGCTGGAAACGTTCTTTAAAAATCTCGCCCGTCAAATCCAATAGCTCGCGGCGGTAGTTCCAACTTTTGTTGTCTCCTACCCGGTCCAGTGCCAGGCTGATGATCCATTGCAGCAGTTCGGGTTTTTCGTCCAGCCGCTCGTTCAGTTTATCCGCCAGCGATTGCTTGACTTTATCCAAGTTCATTTCCAGCTTATAACCGGCATCCAAACCCAGCTCAAACGTAAAACTGCGGATCACCTGCTGCACAAAACCGTCGATCGTGTTGATGGCAAAGCGGCTGTAATCGTGCAAAATTCGGCGGTAAATCTGGTGCGCGCGTTCCTGTAAAGTTTGCGGATCTAAAGCCGGATGTGCTTTCAAGATCATTTCCCTAAAAATCTCAGCACTTTTCTCGCCCAAAGCCAGCGAACGCAGCACGCTCAAAATGCGGCTTTTCATTTCTTCGGTGGCTTTGTTGGTAAAAGTTACGGCCAGCACTTCGCGGTATTTCAGCTCATTATCAAACAAAAGCGTTAAATAATGCGCTGTCAAACTAAAAGTTTTGCCGGAACCAGCCGAAGCTTGTAAGATTTTAAGTGGTTTTTGGGGGAAAGTAGATGTGTTCACTATGCTATATTAAGCATTTTTTAGTGGATCCCTTCTATTAACCATCACAAATTTGATGCTTCTTTTAGCACATAAAAAATTGGTCTGCCCTGAAATTATTATGGCTAATTAAACAGGTCAACCGATCTTTTCTTTTTTGCCCGAATCCAAGCTGCGGTAAATCGCATCCACCACCAGCATATCTTTCAAACCTTCTTCGCCGGGCACACGTGTTGGTTTTTTTAGGTTGATACAATTGGCAAAATCATCCATTTGCGCCGCCTGCTGGTTGATATTTGGCAGATTCATTGGCCCTTTTGAAGTTTTTCCGTCCAAACCGCCGTAACCGTAAGCGGGTTCCAATTCAAAAAAGCCGTTGGTCGTTTTTGCTTTGAGCGATCCCCAATTGTTATTGTAACTTGATTTGCCTTGAGCTACAAAAGTATTTGGAAATTCCAGCTCCCAAAAAATGGTTTCATCTACTTCTTTAAACAATTCCGGCCGGGTTTTTTCCTGCCTTGCGGTTACGGCAACCGGTTCCTGGCCCAAGGTATAGCGCGAACCTTGAATGGCATAAATGCCCATATCCATCAGTGCGCCACCGCCGGAAAGTGCTTTTTTCAATCGCCAAGCGTTCGGGTCTCCACCATAAACAAAGCCGTTGGCAGTTTCTAATTGCGTTACTTTTCCCAAAATCTGCTGCTGGCCCAAATGCATCACTTCCAGATTGTGCGGTTCAAAATGCAGCCGGTAACCGATAGAAAGCATCCGGTTGGCTTGTTTGCAGGCAGCAATCATTTCCCGGCAATCAGCAGCATTTAAAGCCATTGGTTTTTCGCAGATCACATGTTTACCAACTTTTGCTGCGCGGATGGTAAACTCTTTGTGCATCGAAACCGGCAGCACCACGTAAACAATATCGATATCCGGGTTTTGGGCGATGGAATCAAAGTTATCGTAGTTATATATATTTTTCTGCGGAATATTATACTTAGCCGACCAAGTTTTAGCTTTTTCAGGCGTACCCGTAACTAAGCCAGCAAGGTAGCAGTTTTTAGTTTGAAGCAAAGCCGGAGCCAGCTGTCCGCTACTGTATCCGCCCAAACCAACCAGCGCGATGCCCAATTTTTTAGGTGCTAAAAGAAGCCTATCAAAAGACGAAAGCCCAGAACCTAAAGTTATGGCACCGGCACCAATTGATAGCTGGCGAAGAAAATTACGACGGGAAGAATTGTTGGTTTTCATAGGAAAATAAATTGCTTCTATCCAAAACGGCCAACAGTGATGCTTGTTTTACCAGTCAAAAATTTGGTTTCATTTGAAATTTATTGCCATAAAAAAAGCCCCGAAAATCTTCGGGACTTTTGTAAAAATAAACTTTGTGGCTTAAATTTCTTTCAATTCTACACCTAATTGCTTCAAAATGCCCAACTCGTCAGAACTTCCCCAACGTTCGGTCATTTTGCCGTTTTCAAATTTACTGATCTGCATACCACGTGCTTTGATGGTTTTTCCGGTTGGCTCAACTTTCATAAAAACACCGGTTTGCGTACCGGTAATGGTGTATGCAAAAGCAACTTTATCATCATCGGCAACCAAAGTTTCCACTTCAATTTTTAAATCCGGGAAAGCCGTCCGCATCATCGTAAAAAATTTGATGTAACCTTCGGGGCCGGTTCCTTGTCCCGGTGATGGATCATGGTCGATGGAATCCGAAGAAATCAACTCGCGTAATAAATCTAATTTGCCGGTATTTACAGCTTCTCCAAATTTTTTCTGGATTTCAATATTTGCTTGTGCGCTCATGGTTTTGGGTTATAATGTATTTGCTTTTACAACGGTTATACACGAAATGTGTTTTAGTTACAATCCTAAACACACTTCCAAACCGCATCTACAAACCACGTTTTACGATCAAAAAAATTCCGAATCGGTTCAAATCCGCCTGCCAATGCGAATTGATTAATTTCTCCCAAGTTGTATTTTTGGGAAACTTCCATATCAATCAGTTCGTTTTCTTTAAACTGAATGTTTGCTGAACCGATTTTTATTTTTTGTTGAACTAAACTCACCAGAAAACTTTTACAAGCACCAGTTTGCGGGTCGTAAGTTGGGTAATGGTCAAACTGGTTCAAGTTGAAATCAGCTTCCAGTTCCCGGTTTATTCTTGTTAACAAATTCAGATTGAAGTTTTTAGTGACCCCAGCAGCATCATTATAAGCGGCCAGAATCGTTTTCGGGTTTTTTTTTAGGTCGAAACCAATTATGGCCAAATCTCCAGACGATAAAGCTTGGCGCAAAGCTCCGCAGAAATCAAATGCTTCTTTTACCGGCATATTTCCGATGTTCGATCCCATAAACAAAACTACTTTTGGGCGCGAAGAAAGTTGCGATGCTTCTTTTAGCATATCAAAATAGTCGCCGTTTAAGCCGTGCATTTGCAAACCCGGAAGTTGTTTTGGTAAGGTATAAAGCAATTGCTCAATGACATTTGTGGAAATATCAATCGGCAAATAAGTAAAATCTATATTTTTCGACAGTAATTCTTTCAGCAAAAAAACGGATTTTGTAGCATCACCGGCACCGAGTTCAATCAAATCAAAACTCTCAAAATTCTCTTTCAGCGTTTGTACAATTGCTGCGGTTTGTTCCGAAAATATTTCCAGTTCGCAATTGGTGAGGTAATATTCCGGGCAATTCATAATCTCCTGGAAAAGTTTATCACCAGCAGCATCATAAAAATATTTAGACTGCAGTTTTTTGGGCGAAGCAGATAATCCGATTAAAACATCTTTGTAAAAACTTTGATGATGCATTTTTAAAACGGATTCTTCTTCTGTTTCCGTGATTACTACGTCTTGTATAATTGTGTTCATATTGATAAATTATCTGGCCAAACGGATTCCGGTATATTGCCAGCGCGCATTAGTCTGGAAGAAATTACGATACGTTTTCCGGCTATGATCTGGTGAAGTTACGTCAGAGGCACCACGCAAAACCATCTGGTTCACCATAAATTTGCCGTTGTACTCGCCGATAGCACCCGGAGCGGTAACAAAGCCGGGATAAGGCAAATAAGCACTGTTTGTCCACTCCCAAACGCGGCCCCAGTTAAACTGTTTAGCAGCTACTTCCCATTCAAATTCGGTTGGCAGGCGCAAACCTTTCCAGCTGGCAAAAGCGGCAGCCTCAAAATAACTGATGTGGCAAACCGGCTCATTTTTATCAATTGGTTTGATGCCGCCCAACGTATAATTGCACCATTCACCGTCCACCAAATGCCAGTAAAGCGGTGCTTTAATTTCGTTGTTTTTCACCCAATCCCAACCTTCAGCATGCCAGAAACGGAAGTTCTGATAACCGCCATCTGCAATAAATTCCAGATATTCTGCATTGCTAACCGGCTCGCTGCTGATTTCAAAATCTGGCAGATAAACGGTGTGGCAACCCAGTTCATTATCAAAATAAAAACCTTCACCTTCATGTCCGATCTCGTACAAACCGGATTTTATAGGGATAAAAACAGCATCGTTATTAGGCATACTGTTTTTACCGGGATAATTTTCGGCATAAGCAGGAAGCAGCGGATTGTGGCCCAAAATATATTTAATATCTGTCCATAATAATTCCTGGTGCTGCTCTTCGTGGTAAAAACCAAGCGTTAACAGTTCATGCAGTTCCGCAGAAACCTCGCAACGCAGCAGATTTTCCATCGCGGCATCCACATAATCGCGGTACGCATAAACTTCCTGCACGGTTGGCCGACTCAAATTACCACGGTTTGTACGAACTACACGCACTCCAACGCTTTCGTAATAACTATTGAAAACGTAATTATAATCCGTATTAAATTCCTGATAACCAACAACATTCGGCTTCAAAATAAACGTTTCAAAAAACCAGGTGGTGTGGCCCAAATGCCATTTTGGCGGACTCACATCCGGCACGGGCTGCACTACATAATCTTCGGTTTGCAGCGGCGCGCAGATTTGTTTAGAACGGTTGCGAACGGCGATGTAGCGATTAAGCAGATCATTTGTTGTTGAGGTATTTTCTAAGATCGGAGATGGTTCTGATGTGTAGCTCATGTGCTTGTTTATTTCTCATCATCAACGCATAAGCATTGTTAAAACCGATTGGCTTCAACCATTCCAGCGCATATTGTTGTTCAAACTTCTTTTTAACAAAATCATACACTTTGAGTTTGCTGCTGCCGATGGAATCTGTCGTTTTTTGTGAAGCCTGCAAAATCACCAGCAAACCCGTGCCGGTGTATTCGGGATAAAAATCGATCTGATTATTGGTCAGCGCATCAAAACAAATTTTCGTGCCGCCCAAACCGGTTTTTGTGGAAACTGCGTAATCGGTATAACCTTGAATTAAATCGGCATACATGGCCGCCAAAATATATTGCTCGCCAAATATTTTGGAGCCTATACGAACCGTTCCGTTATTTCCATTTTGCGAAGGACGAAAAAGCTTCTTTTGCACCAGGAAATCATGCGCTACTTTTTCGGGGGATTGTTTCAACTGATCGACTTTGTAATTCAAATCCGTCATCACCGAATCATTGATCGTTCCTGATAATAAATTCAAGATTTTTTCCAGTTCAGGGAATTTTTGCAGTGCCTCTTTCCGAACCACCGGCGCACAATAATAAGGCGGAAAAATATGCTTGTCATCTTCCAGAATGGTTAAATCAAAAGCTTTTAAACGGCCATCGGTGCTATAGCCGCTGATGACATCCAGTTCCTTTTCGTAAGCCGCTTTGTACATGACGGCATCGCTGATGACAACGGTTTTGATTTTCAAACCATAAACCTGTCGCAAACCCAAATCGCCGTCTCTCCTACCCATAAATTCAGGCGTAAAACCGGCCAGCAATTTGTTTTTTTGGGTTGATGGAATCCAATAAATAGCCAATAAAAGAAGTATCGCCGCCGGGATGATCCACAAAAAAACTTTAACTTTTTTCAGGCTGAGGTTTTGGATTTTGGAAAGTAAAAAGTCTAAAATAATGGCCAGCAAAGCCGCCGGAATTGCCCCGGCCAAAATCATGTTGGAATTATTGAGCGAAATTCCGCCGAAAATAAATTCGCCCAAACCACCAGCAGCAATGAACGCAGCCAAAGTTGCCACACCAACGTTTATCACAGTTGCTGTTCGAATCCCGGCCAATAAAACCGGCAAAGCGAGCGGCAATTCAACCTTAAACAAAATCTGCCACGTGCTCATGCCCATGCCGCGCGCTGCTTCTTTTACCGTTGAGTTTACTTCGCTGATGCCGGTAAAAGTGTTGCGGATGATCGGTAGCAACGCATATAAAAACAGCGCAACAATAGCCGGTTTTGGTCCGATTCCAAGCAACGGGATCATAAAACCAAGCAAGGCCAAACTTGGGATAGTCTGCAAAACTCCCGCAAAACCCAAAACGCTTCCCGAGAACTGTTTTTTTCGGGCGATCCAAATTCCAAGCGGTAAACCAATCAGAATCGCAAAAAACAAGGAGATGAACGTTAAACCCAAATGCTGCACGGTTTGCTGCAACAGTTTTTCGTGTTCCTGCCACATAAATTGCCATAAACTTTGCTGGTTGTTCATGGCACCAAATTTTTGTGTGTAAAAAAAGCATGCATCAATTCCTGCGGACTGGTTTGTTTCCACTCATTGGTTTTGGGTTGATGAATGCTGATTTGGGCTAAATTATTTTTTTGGAGAAGGGAAATTGTTTCCCAAACACTACTTTCCGAAGAAATCTCCGGCACCAATTTTATGCCGGTAAAAGAAGTATGTTGTTCCCACAAATCATTTAAAGAAACTGCTTTGAGTTCTAATTGCAGCCGTTGATCATCCAGAAATGAAGCTACAAAAGGATCTGCTGGTTTGAATAAAAGTTCTGCCGGTGTGCCAATTTGTTTGATTTTTCCGGCATCCATCAGACAAATCCGGTCGGCCATTTCAAAGGCTTCCTGCACATCATGCGTCACCATCACAATGGTTTTCCGCTTTAACTCGTCCAGGTTTTTAAATTCTTTGCGGATAGCAGCGCGCGTAATCGGATCTAAAGCACCAAAAGCTTCATCCATCAACAAAACCGGCGGATCGGCCATCAACGCACGCGCCAAACCAACGCGTTGCTGCTGGCCGCCGCTCAATTCGTTTGGATATAAAGGCAAATAGCTTTCGGGTAGATGCAGTTTTTCCAGCAAAACGCTCGTCCGCTGCTTGATTTTCTGCTGATCCCATTTCAATAACTTCGGAACTACAGCCATATTTTCGGCAACAGAATAATGCGGGAACAAACCGTTGTTCTGCAAAACATAACCGATGCCGCGCCGCAACTCATCCGGGTTTTGTGCTAAAACATCTTTGCCGTTTACGCTGATTCTTCCGCCGGAAGGTTCCGTCAGCCGGTTGATCATTTTCAAAGTTGTGGTTTTTCCGCATCCGCTGGTGCCCAAAAGCACCAGCGTTTCGCCTTCTTTTACTTCAAAAGAAATATCATCAACCGCAGCAGTTTTACCAAAATGTTTGCTCAGGTGTTCGGCTACAATCATGGAAGCAAGTTAAGCTTCTTCTATCGACATAAAAAGATTATTGATCGATTCTGACATGGTTGGGTGCGCAAATATGTTTTCACGTAGTTGCTGCGCCGTTATTTTCCCCTGCATTGCCATTTGCAAAACAGCCATCACTTCTCCGCCTTCATAACCTAAAACGGTGGCACCCAAAATCTGATCGGTTTTGGCATCAACCACTGCTTTCATAAAGCCTTTTGTTTCGTTCATTTCGTTGGCGCGAGCTACATGTTCCATAGTCAGTTTGGCAACTTTAATATCCAAACCTTGCTCGCGTGCTTCATTTTCTGATAATCCAACTCGGCCCAACTGCGGATCGGTAAACATACAATACGGAACCGGGCGGCCTTTTATCGAAACATTGGCATTTTTCATCAGGTTTTTAAACACCACCAAATGGTCGTTATAAGCAATATGTGTAAACGCAGGCCCAGGTTTTACATCACCCATGGCATAAATACTTTGAGCTGTGGTTTCGAGTTTATCGTTCACTTTGATAAAGCCTTTTTCATCTGTTTCGATACCGGTTTTTTCTAAATTGAGGGTTTTGGTTTGAGGCGAACGGCCGACAGCAACAAGCAAATGAGAAGCGGTGATTTGTTGCTGCCGGTTATCTTTTTTGATCGTTACCGTAATTTTTCCTTCGGGAGATTTTTCCGCTTTCATTATTTCGACATTGCTGATTATCGAAATCCCTTCTTCGGATAAAAACTGCGTTACCGTTTCGCTTACGTCTTCATCTTCGCGAGACATAATCCTTTTACCTTTTTCCAGAACCGTTATTTTAGAACCGAAGCGCGAAAACATCTGCCCAAACTCCAAACCGATATAATTACCGCCAATAATGATCAGACTTTCCGGCAATTCCTTCAAATCCAAAATAGTGGTTGAAGTAAGATACGGTACTGTTTTTATGCCTTCAATTTCGGGGATAGTGGTTTTGGCTCCGGTATCGATAAAAATCAGTTCGGCCGTCATTTCCTCTATGCCGCCATCGTTCAAGTTAACCGTTATCATTTTTATGCCGGTAAAAGAAGCATCGCCAAAAATCAGGTCGAGGTTCTCCGTGTCTTCCAAACCTTGCTGTCCGCCATTTCGGGATTTCAGTACAATGCCATCCTTGCGCTGCATGATGGCCGGAAGATTTACTTTAAAGCTGCTTACTTCCACACCCAAATCTGTTCGGGTAGCCATATAAGCATTTCTGGCCGAAGCAATTATCGTTTTTGTGGGTGTGCAGCCATCGTTTACACAAGTTCCGCCCACAAAACGCTTCTCGATCAAAGCTGTTTTTTTGCCGGCTTTGGCCAACTTTTTGGCCAGTGGCGTGCCCGCTTGGCCGGAACCAATTACTATAACATCATAAATTTTCATCAATACTGTTTTTATCCGGTAATTTTCACGCCCTTCCAAAAGGCAACATAATTTTTTATTTGTTTAGCCGCGTCTTTTGGTTCGGGGTAAAACCATGCTGCATCCGGGTTTTGTTTTCCATCAACATCTAAAGAATAATAAGATGCCAGACCTTTCCAAGGGCAGGTTGAGTGCGTGGAAGAGGGTTTTAAATACGCTGCTTTTACGGCTTCCAGCGGGAAATACTGGTTGTTTTCTATCACAATTGTAGCATCGCTTTCGGCTATAATTTGGTTGTTCCATTCGGCTTTCATAATCTTAATTTTAAGTGGATAAAAGAAGCATTTGAGTATTTTGCACTTCCTGTCAATCAACTGGTTTTCCTGTATTTAGTTTTTGTGCCGAGAAATATCTTGTTTTTACAAAAGTAAAAAGAGCATCAGAAAAATTTTTCTGATGCTCTTTTTATGCCTGTTTTTTTAGTCCATTGGCGGGCCGCCACCTCCTGGAAGACCACCACCCGGGCGGCCGCCACCGCCTTCTCCGCCGCCTTCTCTTCTCCCTCTGAACTCATCTTGCTGCGGTGCTTTGCCTGCAAATTTTTGTAACCTCAAACTAAAAGAAAGCAGATAATATCTACCCAAACGATTGATATTTTGAACAGTATAGCCCGTTCCGCTTGGGCTTGGCGTGTAAGTATAACCCGTATTTTGGTTGAATAAATCATATGCTGCCACACGGATAGTTGCTGCGTTTTTTTTCAGAAAACGACGCTCCACATAAGCGTTAAAAATATTGGGGTTGGTTTGGTTTACACCGTTAAAACCGCTATAAATCAGCTTGGTATAATCATAGCTCACCGTATAATTTTTCCACAGATAATTTTTACCGTTCAAACCTAAAGTAAGTGTTTTGGCGGCCGTATTTCTAAAATCAGTTGAAATAATACTATTATTGATTGTGCTGATGCTGTAATTAGTCAAAAACTGTGCATCAATCACATCTGTAATATCTGTACGGAAACGGATACCCGGCGTAACCACCAAAGATTTTGCTATATTTTTTTGGGTAACCAACGTTTCGCTATTGGTAATCGCATTGTAAGTTACATTACTGCTGTAACCGATGTTGTTGGTGTAAGTTGCATTCGCATTGAACATCAGCGTATATCTTCGTTTTGCCCAAGGCTTTGCATAAGTGGCATTTAAAGACGAGGTGTAATAACCATCCGTATTTAAATATTGGGTGAGGTAAGTGCCTTGTAATTTTGGAATTATCAAAGGGTCAACTTTAGGATACAAAATTGAGTTGGTTACGATCTTGTTGTTGGTTTGATTGAACGTTAAGTTGGTAAACAGGATATCGCCCGTTGCAAAACTGAACTTATTATAACGCAAAGTAAAATTGTTGTTAAATTCTGGTTTCAAATTTGGATTTCCCTGCACCGGATATAATGGGTTGGAAAAATCAATAACCGGCTGCAAATAATTGAAGCTGGGCTGATTGCTGGACCCGTTGTAATTGAAATTTAAAGCCTGGCTACGTGAAAAATTGTAAATAAAACGGGCCGTGGGAATAAAGTTGAACGTCGAAACATGTGTACTTTGTCCGGTTGTAGGCGAATAGCCGTCCAAAACTGCCGGCTGCACACCTACGCCCAAGGTGTAGTTGTATTTCTTCTCGATAAACCGGTAATTCAACCCAAAACGATTGGTGGTAAAAGTATAATTGTAGCTATTGCTCAAAAGCGCATATCGGTTTTGTTCATTATTTGCCGTCAAAGTATCTGTGGCTTTATCACTGTTGGTATAAGAATGGTTGAGCGCATAATTTAATTCCAGATAAGATAATTTTCCAATCGGCTCCAAATAAGAAACATTTGTGCTTATGCTGCTGGTCCGGCTGTTGGTATTGATCAACTGATAACCGGGGGCAGAAGGATAGCCGGAAGAATAGGTTGTTATCGGATTATCGAGCTCATCTGTTTTGGCTGAATTTGCATTTAAATTGATGCTTAAATTACGGAGTGTTGCCCGGAAGCGGTGATTGAACAACACATTGATTCCGTAATTGGGCGACTTTGAATGATCTGTAGTAACCTGATTGTAAATAGTATTGTTAGCTATTGCTTCAGTTGTTAAATTATTGACGTTGGAATTAGAATTGGTATTTACACCGGCATAAGAAAAAGTTGGTGTAATTTTTAAATAATTAACCGTATCCGGTTTGTACTCCATATTCCAGGTAAGCCGGTGGTTGATATTCTGACTGGTTTGCGTGTTATTCTGGCTATTGTTGCTGGTTACTCCGGCATTTACTGTCTGCTGAAATGTACTGCTGATTGTACGTACCGTATTGTCCGAAAAGCTATAACTACCGTAAACCGATAATTTTTTCCCCCATTGGTCCCTGAAATTCAAACCCAAAGCATGGGCATCCGTAATACCATTTTGGTTCGATGTTGTACTTGCGCCTTGCAAAGCATTTCCGCGGCCGCCACCACCGCCGCCAAATCCACCACCGCCGCCTCGTGCTACGCCGCCGCCGCCAAAAGTAAATGTGTTGATATTGGTGTTATTGATATTTCCCAAAACAGAAATCTGCCGGTCGCCTTTAAAACTGAAGTAATTTACCGTTCCTAAGTACCGGTTCTTATCTTCATTATTATTAATTGCTGATGGATTTGTCGGGCTTGGCGTTCCGTTTGTTTGCGGCAAAGCATCACGTCCGGCCCCGGCAGTTGCCTGCAAAGAGTAACCCACGTTCCGGTCCTTCCGGATCACAATATTCATAATTTTATCCGGCTCACCGGTTTTTACGCCGGTTAAGTTTGCCTGATCGCCATAATCATCAATCATCTGGATACTTTCGATCACATCCGCGGGCAAGTTTTTAGTAACCGATTTTACATCGCCGCCCATAAAATCTTTTCCGTTGATCCTGACTTTTGTAACCGATTTTCCCTGTGCCGTTATATTTCCCTGTGCATCCACATCCACACCTGGCAGCTTTTTGATCATATCTTCTGTAGGTGCGTTTTCCCTTACTTTATAGGCACTTGCTTTAAATTCTACAGTATCTTCTTTCAGCATTACCGGGTTCACGCCCACAATAGTTACCCCTTTAAGCTGGTTGAGTACCGTTTTTAATCTGATTACGCCCACATTTATAGTTGCAGGATCAGCAGTTTGCTTTAAAAAACGCCTGTTCAACGGCTGGAAACCTATTAAACTGATCGTCAATTTAAACTCAGGAGATTTTACTTTTGTAAATACAAATGCACCATTTGCATCCGCCGCCGTAGCCACGGTATCTGATCCTGAAACTAATCTCACTACCGTCCCGGGCAAAGTTGTACCTGTAGTATCCTGGATAATGCCGCGCACTTCGTGCAAAGTTTGTGCTTGCAAAGCAACCGAAGCCAGCAGGAAAAGTAAAATAAGAAGTAGAGGTCGTTTCATATATTTCAAACAAATCTAAGTTTGGTCATTTGCAAATTTTGCTTTATGACGTTGCAAAATCGTAAAAGTTTCAGCAGTCTGAGATTACATAGCTGTAACATTCATGTGATAACCCTTGTTCTTGCTTTTAGATAACTTTAAAGCCGAAAATTTGATTCTTATACCTTGTAACAATTTGATTATCAAAGTTATTTTGCTGCATTTTCAGCAAACCAATGCTTCTTTTATCGGCTATTTTTTGGTGAGGTTTGATTAGCCTGTTTCCAACAAAAACGAAAAAATCCCGGACAGGATAGCTAATGCTACCAGTCCGGGATTTTCTTACAATAATTAATTTTACTGTTTATGCTTGCTGAATATCGTTATTCAGATCATTAGATTTTTCTTTCACTTTAGATTTGGCATCATCCACAGCCTGATCTTTGTAGTCAACTGCTTTATCTTTCAAATCTGTCGCTTTTTCTTTGTATTCGCTCACTTTTGCTTTAGCCTGATCAACTACCTGGTTTTTGTAATCAATCGCCTGGTCTTTGTATTGGCTCAGCTCATCTTCGCCGGTTTTTACTTTTTCTTTGATCGTATCCCAGCTATTTGTAGCGGTTTCAGCAAGCGCATTGCGGGTTTCTTCGCCAGCATCAGGTGCAAATAATATACCCAAAGCAGCCCCAACTGCTGTGCCTAACAAAAATACGCCAAATGTTTCAACAGAATTTTTCATAATTGTGATTTTTAAATATTGTTTCGCAAAGTAACTACTTTTTAACTCAATAGTTTTCAACAAATTACATTTCTATCCGAAACCTAATTTTATGCCGATAGAAGAAGCATCTGCTGGGTTATGGGTTAGAGTTGATTGTTTATACAATTTGTAAAGAATTTTCAGCTCAAAATCTACTTGCTCTTTTTGAACGCATCTAAACCGCTTTGCAAAAATGCTTTATAATTATCTGCGTTATAGTCTGCTCCTTGCGGCGGAACCAATAATTGGCCTTCATCATCTAGCAAAACATAAAATGGCTGCGAATTGGCTTTAAACCTGGAAGCCTGAAATTCGCTCCATTTATTGCCAATTGTTTTTATTTTTTTGCCTTGAGAAGTAACCGTTTGTTCGCTTGGTTGCAAATCGGTTTTATCATCTACATAAAGCTGGAGCAACACAAAATCATTACTAATTATGCTGTAAACAGATTTATCAGTCCATACGCTTGCTTCCATTTTACGGCAGTTTACGCAAGCGTGGCCGGTAAAATCGATCATAATCGGTTTGTGGTTTTTATTTGCATACATCAATGCTTCATCATAATCGAAAAAAGCGTTTAAACCTAAAGGCGCCTTAAAAATATCAGTATATTTTTGCGGCGTGTCGTTATTGTTTTGGGTTGAAGTAGATTGATGATTTCCGGTGATGCTTGGCGTGTACAGATCAAAATCCTGGGTTTGCAGCGGAGGCAAAAATGCTGAAATCGATTTTAAAGGTGCGCCCCACAATCCTGGGATCATATAAACCGTGAAAGCCAGCACGATAATTGATAAAAATAAACGGGGGATTGTGATCGAATCCACCGGAGAATCGTGTGAAAATTTGAGTTTACCGAGCAGATAAATTCCCATCAACCCAAAAATTATGATCCACAGAACGAGGAATATTTCACGGTCAAACCATTCCCAATGATAAGCCAGATCTACATTCGACAGAAATTTCAATGCCAAAGCCAGCTCCAAAAAACCCAAAACTACTTTTACACTGTTGAGCCAGCCTCCGGATTTTGGCAATGAATTTAACCAAGACGGAAACATTGCAAACAAAGCAAATGGAATGGCCAAAGCCAGCGAAAAGCCAAACATACCCACAGCCGGGCCAAGCAACGCGCCGGATGTGGCTGCTTGCACCAACAAAGTCCCGATAATCGGGCCGGTGCAGGAAAATGAAACCAAAGCCAAAGTTGCCGCCATGAAAAACAAGCCCAAAAACCCGCCTTTATCCGACTGTTCGTCCATTTTATTGGCCCAGGCTGATGGCAAAGTGATCTCAAAAGCACCAAAAAAAGAAATTGCAAAAACGATTAGCAACAGGAAAAAAACTAGGTTAAAAACACCATTGGTTGCCAAATCATTAAGTGCATCAGCACCAAAAATGACAGTGATAATCAACCCAAAAGCTACATAAATCACAATAATTGAAAGCCCGTAAATGATGGCTTTGGTGATGGCACTTCCCCTGGATTGCGCGGTTTTGGTAAAATAGCTAACCGTTAATGGCAGCATCGGGAAAATACAAGGCATGATCAGCGCCGCAAAACCGCCCAGCAATCCGGCTAAAAATATGGCCCATAATGATTGTTGCGCTTGCTTAGCTTCTATTTTGTGTGATGCTTCTTTTACAACCTCTTTTTTAACCGGAGCTGCTTTGGTTGCTTTTTCCGTATCGGCAGGTAAATCAGAAAACTGTACACCACTCGTAGAAATTGTATCACTTTTAGGCGTTTGCATGGCCTGGCTTTTTCCACTAAACCCAAAAAGAAGGCATAAAAACAGCAGTAAAGAAAAGGTATATTTTTGCTTGAGTAGGGCTTGCATTTGATTAATCACTTGTTTTTTCAAATGCTAAAAGTAGCAAAAATCAAGTTTGAGATTTGTCATTTTGCTTTCGTGGAAAATTGCAATTGAAATTTGGGTCGATAAAAGAAGCATCGGCACAAAAAAAGCCCTGTAAAAAATTTACAGAGCTTTCGGATATTTACTTGTTTCTTGCTATGCGTGTGCTTCTTCGGATTTGAAGAATTTGGCTGTTAAAAAATCACCATTCATTCGGGCAATATTTGTCAGCTTAATTTCTTTCGGGCATTCTGCTTCGCAAGCTGCTGTGTTGGTACAATTTCCAAAACCTTCTTCATCCATTTGTGCCACCATGTTTTGTACACGGCTATAACGTTCCGGCTGGCCTTGTGGCAACAAAGCCAATTGCGAGATTTTTGCCGATACAAACAGCATGGCAGAAGCATTTTTGCAAGCCGCCACGCAAGCCCCGCATTGAATGCAGGTTGCAGAGTTAAAGGCTTCATCCGCAATCGGTTTCGGGATCGGGATTTCATTTGCATCCGGCACACCGCCTGTATTGATTGAAACAAAACCGCCTGCATGTTGGATACGGTCAAAAGCAGAACGATCTGTTGCCAAATCCTTCACTACCGGAAATGCCGCAGCCCGCCAAGGCTCAATGGTGATGGTTTGCCCATCGTAAAAACTGCGCATGTGCAACTGACAGGAAGTAATTCCTTGTTTCGGACCATGCGGACGGCCGTTGATATAGAGCGAACACATCCCGCAAATACCTTCGCGGCAATCATGGTCAAAATAAATTGGGTCTTCTTTTTTGTGAACTAAACCTTCATTTACCACATCCAGCATTTCCAGAAAAGACATATCCGGAGAAATATCATTAGCCGGGTAAGTAACAACTTTACCAGGTGTTTTTGCATCTTTTTGACGCCAAACTTTTAGCGTCAAATTCATATTTCCGTTACTCATATTTTAAGTATTGATTATCAGGTATTTAGGTATCAAATAATTTGCAAAACGTCTTGATACTTAATAATTGATACTATTTATAACTTCTTTGTGTTAATTTAACGTTTTCAAAAATCAAATCTTCGCGGTTTAATTTTTCAGGCTGATTTTCGCCCATAAATTCCCAGGCGGCTACGAAAGAGAAATTTTCGTCGTCGCGTTTGGCTTCGCCTTCTTCCGTCTGAGATTCTTCCCGAAAGTGTCCTCCGCAGGATTCGCGGCGCATCAAAGCATCGTCAACCATCAGTTCGCCCAGTTCAATAAAATCTGCCACACGGCCGGCACGTTCCAAAGAGAAATTAATCTCTTCGTTCTCGCCCATCACAATTGCATTTTTCCAGAAATCAACTTTTAGGGCTTGGATCAATCCTTTTGCTTTGATCAAACCAGCTTCATTTCGCGCCATTCCGCAGTATTCCCACATGATATGGCCCAAATCGCGATGATATTCATTCACTGTTTTGTTACCATTTTTCATGGATAAAAACCTGCTTACGTTTACTTCCACATCTTTTTTAGTTTGCGCAAAAGCCGGATGATTTGGATCAATTGGTTTTGGACCGATTGTGGCCAGATAATCACCCAAAGTGTAAGGGATTACAAAATATCCATCCGCCAAACCTTGCATCAAAGCAGAAGCACCCAAACGATTGGCACCATGATCAGAGAAATTTGCTTCACCTAAAGCATAGCAACCCGGGATGGTCGTCATCAGGTTATAATCAACCCAAAGGCCACCCATGGTATAATGCACCGCCGGATAGATTCGCATCGGTTGCTTGTATGGATTTTCATCTGTAATTTGATAGTACATATCAAACAGGTTACCATATTTTGCCCTCACCGTATCCTCGTTTAAACGTTTAATTGCATCTGCAAAATCAAGATAAACTGCTTTGCCGGAAGCACCTACGCCGCGGCCTTCATCAGAAACTTCTTTAGCATTTCGGGAAGCCACATCGCGCGGAACCAGGTTACCAAAAGATGGATATTTGCGTTCTAAGAAGTAATCTCGGTCTTCTTCTTTGATATCAGTTACTTTGATCTGTCCTTTTTGCAGTTTTTGCGCAGTTTCTACTGTTTTTGGTGCCCAAACCCGGCCATCATTACGCAGAGATTCTGACATCAACGTTAATTTAGACTGATGGTCTCCGGAAACCGGAATACAAGTCGGGTGAATCTGTGTAAAACAAGGATTGGCAAAATAAGCACCTCGCTTATGCGCCCGCCAAGCAGCCGTAACATTAGAACCGATGGCATTGGTTGATAAATAAAATACGTTGCTATAACCACCGGTGCACAACAAAACGGCATGTCCAGCATGTGTTTCGATAGCACCTGTCCGCAAATTCCGGGTAACAATTCCCTGTGCTTGTCCATCAACCACAACCAAATCTAGCATTTCTGTACGGGTGTACATTTTTACTTTACCTAAATTGATTTGGCGGTTTAAGGCAGAATAAGCACCTAAAAGAAGTTGTTGCCCAGTTTGACCCCGTGCATAAAATGTTCTGGAAACCTGCGCACCACCAAAAGAACGGTTATCCAGCAAGCCACCATATTCGCGGGCAAAAGGAACGCCTTGCGCCACGCATTGATCAATAATATTAACCGAAACTTCTGCCAAGCGATAAACATTGGATTCACGCGCACGGTAATCACCGCCTTTTATCGTATCATAAAACAAGCGGTAAACGCTGTCACCATCATTCTGGTAATTTTTGGCTGCGTTAATTCCGCCTTGTGCCGCAATGGAGTGTGCACGGCGCGGGCTATCGTGAAAGCAAAAAGCAGTAACATTATAACCCAACTCGGCAAGCGATGCGGCAGCTGAAGCACCAGCCAGGCCGGTTCCAACAATTATAACATTGTATTTTCGCTTATTGGAGGGGTTAACCAGCTTAAGGTTGAACTTCTGTTTGGTCCATTTTTCGGCTAACGGACCTTCAGGTAATTTGGCATTCAATTCCATTTTACAAATTTTAGCTTATAAAAGAAGCATTTGGCTTGCACCAAAGCTGGATTTATCTTTTGGTGAAATAATAAACAATTGGCATAGCGGCAAACCCGATCGGTATGATTACAGCAAAAAGCCATATCCCGATCTGATTGACAATGGGTTTGTATTTTCGGTGGTTCATGCCGACCGTTTGCCAGCTGCTTTGAAAACCATGCAGCAAATGGAACGACAAAGCAGCCATTGCAATCACATAAAAAATAACATATATCGGCGAAGCAAAAGAAAAAATTACTTGTGCCTGCAAATCTTTGGCAATGGTAATTTCCTGCTGCTTATTTACATCCACATATTTGGCGTACTCATATTCTCCTTGCGGAAGTTGTTTGGCTGAAACAAGCTTACCGGTTTTTAAATCTGTGCGGTATTCTTTGAAAGGCATTTTCGGGCCTTCATGATTTTTAAACCATTCATCCTTGTGATAACTGAACCAGAAGTTGCCCATGTGAATCACGATAAACAACAACAGCAAAGAACCCAAAATACCCATGTTGCGGGATGACCAGATGCTAGGAGATTTTGGCTGCAACACATAATTTACCGGCCTTGCCCTTCTATTATTAATGGTTAGGATCAATGCATAAATAGAGTGGACGATGATCGAAAGGTAAAGCAAATACGATACTACTTTTATCGGCGGAAAGTGTGTCATAAAATGTGAGTAATCATTAAAAGCCAAGCCGCCGTCGTCTTTAAACAATTGAAAATTACCACTTAAATGCACGATTAGAAAAAGGCTTAAAAACAAACCGGTTAATGACATGATTAGTTTTTTTCCTATTGAAGAAGAAAGAGTATGTGCAGAATTACTCATTGAGTATTAGATTTTAGGATTATTGTTATGCAAAAGTATTTATTAATGCTGAAAACCTGTTCAAGCATCCGGCCAATATCCGATTCATTTTTTATTTAGAATCAATCTAAATTTTTATTAATTGATTTCAGCAATAAATCTTAAAAAGCGATTATTTTATCATTTAAAATACCAAAAACACGATCGGTTTCCTGGTGGCAAATAGCAACACGGCCGGTAAATTTTCCAAAAGAAGGTAAAATAGCCTGAAAAGAGCCAAACGAAAAACAAGATAAGGTAACTGTATCGCGGCCTTTACCACGCAAATGTACGCCCGGATGGATATGGCCGCACAAAGTATAAGCTTTTTGGCTTTCAATTTCTTCTGCTTTTAGCGGATGATGTGCCAGCCGGAAAGGAGGAATCAGCATCTCTTCCTCAACAGAAATATCTAAATTCAAAAAGTCCTCTTCGCGAATAATATCATGGTTTCCTTTAATCAAAACCATGCTTCTTTTAGCATACTTTTTTCGCCATAAAGCAAATTCATGCCAGTCGCTGTTTTTGTCGCTGTGAAAAAGATCGCCCAAAAAAATCAGGGTTTCAGGCTGATGCTCGTCGATTAAAGCAGAAAGTGTTGCCAAATCCTGCGCCGCAAGTTGTGCCGGAACAGCAATGCCGGCTTTCCTGAAATGGGCCGTTTTGCCCAGATGCACATCGGCAATGATCAGCGTTTTTTGGTCTTTCCAAAAAATTGCTTTTTGAGGCAGTAAAAGAAGTGTTTGATTTTTAAAGTTGAATTCGATCCCGGCACAAGTCATCGCTGCAAAAATAGCTATAAAACAAAAAAACCTGCAAGGATTACTTGCAGGTTTTCAATGCTGTTTTTAGCACCTATTTTTAGTTATTCATTTGGTAACCGTTGTTGAAACGGCTTCCATCCGGGCGGATACCTGAAATAAATAAGGAGCCACCTTTGATATTTGATAATGCTTTATCAATATCAGCCGGAGAATTTACCGGCACTTTATTGATGCTGGTAATGACAGATCCGTCTTCAATTTCTAATTGATCAAACATTCTTCCCTGGCGAACCTGAGTTACCAAAACGCCGCTGCTCATGTGGTATTTTTGTTTTTGAGCAGCTGTTAGCGGTGCAAAGCTTGCACCCAGTTTGTTATAAACTTCTTCTGCAGATTTTGAGCGGGTTGTTGCCAGCACGTTGCTGTCTTCTGCTTTAAGCGTTACTGCAAAGTTTTGTTCTTTTTCATCGCGCAAAACAGTCAGGTTAATTTTATCGCCTGGTTGCAAACGAGCAACTTTTTCTTGTAGATCAGAAGATTCAAAAACCGGATTTCCTTCAACTTTGGTAATAATATCACCTTTATGAATTCCGGCTTGTTGTGCTCCACCGCCTTGAACCAATTCATTTACATATAAACCGTTGGTAGTTTTGATGTTGAATTCTTGAGCTTTATCAGGATCAAGGGCAACAAACTGTACACCTACGAAACCACGTTTTACTTTACCAAATTTTTCAATATCATTCAGCACTTTTTTGGCCAGGTTGATTGGAATTGCAAATCCATAACCTTCATAAGAACCTGTGTGAGAAAGAATTGCAGAGTTAATGCCAATTAATTCGCCTTTGGTGTTAACCAAAGCACCTCCACTATTTCCGGGGTTGATTACGGCATCAGTTTGAATGAAAGATTCAATGCCTTTATTTAAAGTTGGAACGGAAGATTGCGTACGGTCTCCAAATGGGTTTCCCTGCTCCTGATCATCTTCATGGCCTATAATATTAACATTTCGTCCTTTTGCGCTTACAATTCCAGCTGTTACGGTTGAAGCTAAATTAAACGGATTGCCAACCGCCAAGACCCATTCACCCACTTTTGCATCATCAGAATTACCAAATTTGATAACCGGCAGATTGGTTGCATTGATTTTAATTAAAGCCAAATCCGTATTTGGGTCTGTACCGATTACTTTCGCACTAAACTGACGGTGATCATTTGTAGTAATTTCAATTTTGTCAGCTTTATCAACCACATGATTATTGGTTACAATATAACCATCAGTAGAAATTATAACGCCTGAACCGGAAGCACGCTGCGGGCCGGATTGCTGGCGGCGGCGCATCCCGAACATATCGCCAAACATTTGTTCCATCTGATCTTGTCCGCCGCCACTTTGCGCAGAAGACGAATAAGTAGTGCGAATATAAACCACAGCCGGCGTAACGGCAGCGGCAGCTTGTGTAAAATCAACCGTGCCGGCAGATGACATCAGCGGCGCAATATGATTGCTTGCGAAATATACTTTTTGCCGATCTTCGAACGTCGATGCGTCCGTGTTTTTTGTTTCAACCATTTTGTAGGCACCTACGGCAATAGCACCGCCCACAACGGCTGTCATCAATGATAAACCTATCCTTTTCATATTTAATTTTTCTCTTGCTTTTTGATTTTTCTTATTCAAATTTAATGCCTTATTGACTTTATTATCAACTAATAGTTACCCAAAACAGTGTTAAAAAATGTTAAACTGTTTTTATACGGTTAAAATCAGCAACCGCTTTGTTTTAAAACTAAAGAAAAGCAATTTTGTGCTAAATAAAATAATCTGTAAGCGTGAAGCAAGTTTTTTACAAATATCAGGGTGCCGGAAATGATTTTATACTGATAGACAATCGTTTACAGCAATTTGACCACCAGCAACCGGAGCTGATTGCCAAGCTTTGCGACCGCCGTTTTGGCATTGGCAGCGATGGCATCATGTTTTTGCAGGTAAAAGAAGCATTTGATTTTGAAATGGTTTATTACAATGCAGATGGCCAGCCCAGCAGCATGTGCGGAAACGGTGGCCGATGCATTGTCGCTTTTGCCAAATTTTTAGGTTTGATAGAACAGGAAACTAACTTTTTGGCAGTTGACGGCCCGCATTATGCCACAATTTCCGAATTTGGTGATTGGGTAAGTTTGCAGATGATCGATGTAGATACGATCAATAGAGACGGAAAAGCTTTTGTGCTGCATACCGGTTCGCCGCATTATGTAGAATTGGTGGAGAATCTGGAAAACAAAAACGTTTATCAGGATGGTTATAAAATCCGCAACAATGTTATTTATCAACAAGATGGTATCAACATAAACTTTGTTGAACCTTTAAATGACGGCTTTTTCGTCCGCACTTTTGAGCGCGGCGTAGAAGCCGAAACTTATGCCTGCGGAACCGGCGTAACTGCGGTTGCACTGGCGATGGCCAAACATCAGCAGAAAACCGGTGCTGTTTTTACCCCTATAAAAGTGTTGGGCGGAAATTTGAGCGTGAAATTTAATTACGACGGTACTGTTTTTACCGATATATTTTTGGAAGGCTCAGCGGTACAGGTTTTTTCAGGAGAAATCGAAATCTAAAATACGTTGTAATTTCCCCACTCTTCGATCTTAAATCCTCGCTCTTTCAGCTATACTTCTTTTATCGGCCTAAAATCTGCAAATAGTATTTTTCTTTTAAGGTAATTCTAACTACGTTTGAAACTTTGCCTGATCGTAAAAGCGATTGACCAGCATTTTTACAGACCATGTTGAGAGTTGACAGTAGTAAACCTTGTAAAATTATTTATGCCATCTGCAAGCATGAATATTTTTCTTATTTGATTGAGCCACACGTAGTTCAGCTCAATCCAAATGGGGAATATTCGCTTACGCATCAGCGTTTATTTACCAATACTGCGGAGGAATTTGCGGATTGCCTGGACGATACCGACCGGAAACTGATTGCGATTTTGCAGGAAACCGAGCAGAGCCACATCATTTTAAAGTATTATAAAAAGCCGATCCGGCCGCTGGAATTCTTTTCTAAAATTTATACCGAAGATTTATTTGAAACACTCCGGCCAAAAATCGAAGAAAAGCTGGCCGAAGCACTGGCTTTGCTTCCCGGAAAAGAGTTGTGTGTGATGAGCCACGAAGGTTATCCTGCCGAACGGATTGTGCAAATCGCTCCGGAACCGGCTTCCGTATTGTTTCATTTCCGCAGAAATGAAAACGAAACGCGCTATTATCCAACCATCAAATATCAGGGCAACAAGATCGAATTCATGTTTAAAGGTGCGGCAATCATCTGCAACCATCCTGCATATTTGCTGCTGGAAGATGTGCTTTATCATTTTGAAAAAGACATTGAAGGCAAAAAGCTGCTGCCGTTTTTGGAAAAACGTTATATTTCGATCCCAAAATCTTCTGAAAAAACTTATTATGAAAAGTTTGTAGCCCCACTGATTGAAAAATATCCGGTTTATGCGCAAGGTTTTGAAATTATCAGTGAAAGGTTTAACGCTGAAGCTATTTTAAAACCGGTTTATGCAGAAGACGGCATTTCACAGATCCAGCTTTTATTCCGTTATGGGCAGGCTGTGTTTCCTTATGGTGATGGCCGCCCGGTTTCTGTTCGGATCGAAAATGAAAACGATCAATACTGTTTTTACCGCATTAAAAGAAGCATTGCCTGGGAGAAAAAAAAGTTTTTGGAGCTGGAAAATTTAGGGCTAAAAACAGCATCAAACCTTTTTCAAAACCTGGAAGTTGCGGTTTTGGAGGAGGAAGATGCCTCGTTGTCGGTTTTTAATTGGCTGAACGAGCACCACGATTTGCTAATCGAAAGCGGCTTTGAAATTGAGCAGCCAGATGGCGAAAAACGCTTTTTTTATGCACATCCTAAAATCAGTTTGGAGGTTCGTGAAGGCAACGATTGGTTTGATATTTACGCCATCGTTTATTTTGGGAGCTATCAAATTCCATTTATCGAACTGAAACAACATATTTTAAATAGGCAGCGCGAATTTGTTTTGCCTTCCGGCGAGATTGCCGTGATCCCCGAAAAATGGTTTTCGCAATATGGAAACTTGCTTTATTTCAGCAATCCTGGTGATAAATTGCAACTGAAAAAGCACCACATCGGCTTGATCAATGAACTTGCTGAAAGTGATTTTGCAGAGATTACGATGAGTCGCAAATTGCAGCAGCTTCAAAATTTTGAAAAGTTTGAGGAAATACCGTTGCCACAGCATTTTAATGGCGAATTGCGCTCTTATCAAAAAGCTGGTTATGATTGGTTTCATTTCCTTAAAAAATATCATTTCGGCGGTTGCCTGGCCGATGATATGGGTTTGGGCAAAACGATCCAAACGCTTGCTTTACTGCAAAAAACGAAGGAAGACCAATCTGCTTTTGGCCAGGCAACTTCGCTGATTATTATGCCGACTTCGTTGGTGCACAACTGGATCAATGAAGCCAAAAAGTTTGTCCCGGAGATTCAGATTTTGGTTCATACCGGCAGTTTCCGGCAGCGCGATATTTCGATTTTCAGCAATTATGATTTGGTCATCACCACTTATGGCATTACCCGGATTGATGTTGCTTTGCTTAAAGATTTCTTTTTTGAATACATCATTTTGGATGAAAGCCAGAACATCAAAAATGCTTCCTCCAAATCTTTTCAAGCCGTTACAGAATTGAAATCACGTTTTAAATTGATTTTAAGCGGTACACCAGTCGAGAATTCAGTGAATGATTTGTGGACGCAAATGTCTTTTATCAATCCCGGTTTGCTGGGCAACCAGGCTTATTTTCAGAACAATTTTGTAATCCCAATCGAGAAAAAAAAGGATGAAGACAAAGCGCAAAAGTTGCAGGTGCTGATCAAACCATTTATTTTAAGGCGAACAAAAGAGCAGGTTGCAACAGAACTTCCATCTAAAACTGAAAATTTATTTTATTCTGAAATGACTGAAGATCAAGCAGATCAGTACGAAAAAGTAAAATCAGAATACCGAAACGAGCTTTTAAAAAGTATTGAAGAAGGCACATTTGCCCAAGCCAAATTGCATGTGCTGCAAGGCTTGATAAAATTGCGGCAAATTGCTAATCACCCAAGATTGATTGACGAAGATTACGAAGGAAGTTCGGGCAAATTTGATGACGTTTGGGAAATGCTGATCAACGCGTTAAAAGGCGGCCATAAAGTGCTGGTATTTTCACAATTTGTACGGCAGCTTACTATTTTTAGAAAAGAGTTGGACCAGCATCAAATTTCTTATGTTTACTTGGATGGCAAAACCAAAGACCGGGAAGAAATGATCCGTAAATTTCAGGAAAACGAGGATTTACGGATTTTTCTGATTTCGATAAAAGCTGGCGGTGTTGGCTTAAATCTGACGGAAGCTGATTATGTTTTCATCCTGGATCCCTGGTGGAATCCTGCAGTGGAACAACAGGCCATTGATCGTACCCATCGCATCGGCCAAACTAAAAAAGTTATTATCTATAAATTCATCACTAAAAATACGATTGAAGAAAAAATACTTCTTTTACAGCACCAAAAACAGCATGTAGCCAATGCTCTAATTACCACAGAAAGCAACTTTATAAAATCCCTGACCCCAGAAGATATTAGGGATTTATTACTATAATTTTACTCTGCCTTTTTTGCGCTATTAGCGTTTTTAATAGAGTCCTGTCTTTTCTTTGCTGCTTTTTTCTTCTTGTTAAAAAATCCTTTTAACAAAAAATTATGTTGTACCGCTTCCATATTCTGGCTAAAACCTTCCGTACCTTTTTTCACAGATTTTAGCGTAGTGTTGGCTTGCCTCACTGTTCCTTCCAAATCATTTGCCAGTTTATCACTTGATAGCAATTTGCCAATGCTTCCTTTACCATGGTTTATTTTATAAACAATTTGGGTCAGGTTGGTCATCAAAACTTCTGCATTATCCGCAACTTTAGTAACCCGGACAATTATTTTATCTACATCAATCGGGTTTACGGTATTTACTTTATCACCATTTTCCAGTTCGCCGGTTGTTTGTACGCCTGCATTAATTACGATTAGTTTATCACCCATCAATCCATCGCTGCCGATTGCTGCTTTGACGTCTTTTTTCAGGAATTTTTGCACGTCTTTATTCAAGGTCAGATCAACCCGAACAGACGTGTCAGATACAATCCTGATGTTTTGGATTACGCCAATATTAATCCCTGCAAACCGTACATTATTACCAACTTGTAAACCATTTACATTTTTGAAAATACCATAAATATTAAACGTTGTGTTGAACAGGCTTTTTGATTTTCCGATAAAAAATATGGCCATCACCAATACTAATATTCCGGCTAATGTGAATACTCCTAATTTTAATTTTTGTCCGTTGTTTGTTTTCATATTTTTATTTAAAAAAAGACCTTACCAATTCATTATCAGATTTTTCAAGATCTTCATATTTACCTTCTGCTATGTATTCGCCGTCGTTCATCACCACAACTCTATCAGACGTTATTTTTGCACAAGGCATATCATGTGTGATGATGATGGATGATGTTTGATACTTCTTTTGCATAGCTAAAATCAGTTCACTTATTTCTCTCGAAGTAATCGGATCGAGGCCGGTTGTGGGTTCATCATAAAGCATAATTTCGGGCTTCATAATCAATGTTCTGGCCAGGCCGATTCGTTTGCGCATCCCGCCGGAAAGGTCTGAAGGCATTTTGTCGATGGCATCTTTCAGCCCAACGCCTTCCAGCACTTCTTCTACCCTTGCATTAATTTCTGCTTGATCCTTCAATTTCAAAACCCTCGTGAGCGGAAATTCCAGGTTTTCACGAACAGTCATCGAATCATACAAAGCAGAGTTTTGAAAAAGAAACCCAACTCGGGTTCGCAGTTGTTTTAGCTCTTCTTCGTTCAAATCGGTAACCTCTTCATTAAAAACTTTTACGGTGCCTTCGTCTTTTTTTAACAAGCCAACGATACATTTTATAGTTACCGATTTTCCCTGACCAGATTTTCCTAAAACAATCAAATTCTCGCCTTTTTTTAGATCAAGGTTGATATTCTTCAAAACTTCAAAACCGCTAAATGCTTTTTTTAGCCCTCTAATTTCGACCACGTTTTCACCGGAAACTGCCGTATTCTGCGGCTGCATATTTTCAGTTTCCATATTAATGATAAGCTAATATATTGGTTAGTTGTACGGCAATGGCATCGATCACAAAAATCCACAGTGAAGAAGTTACTACTGCGGAATTGGCCGCCAAACCAACACTTTCTGTTCCTTTGTTTGAGTTGATGCCTTTATAACATCCAATAAAACCAATAGCTAATCCAAAAAATATAGTTTTGATGGTTGCCGGAAAAATATCGCTAAAACCCAAAACAGCAATTGATTTGGTAAAATATAAGTAGAAACTTACTTTGCCATCAATATTGACAGCCATATAGCCACCCATTAAAGCCACGGCGTCTGAAATAAAAGTCAGGATCGGAACCATAATTGTGGTTGCCAAAACGCGTGTTACTACTAAATACTGCATTGGGTTTGCGCCTGATACTTCCATCGCATCAATTTGTTCGGTTACGTTCATGCTTCCTAACTCTGCACCAATGCTTGATGCAACTCTTCCGGCACAGATGATTGCCGTGATTACCGGCCCGATTTCCCGAATGATCGATAAGGAAACCATGCCTGGAAGCCAGCTTTCGGCACCAAATTCTGCCAATGTTGGCCTGGATTGAAGTGTTAAAACCAGACCCATGATAAAGCCTGTTATGGATACAAGCGTTAACGATTTATAACCTATTTCGTAACACTGACGGATAAATTCAGACCACTCAAAGCCGGATTTAAAGATATTCTTAAAAAAGTGTCCTAAAAACAGTATCTGCGATCCTGCCTCTTCCAGTGTTCTTTTCCAAGCAGGTAATGCTTGTTCAGCCATAAAAATTAATTATTGATTAGATGTGTTTAGAATATTTCCTTTAACGATTTTTTTATTGTAAAAGTTGATGAATGTAAAAATTTATTTTAACAGTTGTAATTATCTCAGTCAGTTATCTTTCCATATTCTTAATATGTACCTTTGTACTCTGTCAAATTTTATGCAGTATAAAGTAATTATTGCAGGTGCAAGTGGCTTGGTCGGTAGTTTATTATTGGAACAATTGCTTCCTCATCCTGATTTTTTTGAAGTATTGATTTTAGTTAGAAATCAACTGCCTGTTCAGCATGAAAAGCTTAAGCAATCAGTAGTAGATTTTGATCGTTTAAAAGACTATCAAAACGAAATAAATGGACATGCTTTATTTTGTTGCCTTGGAACCACACGTAGTAAAACGCCGGATTTAAAAGAATACCGGAAAATAGACCATAATTATCCAGTTGAGTTAGCAGAAATAGGTGCTAAAAACAGTATACAACAATTTCATCTGGTTTCTTCTCTTGGTGCCGATAAAGATTCATTGTTTTTTTATACCAAATTAAAAGGCGAAACCGAAGAACATGTTAAAGAAGTTAAGTTGGATAGTATCCATATTTACCAGCCTTCATTTTTAACTGGAAACAGGCAAGAAAAGCGGACAGCCGAACCCATTTTAACGAGTTTAGCTAAATGGATTGATCCATTATTAATAGGTAATTTAAATAAATACAGAAGCATAAATGCAGAAACGGTTGCCAAAGCAATGGTTAATCAATCTTTAAAAAACATTTCCGGCATTTTTACTTATTCATCAGATCAAATAAAACAATTAGCGTGAGTACATTAATTTCGGCCGAAAACCTTGGCCACTCCTTTCATGATAACTGGCTATTCCAGAACCAAACTTTCGGTATAAATTCTGGAAGAAGAATTGCATTAGTTGGTGCCAACGGAGCCGGAAAATCTACCTTATTAAAACTTTTAGCCGAAAAACTGAAGCCAACAGAAGGTAAAGTTGTCAAAAGTAAATTCCTTTCACTGGGTTATCTGGAACAAGATCCATTGTTCAATCCTGAAGAAACTATCAATGATTTTATTTTTAAATCTGACAATGAGCAACAGCAACTTATAAAAGAGTATGAATCTTTGTTGGAGAACGATCCTGAAAATTACGAACAGATTGAAATCGTAACCAATAAGATTACGGAACTTGAAGCTTGGGAATATGAATATAAAATCAAAAATATTTTAGACCGTTTGGACGTTCATCATTTAGATCAGCAAATAAAAACACTTTCTGGCGGACAAAAGAAGCGTTTGGCTTTAGCAGAATTATTAATCAGCGACCCGGAATTATTTGTGCTGGATGAGCCAACCAATCATTTGGATATCGAAACGATTGAATGGTTGGAAAGCTTTTTAACAACCGGAAACAAGACTATCCTTTTGGTAACGCACGACAGGTATTTTTTGGATAACGTATGTAATGAAATTTTAGAAATTGATCAGCAAAAAATATTTCCTTATAATGGAAACTACAGTTACTATCTTGAAAAAAGGGCAGAACGCGAATCAGCAGATCAGGCTCGTTATCAAAAAAACTCCAACTTGCTAAAAAAAGAATTGGAATGGATGCGACGAATGCCGCAAGCGCGAAGTACAAAATCAAAGTCCCGGATTGATGCTTTTTATGACCTTCAAAGCAAAACACAGAATAACGGCCCGAAGGAACAATTAGAGTTGAGCATTAAATCTGCAAGGCAGGGAAATAAAATTTTAGAAATAGATCACTTAAGCAAATCTTTTAATGATCGTGTAGTCATCAATAATTTTAACTACACCTTTAAAAAAGGAGACCGTATTGGCTTGGCTGGGAAAAATGGCAGCGGAAAATCTACGTTGTTGAACTTGTTAACCGGAGAAATTCAGCCTGATAGCGGTACAATCATTGTTGGCGAAACTACTTCTATTGGCTATTATCGCCAATCCGGGTTGAAGTTTAATGATGCAGAAAGAGTAATTGACACCATCAAAAACGTGGCTGAATATATTACGATGGCTGATGGTAAATTACTTTCTGCTTCTCAGCTGTTAACGCAGTTTTTATTTCCACCAAAAAAGCAACATAGTTATATCAGTAATTTAAGTGGTGGTGAAAAAAAACGTTTACAATTACTGATGATTCTGATTAAAAATCCGAATTTTTTAATTTTGGATGAGCCAACTAATGATTTGGATACAGACACATTAAACGTCTTGGAAGATTTTTTAATCAATTTTTCTGGTGTGATTGTGCTTGTTTCTCATGATCGGTATTTAATTGATAAACTTACTGAGCAGTTGTTTATTTTTACACAAAACGGCCATCTTCAAATTTATAACGGTAACTATACAGATTTTCGTTTGGAAGAAACAGCAAATAAGCAAGCTGTCAAGAACAATATAAAACCTGAAAAAGTTATTGTTTCCAATACAAAAAATGCTAATTCACATTTTAAGCAGGAAAAGGAATTGCAAGATGTTGAATCAACAATTGCTGTTTTGGAAAAATCAATTGTTGAATTAAATAAAGTTTTAAATAACTCTTCTACTAATTCAGAAGAATTAATTACTACTTCAAACACAATTCAGCTTCAGCAAAAAGAACTTAATTTACATTTAGATAAGTGGCTTTTATTAACAGATTTGAAGGAAGGTTAATCTCATAAAAATGTTTCACGTGAAACCAATTAAACAAAATGTTTAAAAAATATGATGTAATAGTTGTTGGTGGCGGTCATGCAGGATGCGAAGCGGCAGCAGCAGCAGGCAATTTAGGTTCTTCTGTTTTATTGATCACAATGAATATGGCAACTATTGCACAAATGAGTTGTAACCCAGCTATGGGCGGTGTGGCAAAAGGACAAATCGTACGCGAAATCGATGCGATGGGTGGTGGATCAGGGATTGTTACTGATAAAACTACTATCCAGTTCCGGATGTTGAACCGCTCAAAAGGACCAGCGATGTGGAGCCCACGTGCACAAGTTGACAGAATGCGTTTTGCTGAAGAATGGCGATTAATGCTGGAAAGTATTCCACATGTTGATTTCTGGCAGGATACTGTAAATGAACTAATTGTTAAAGACGAAAAAGTATGTGGAGTAATAACCTCTTTAGGCATTAAAATAGAAGCAGAATCAGTTGTTTTAACAAACGGAACTTTTTTAAACGGTTTGATACATATTGGAGAAAAGAAGTTTGGTGGAGGACGTACAGCAGAAAAAGCAGCTTACGGCATTACAGAACAATTGGTACAACTGGGCTTTGACTCAGGTAGGATGAAAACCGGCACACCACCACGTGTGGATGGAAGAAGTTTGGATTATAACAAAATGGAGCAGCAATGGGGCGATGAAGAACGCGGAGAGTTTTCGTACACCAATATAAAGAAACCCGAAGAGAAACGATGTTGCTGGATTACCTATACCAACAATCAAGTGCACGAGACACTAAAAGAAGGGTTTGAAAAGTCTCCCATGTTTTCTGGTAGGATTAAGGGTTTAGGCCCGCGATACTGTCCTTCTATAGAAGATAAAATAAACCGTTTTGCGGAACGCGACAGGCACCAAATTTTTGTGGAACCAGAAGGTTGGAATACCGTTGAAATTTATGTAAACGGATTTTCCACTTCTCTACCGGAGGATATTCAATACAAAGCTTTGAAACAAATTTCGGGTTTTGAAAACGTAAAAATGTTTCGTCCGGGATATGCAATTGAGTATGATTATTTTCCGCCAACTCAGCTAAAATTAACGCTTGAAACTAAAATAATTAGTAATTTATTTTTTGCCGGGCAGATTAATGGAACAACTGGTTATGAAGAAGCGGCATGTCAAGGTTTTATCGCCGGTATCAACGCACATCAAAATGTAGTGGCAAAAGAAGCATTGATCATGAAACGGTCAGAATCATATATTGGTGTTTTGATAGATGATTTGGTAACGAAAGGAACAGAAGAACCTTATCGTATGTTTACGTCCCGTGCTGAACATCGTTTATTGCTTCGCCAGGATAACGCCGATATCCGCCTCACTCCTATCGGCCATCAATTAGGTTTGATAAATGATGAAAGAATGCAATTAGTTAACAAAAAAATCAAGGATACAGATGCAATAGTTAATTTTGTTAAAACAAATTCTATCAAACCTGAAGAAGTGAATGCTTTATTGGAAGTTGCCGGCACAAGCAGCATTAACCAAAATGTAAAAATGTCCGCAATTATCGGCCGGCCACAAATGAATTTTAATATGCTAAAAGAAGCAAGTTTAGTTTTAAAAGATTTTTTAAAAACTTACGACAAGGAAACAGTAGAGCAAGCGGAAATAAAAATTAAGTATGAATCTTATTTTGAAAAAGAATTGGAAATTGTAAATAAAATGAAAAAGATGGAAGACAAAGAAATCAATCCAACTTTTAATTACAATGAAATAATTTCTATATCAAAAGAAGCCAGGGAAAAACTGATTAAAATTAAACCCCAAACGCTTGGCCAAGCTTCCAGGATTTCTGGTGTATCGCCTTCAGATGTTTCTGTTTTGATGGTTCATATCAGCAGATGACAAAATTCAGTTATTTCCTATCAATTTTACCCAAAAAATAAATCTTCTATAAAAGGAGATTTATTTTTTTTCATGATAATCCTCATTCAAAAAAAATATTTGCTTATAGCGCATTTAAATGGCTTTTAAAAAGACTACTCTTTCAAACTTTCAGCTTATTGCTGTTTTTATCCCTATAATTTTAGCTTTTGGCTGTGCAAGTATTCAAAAACCACAAGGTGGCCCGAGAGACAAAACGCCGCCTAAATTATTGACGGCATCACCAGCAAATAAAACCAAAAATTTCAACGCAAAAGAAATTGTGTTGAATTTTGACGAATACTTTAAATTGAACAATCAATATCAGGAAATTACAATCTCCCCTACACAGGAGAAGCAACCGGAATATCGAATTAAACAAAAAAGCTTGGTTATAAATTTAAAAGATTCACTTAAAAAAAATACAACATACGTTTTTAGTTTCGGTAAAGCGATTGGTGATGTAAACGAAAACAATATTATCAAAAATTTCACTTACGTTTTTACAACCGGCAATGAAATTGATTCGCTTAATATTTCTGGCAAAGTGGTTAATTCTGAAACGCAAGAACCGGAAAAAGAAGTCACCGTTTTTATTTTTACAGAAAAACAAGACTCACTTTTGTTTGGCAAAAAAAAACCTTCTTATTATAGCATTACCGATACGGCCGGAAATTTTAAGATTAGCAATTTACATGCAAATACTTATAAAATTTATGCTTTAAAAGAAGCAAATCCGAACAGGATATTTGATAATGATAATGAACTAATCGGAATTTTGCCTCAAAATATTCATCTTAAAAAAGACATAACAGGAATTCAGCTGGAACTATTTCGGCAGGTTCCGCAAAAATTTCGGGTAGTAGAACGAAAAATTGATCCTGATGGAAAGTTGTTTTTCTCTTTTAATAAAAGTATTGATCAGCCCGAAATCCGGATTTTGAAGAATGAGGTTTTAGATAAACAAAAAATTGTAGAGTTTAATAAAGCGGCTGATTCTGTACGCGTTTATCTGCGGGAAACAAATTTTGACTCGGTAAAAGTAGCATTTTTATCCAACGGAAAAGCTTTGGATACAATAACTTTGCGAAGAGGAAAACGCGATACTTACAAACGGATTTTAAGTATAACCAACAACGCTGCTGGCTTGCTGAAGCCTAAAACAGCCTTGCGGCTGACTTCTAACTTCCCGATAGAATCTACCAATGAAGCCCAGATTGTTTTGAATGAAGATTCTGTTCCGAAATATGGTTTTAGTTTGGAAAAAGATCCTTCTTCGTTTAAAAATTATTCTTTAAAATACTCTTGGAAAGATGGTAAGCATTATGATGTTTTGCTGAATGAAGGAACGTTTATCGACATTTTCGGAAATAAAAATAAAAAAACAACTGTCTCTTTTCAGCTGAATAAAGAAGAAAATTATGGTACGATGACTTACAATGTTGTGCTGCCCGACACTACAAAAGCTTACATTTTTGAGTTGTTGAATTCAGAAAAAAAATTGATTGAAAGCAGGAGAATCAACAGAAGCCAACCAATAATTTTTAATACTTTTTCTACAGGAAAATATAATGTGCGGGTGATTTATGACCTCAACCGAAACGGAAAATGGAATACCGGAGATTTGAAAAAACGAACTTTGCCTGAGCCGATCTGGGTCGATAAAAAAGAGTTTACGCTTAGGGCTAATTTTGATCAGGTTGAGCAAATTGATGTACCAAAGCTATCTACAAGCCCGTAAACCAGCTCGAATACAAGTTGTAATTTAACGGAAGCTGTTTCAGTTGCTGCATTTGTACTTCAGAAATAGCTTTTAGTTTTTTAGCGGGTATTCCGGCATAAATAAAACCTGATTCGCAACGAGTGTTTTCCAGCACTACAGAACCGGCTGCAATCAGGCAAAAGTCTTCTATCACAGCATTATCCATCACAATTGCGCCCATCCCTACCAAAATATAATTGTGCAAAGTACAGCCATGAATGATGGCATTATGACCGATAGAAACATGATGGCCGACAACGGTTGCTGCTTTTTGATAAGTACAATGAATAATCGCACCGTCCTGAATATTGGTATGATCGCCAATTGTAATTGAATTTACATCGCCCCGAACAACAGCATTAAACCAAACTGAACATTGGTTTCCAATAGTAACATCACCCACAATTGTAGCATTTTCAGCAATAAAACAACTGTTGCCAATAATTGGAAATTTTTCTTTTACAGGAAGGATCAATGGCATTTCTAAAAATATTTTTTAAAGTAGAAGCGTTGTTTGATTTATCTTGATGCTTCTTTTATCGCATCAAAAACAGTAAAGTTTTTTATAATCTTTGTAGAAACAGATTCAAACACTATTTTTATAGTGCTAAAAGAAGCATTTACTTAAACAGCTTCCTAATTTTTTCCTGCGGAAATAGCTCAGCTGGTAGAGCATCAGTTTCCCAAACTGAAGGTCGCGAGTTCGAACCCCGTTTTCCGCTCTTTTTATGATGCTTCTTTTATCGGCTATTTTTTATAAAATCGTATTGTACAATTCTGCTGCATGGTTTGGATAATCCGTTGTGTAATGTAAACCACGGCTTTCTTTGCGAATCATGGCCGATTTTACAACCAGATATGCAACCTGAATCAGATTTCGCAATTCACAAAGCTGAACAGATAATTTTGTTTTTTTGTAGAAATCTTCCGTCTCTTCATATAGCAAACGCAAACGGCGCAAGGCACGCTCCGACCGGAAATCTGATCGAACAATGCCCACATAATCACTCATAATCTTCTGCATTTCGCGGATATTATGCGTTACCAGAATATCTTCATTCAGCTGGACAACGCCAAATTCATTCCAATCCGGGATATTTAGTGGCATAAAAGAAGCATCGGCTTTTGGTATGGCATCTTCAAAAATCCGATGCGCAAAAACCAATGCTTCCAACAAAGAGTTAGAAGCCAGGCGATTAGCACCATGCAAACCAGTGGAAGAACATTCGCCGCAGGCATACAAATTTTGTATAGAAGATTGCCCATCTGTATCAACCATAATTCCGCCGCACATATAATGGCTGGCCGGCGAAACCGGAATCATATCCTTTGTCATATCAATCCCGATGGACAAACACCTGGCATAAATATTTGGAAAATGCGTTAATAAATCTTCTTTGCTTCGATGCCGGATATCGAGATAAACATAATCATCGCCTGATTTTTTCATTTCTGCATCAATGGCACGCGCTACAATATCTCTTGGTGCCAGAGATTTTCGCGGATCGTATTCCTGCATAAACTCCTCTCCGTTGCGCCGTTTCAAAATTCCGCCGAAGCCACGAACCGCTTCAGAAATCAGGAACGAAGGATAATCGCCAGGATTATATAAAGCCGTTGGATGAAACTGGATAAATTCCATATCGCGCACCTTGCCTTTTGCACGGTAAACCATCGCCACGCCATCGCCTGTTGCAATGGTCGGGTTAGTGGTGATAGAATAAATATGGCCGGCACCGCCCGAAGCCATTACCGTTACTTTCGACAAAAATTTTTCGACTTTTTTGGTAAGATTGTTCAAAGCGTAAATACCAAAACAGGTAATATCAGTGCTCGAACGATCTACAAATTTGCCTAAATGGTGCTGCGTAATCAAATCAACGGCAAAATAATGGGTTAGAATTTGGATGTTTTTATGCTGATGAATCTGCTCCAGCAAAACCCGCTCAATCTCAAAACCGGTAATATCTTTATAATGCAAAACCCGGCTTTCGGAATGTCCGCCTTCTTTTGCCAGGTCAAAAATGCCTAAGTTGGTTTTGTCAAAGTTGGTTCCATAATCAATAATTTCCTTAATTCTCGGCGGCCCTTCTTCCACCACAATTTTCACTACTTCTTCATCACACAAACCATCGCCCGCAATCAGCGTATCCTCAATGTGTTTTTCAAACGAATCTTCCTCTTTATCCACAACTACAGCCACGCCGCCCTGGGCATATTTGGTGTTTGATTCGTCTTCATTTGATTTTGTAACAATCAGAACCTGACCGTATTGTGCAGCTTTCAGTGCAAAACTTAATCCTGCAATCCCGGATCCGATAACTAAGTAATCAACATTTCTACTCATACTATTTTTTGCCTGAAACCAACGTAATCAACACATTGTTTATAACCGTTGTAAAGATGTTAATTTAGCGGTGATAAAAATGTAGCAATTTTTTATTTGTGAGGATTGGTGTTGATAACTGCATTAGTGTAAATTATTTCTACTGGATTATCCACAGTTTTTAGGGTTGATACTAACATCGTGGATAATCCAAAGAATTCACATTAAATTTTTCAGAAAGAATTTAAGTTGATAAAAACAGCACAGTATCAGCATGATAAAGTAAACATTTTGTTTAGAAGATGTGGATAACAATCCTTCAACTACTTTTGCAAATATTTTTGGGGTGAATTTTGAACCAAACTAACACACTAACAAGTCATAGTTTTATTTTTTAAAAAATAAGTTGTTTTTATTGAAATGTTAAAAATGGATACTTTTGAAGAAATAAGCGTGAAAGGTTTTGCAGACGAATACATTGATCCGTCGCTTGATCTGTTTGCCGAAATCGAAAAATTAAAAAAGGAAAAAAATGCAATCATTCTGGCGCATTACTATCAAGAAGCTGACATTCAGGATGTTGCAGATTACATCGGAGACAGTTTGGGACTTTCGCAGCAGGCATCGAAAACTGATGCCGACGTAATCGTTTTTGCGGGCGTACATTTTATGGCTGAAACCGCTAAAATTTTGTCTCCACAGAAAAAAGTTTTGCTGCCGGATAGCAAAGCAGGTTGTTCGTTGGCAGATAGTTGCCCGCCGCATTTGTTCAAGAAATTTAAAGAGCAATATCCGGATCATTTGGTGATTACTTATGTCAATTGTACAGCTGAATTAAAAGCTTTGAGCGATATTGTTTGTACATCTAGCAACGCGATACAAATTGTAGAAAGTTTGCCGCCGGAACAGGGAATTATTTTTGGGCCGGATCGAAATCTGGGCAAATATGTTGCAAAAAAAACAGGCCGTGATTTGGTTTTATGGAACGGGGCCTGCATGGTGCACGAGATATTTTCGAGAGAGAAAATCACCCGGTTAAAAGAGCGTTATCCGGCAGCTAAATTTATTGCGCACCCGGAATGTGAAGACAGCATTTTGGAAATGGCAGATTACATCGGATCGACAACAGGATTATTGAATTATTCAACCAAAAATTTGGCAAATGAGTTTATTGTAGCTACAGAATCCGGGATTTTACACCAAATGCAGCGTGATAATCCGGCAAAAATTTTTATTCCGGCACCACCAAATAACAGTTGTGCTTGTAACGATTGCCCGCACATGAAACGCAACACTTTGGAAAAGCTTTATTTGTGTATGAAAAATGAGCAGCCGGAGATTTTTGTTCCTGCGGATATTATTGCAAAAGCAGTAAAACCGATTGAAAGAATGCTGGAAATATCGGCACGGTTAGGACTTTAATTTGGATTTATAGGATTTTTTTGATTATCAGAATTTTTACCTGATAAAAGAAGCATCAAACTAACCATTTAGCAATCGTCTAAAAATCAAAAAAATCCAACAAATCTAAATCTTACCGATAAAAGAAGCATCAAACTAACCATTTTGCAATCATCCAAAAATCAACACAATCCAATAAATCCAAGTCCATGTTCGACAATAAAGAAAAAACAGAGATTGCAACTTTAGGTGAATTTGGCCTGATCAGTCATCTTACCAAAAATATAAAACTGCTGGATAACACCTCTGTAAAAGGCATCGGCGATGATGCAGCCGTAATGGATTTCGCCGGAAAAAAAACCTTGATTTCTACAGATTTATTGTTGGAAGGCGTACATTTTGATCTGGCTTATGTTCCACTTAAACATTTGGGTTATAAAGCAGTACAGGTAAATCTAAGTGATATTTATGCGATGAATGGCACAGCCAGTCAGATTACTTTTTCGCTGGGAATTTCGAGTAAATTTCCGTTGGAAGCTGTAGAAGAATTGTATCAGGGCGTTTTGCTGGCCTGCGAACAGTACAAAGTAGATTTAATTGGCGGCGATACTTCTTCTTCTAAACAAGGCCTGGTCATCAGCGTAACAAGTATTGGTTATGCAGATGAAGCAGATGTGGTTTACCGAAACACAGCCGGAGAAGGCGATTTGATCTGTGTTTCCGGCGATTTGGGCGGTGCTTATGTAGGTTTGCAATTGCTGGAACGCGAAAAGCAAGTTTATTTATCTAACCCAAACATTCAGCCGGATTTGGAAGGCAAAGATTACATTGTAGAACGCCAGTTGAAACCGGAAGCGCGCGGCGATATCATTTCTATTTTAAAGGAATTGAAAATCAAGCCAACTGCTATGATTGATGTTTCCGATGGTTTGGCTTCCGAAATTTTGCATATCTGCACGCAAAGCCAGAAAGGTTGTACGCTTTACGAAGATAAAATCCCGATTGACCCGATGACTTATGAAACAGCCCGCGAATTTGGCCTCGACCCAACCGTTTGTGCTTTAAGTGGTGGCGAAGATTACGAACTGCTTTTCACCATCAAACAAAGCGATTTTGAGAAGATTAAGCACAATGCTGACATTACGATCATCGGACATATTACAGAAGCTGCTGCGGGATGCAATTTGGTTTCTAAATCAGGAAATGTTTATGAATTGAAAGCGCAGGGCTGGAATGCTTTTAATAAGTAGGTTTTGTAGCGTTTGGTGAATTGGTAGCGTAGTACTTTATAAAACCAAACCTGATGAAAATGAAAAAGCAATTAACCATCATTTTGTTACTTTTTGTTGTACTATACAGTTGTAAAAAAGATAATAATGCTGTTAAAGAACTTAGTGCAACTATAATTTACACAGGAGAATTATCATTAGATGGTTGTGGCTGGCTGATAAAAATCGATAGCACAAATGCTTACAGTCCTGTAAACTTACCCGATACATACAAGAAAAATAACTTGCCTGTAGTTATTAATTATAATTTATTAGCTAGCAAATATCATTGTGGTATGTTAGCAGGAGGAAATGGTATTACACAAGTGAAGATTACTGCTATCAGGAATAAGTAAAAATAGCCGATAAAAGAAGCATTCCCTTATTCTTCATCAATCAATAATTTTTGATCCAACTGTTTACTATTTTTAGCACCTAATTTTCGTAGTGTTTCTGCCCTGCCGGTCAGGTTTCCGCTGCCGGTGGTCAATTTGTTAAAAGCATCGTTGTAAGCTTTTTTACTGCCGTCGATATGTTGTTCAATCTTCTTCATATCTTCAGTAAAACCAACAAACTTATCGTAAAGTAAGCCAGCTTTGGTGGCAATATCCAAAGCGTTGCGGGTTTGCTGTTCCTGTTTCCAAACGGAAGCAATGGTTTTTAAAGTGGCCAGCAAAGTAGAAGGCGTAACCAACACCACGCGCTTTTTCCAGGCAAATTCAAACAGTTCCAAATCATGCTGAATGGCGATGGCAAACGAAGATTCAATCGGCACAAAAAGCAGCACAAACTCAGGCGAAGTTAAGCCAACAAGGTTCTGATAACTTTTGGCACTCAAGCCGGAAATATGGTTTTTGACCGAAAGCACATGCTGCCGTAAATGGTTTTCTTTTTCTTCTTCGTTTATGGCATTTACCAACCTTTCGTAAGCAATTAAAGATACTTTAGAATCAATAATCAAGTGTTTATTTTCTGGCAGATGAACGATCACATCCGGCTGAAAACGGTTGCCCAAATCGTCCGTCAAATTCATGTTTTTGCCTTGTTTGGTATAACTTTCGCCTTCTACCAAACCCGAAGCTTCCAGTACGCGGTCCAAAATTACTTCGCCCCAATTCCCCTGCATTTTGGTATCGCCTTTTAAAGCTTTGGTGAGGTTGGTGGCATCGTCCTGGATAATTTTTGTTTGTTTGATCAGCTCATCAATTGTACCTTTTAATGTAAAGCGTTCGTTGGATTCATCTTTGTAAACCTTATCTACTTTTGCCTCAAAAGCTTTGATGTTTTCTTTCAGCGGATGCAGCAGCAAATCCATATTGCTGCGGTTGGATTCTGTAAATTTCTGTGTTTTTTCGTCAAGGATTTTATTGGCCACGTTTTCAAACTCCCGCTGAAAATGCTGGCGTGTTTGCTCCACTTCTATTTTCTGATTTTCCAATTGCTCTTTTTGTGCGGTAAAAAAAGCATTCGAGCGTTCTAAATGCTGTTTGGTTTCGTTGTGGCTTTCGCGTTCTTCGGCCAGGTCGGCAATCAAGCGGTCTTGTTCCTCCCGCAGCATCAAACTGATATTTTCTTTCTCCTGATGCAGGTTTGTAGCACGTTCTTCGGCTTTGCCCAAATTTATTTTTAGCTGTACATTCTCCTCCTGCAAACGCTTAAAATCCTCCGCAGAAAAACTCGTTGTAGGCAATGCTTTTTTTAGCAGGATAAAAACAGTAACCAGTAAAATGACGAGAACGGCAACGAGAAGAATAGTATTCATTTACTAAAAATTTTATCAAAAGTAATTTTAGTAAACGATAGATTAGAGGTTTTTCTGAATATTATTTTTGATAATACTAATTATTAGTTTAATAATTACCAGAATTTCTTCTTTACTTATAGATTCATTATAAAATTTTTTTAAAATAATATTTGAATTACTATCATAAATAATATAATCATATTCTTCAAAAGCTACTTTTAAAGTTATCTCTATATCAAACGTGTTTATGTAATTAATATAATTTAATAAGTATATATTAAAATCTAAACTTCTATAATTTTCTTCTATGTTTTTAAGTTGAGTAAAAATTGTATTCCATGTAAAATCTTCGGAATATCCCGTAAGTGAATGGCCCTTATAAAGAAAAAAATTAAAAAAAGATGAATTGAATAAATCTTTGAATTGATATACTTTTTGAACGATTTTTTGAAAAAGAGGATCTAAAATATCAATAATAATTTTTTCAATAATTTGATCAGAACTACGAGGTCTTTCTTCTATCTTACTTTGAATTTCCAACTTAAACAGCGCAATTTCTTTATCAATATCTTCCGGTTCATCAATATCGCCGCCTTTAATTGCTTTAAGATATAAGTTTAAAGAAGTGGTCAAATAATCACTAATAAATTCAATAAAAGGAAAGTAATTTCCAGTATCGGCTTGACTCAAAAGCGAATAATAATTCTGCCGGTCTTCCATTTTAATCACAACCGGTGGAAAACCGTTTCTCATCAAAATCAGGTTCATTAAAATTCGCGACAAACGGCCATTGCCGTCATCAAAAGGATGAATCGCAACAAATTTATAATGAAAAAGAGTAGCTAAAACTAAAGGATGGATTTCTTTATTCGCGCTTGCTTCTTTGTACCAATCCATCAATTCCTGCATTTCAGCAGGCGTTTCTTCCGGCGAAGCATAATAATAGATTTCGCCGGTAACTGTTTTTACATGGTTTGGAGCTGTTTTATATTCACCTAAAGTAATCCGCTTTTTGGTAGGTGTTCCATCTGCAGTTTTGGCGGGAGAATCATAAGGTTCTACCAAAATCATTTCATGCAAAGCACGAATATCAGTTTCGGTAAAATCACGTTCGTCTTTTACAATCGAAAGCAGAAAAAGAATTGCTTCATTATGTCCGCGAATATCTAAATGATCTTTTAAAGATTTGCCTTTTGCCGTAATTCCGGTCATTAAAAAAGCAACCGTTTCGCCATAGTTTAAACGGTTTCCTTCTATCGCGTTCGAATGGTAATTCCATTCCAAGCGCAATTTCTGCATCACTTTATCTTCAATTTCCTGCCGAAAAGGACGTAACTGATCGATTTGATTTTTGAGAGAATCAATATGCGCTGTCAACTCAGTTTTGCTAAACTCAACTTCTAATCTCAAATCCATCTTAAAGAAAATCTTTATCTAAATAAATGAAATAAAATGGAAAATAACGAGGGCAATTGTTACCTTCCAAAAAGAAACGAGGGTAAAAAAATCTATTTTTTACCCTCGTTCATAAATATAACTTTAAAATTTACTTCGCCCTTTCCACCCTTAACCCCACATCCGAAACCTCTCTTAAAGGATTATCACGCATGTTCTGTTCAATTATAAACGAATAAGTTCCTTGAACAGGAAAGCGGTAATTCGTTTTTAAAGCCAAGCGATAATTGTACAAATTACCGGAACCATTACCCAACCATTCACCATCGGGATTGGCTAATTTAAATTCGTACCGAATGGTTTTGGTTTGATGGGCCGGACTGGTTTCGTGAACCAAAATGAAGATATTGGAGTATCTGTAATCCGCAGAATGACGCAAGTTAAAATACAAATTGTACGGAACGGAAGTATCCGTAATTTTGACTTCCGTTTTTATTTTGTTGCTGTAAAACCAAGCATGATTACCGATTTCTGTACTTTGATCCAGCAAAGTTCCCGGCTCGTTGCAAGCCGAGAGCATGAAAAAAAGACCGATAAAAACAGTATATAAAAACAGTTTTACCCTGATCATTCTGCTTTTAAATTGTTGGGTAGATTAGGATTGTTCGGGTTGCGGTTTGGGCGGTTACGGCGATGATTGCGGCGGTTTGGGTTTATTTCCCGCGCAGTTTCTTCTGCCGGATTTTCCTGATTATTTGGCTGTACTGTTTTTACCTGCACAATTTGCGTAACCACTTTTGTAACCTGTGCAATCGGTTTATGTCCGTTTTCGGTAACTGGTTTTTGTTTATTGCGGTTGTTGTTCTTTTTGTTGCGGTTGGCAGAACGATCATCCAAACGCGTTAAACTATCCTGACCGACAACATTCTCATAATCAAATGCTTTCACGGCATTGATATCTATCGCTTTGCTTTCGCCCAAATCCGGAACCAGTTCGCCACTTTTATTGATGACCTGAATTTCCCGTACGTGTTTGATCGGCACCGGGACCCAGTTTTCTTCCTTCGGATAACTAAACCACATCAGCTTTTTAAAAATATCCGTTTTTTGCAAACGTGCGTCGCCTTTTTCGGTACGCAAAATATGCACATCATCCGGAATATCTTTTAAAGCATCCATATAACTGTCTAATTCATAATTCAAACAGCATTTTAATTTGCCGCATTGTCCGGCAAGTTTTAAGGTATTAAGCGAAAGATTTTGATAACGGGCTGCCGAAGTAGAAACTGTTTTAAAATCCGTAAGCCAGGTAGAACAGCAAAGTTCACGTCCGCAAGAACCAATTCCGCCTAAACGACTGGCTTCCTGCCGCATACCAATCTGGCGCATCTCAATCCGAATACGGAAAGCTTCAGCCATTTTTTTGATCAGTTCGCGGAAATCAACCCTTCCTTCTGCCGTATAATAAAAAGTAGCCTTGGTTTTATCGCCTTGATAATCTACATCGCTGATCTTCATCGAAAGGTTCAGATCTAAGGCCAAAGTGCGGGCGCGGTGCATCGTTTCCCACTCCTGCTCTTTTGCCGCTTTCCATTTATCTACATCTGATGGCGTAGCTTTCCGAAAGATTTTTTTGGTTACATCTGCTTCTTTTACATGCTTTTTTACCAGCTGCATCCGCACCAATTCGCCGGTGATGGAAACGTGGCCGACATCAAAACCGCCGGTTGTGGTTTCGGTAACTACCAACTCGCCGTTTTCTAAATAATGATTATCTGCATTGAGGTAAAAATCTTTGCGTGAGCCTTTAAATTTTACTTCTACAATTTGAAAAGGTTTATAGCTGGAAGGCATATCCATGTTGGAAAGCCAATCGTAAACATCTAATTTGCTGCAACCGTTGGTAAGGCAAGCGCCATTACTTTTGCAGCCAGCAGGCGCACATCCGCCTGTTGAACAACTTCCACATCCCATGATTAATATAATATATGTTGAGTCCCTTGCGGGAACGTTTTAAATTTTAAAATTTTGACTAATTGCAAAGATACATCTAAAAATAAGATTCTCGGATTGGCATTTCGCTCCACATGATAGTGCGCTTTGTCCAGTTCATCTGCAATCACTTCCACCATCGCCATCGTTAAAACTTTGGCAGCCATATTTTGCGCAACCACCAGTTCTTTTTCGGGGAGATGAACCAAGCTTCCGGCACCGGAAATCAGCATCCCACATTCGCGGATAAAACACATGCCGTATTGTAAAAAGTTCTTCTGGTTTTCGCGGCCTAATTTTGCTAATTGTTCCGTAAAATCAATCAGTTTCAAGCCATCATTAGCAAAACAAAGCCGAAGCCAGCGTGCAAAAAGTTCGTGGTAACCACTGTCATTTCGGGCGATCATGTGCAGTGCAGCAGTTAGGTTTCCATTGCTGAGGTAGGCAATTTGTGCCGCCAAATGTTCTGTTTGATGATGCTGCTCCAGATATTGCTGCACATCTGCATCTTTTAACGCCGGAATTTTAACGAGTTGCGTTCTGGAAAGAATCGTGTTTAAAATATCGTCCTGAGATTCGGCAACCAGCAGAAAAAGGGTTTTTTGCGCCGGCTCTTCGATAATTTTTAAAAGTGTATTGCCTTCCTTGTCCAGATATTCTGGCAGCCACATAATCAAAATTTTGTATTCTGATTCAAAGGGTTTGAAACTTAATTTCCGAATAATCTGATGGCATTCGGCAATATTGATGTTTGCCTGTTTATTGGCCGCATCCAGGTAACTGCGCCATTCGTCCAGGTTGAGGTACGGGTTTTTAAGAAAAGCTTTTCGCCAAGAATCAATAAAAGTTAAAGCGGTATCGTCTTTATGCTTCGCAAAAAACGGATACGAAAAGTGCAGATCTGGATGCACCAGTTTTTGGTATTTGCGGCAGGAATTACATTCGCCGCAGGAATCATTTTCCTGTTTGTTTTCGCAGGAAATATATTGTGCATAAGCAACCGCCAAAGCCAAACTGCCCGAGCCTTCCGGCCCTAAAAATAATTGTGCGTGGCTTACCCGGTTTTCTTTTACCGTAGCAATTAGCCGTTGTTTAATGGTTTCCTGCCCTACTATTTCCTTAAATCGCATCGTTGCAAATTAAGAATTAGTAATGAAAAGCTTAGTATCAAAAAACTAATGATACCTGATAAGTATATTTGAAAACATAAAAAAGTATTTTGAACATGAGTTATGAAGGAAAAATGCTTGAAGATTTGAAAATGCCTTCACGAAAGGAAGTGGAACAAGCATTACTAATATCACTATTCAAGCATAACGGAGTAATCAAAGAATTTGGAGCGGGCGAAGAAATTGTTAATGAAATTGCTAATGATTTTACTCTTACTGAAGAACAACGAAATGCCTACTTAGAAACAATTTATAGGAAAGAAAATAGAGTTAAGAAATCATCGCTTTGGCATCGTTTACTTTTTCGTGCTGCTGATAATTTAGCAAAAGAAAAAATAGTTTGCCGTCCTTCTCAAACAGTTACTTTAACGAACAAAAAAGAATGGATGCTTACCGAAGTTGGATTTGACGAAGCTTTAAAACTGTTGCATATTCCTCAGGAACAAAAGGATATTTTACCAGTAAAATCTTATGAAGTACAGAAAGTAATAAATAAACTTACGGAAGCACCAAGACCGATAAATTATTTTCCTATTGATGAAAAGAAAACTACTTCAACAATAACAAAGGAGATTTCAATAAGAAAACGAGGTTTTCGTCAGGCAGTTATAGAAGCATATGATTTTAAATGTGCTGTTTGTGGATTAAAACTTTATTCTCCAAATAAAATGATATGGGAAGTTGAAGCTGCTCATATTGTACCACACAGCTCAAAAGGAAAAGATGATATTTTGAATGGAATATCGCTTTGTCATTTGCATCATTGGGCTTTTGATGTTGGCTGGTTTAGCCTTTTTGATGATTATACAATTACTGTTTCTCCTACTGCAAACAAATTAGAAGATGACTACGGCAAGTTAGGTAACTATAATTTTATTAAATCGCTTGTTCAACCTAATTTAAAAATGTCTCTGCCAAGTAGTGCAACAATTTACCCACATGTAAATTCTATAAAATGGCATCGAGAGAATATCTTTAATAAAAAATAGAATATGGAAAATATAAATTTAGATGAGATTATATACTCAATATGTGTAGAAGACATACAAACAGTTGCGGAAGAACACATAGAGCGTCAATTAACATTTGACGAAATTGAAAGTATAAAGGATTTAGTAGCAGAGAAAATTGATTGGTATGGTGTAATAGCAGAAGCAATTGATGAGAAAATTAAAACAGACGAAGAGCCTTTATAGAAACGATTTAGCTGTTGACAATATATTTTACCCGATAAAAACAGTATGCCCCGAATTATGGCTTTTGATTACGGCACCAAACGCATCGGAATTGCCGTAACCGACCCGCTGCAAATTATTGCAACTGGACTGGAAACCATCCACCCAAAAGACATCGTAGAATACCTCAAAAAATACCTGGTAAAAGAAGCAGTAGAAAAATTTGTGGTAGGCGAACCCAAGCAAATGGACGGCACGCCTTCGCAATCGGCACCGATGATCAAAGGTTTTGTAACGATTTTGAAGAAGCATTTTCCATTGGTTCTAGTGGAAATGATGGACGAACGTTTTACTTCAAAAATGGCATCCGCAGTGATTGCACAAAGCGGGATGAAAAAAACAGACCGCCAGGATAAATCCCGCATCGATACCATTTCTGCCATTATAATTTTACAATCCTACCTCGAAAAAAATAGCCGGTAAAAGAAGTATCTGCCCAAAAAAACAGACAGGCTGACTACTATCTTGAAATTTATAACTTTGCTGGATGGACATGCCGGACTCTTTACTGCAAACTTATTTGGAGAACCATTGCGAACCGGAACCAGCAGTTTTGCAGAAAATTGCGCACGAAACGCATTTAAAAGTGTTGCGGCCACACATGATTTCCGGCCATTATCAAGGCCGTTTACTAAGTTTTTTCAGCAAATTAATTCAACCTAATTTGATTTTAGAGATCGGGACTTTTACCGGTTATTCAACCATTTGTTTGGCTGAAGGACTGGCCGAAAACGGCAAAATTGATACGATTGAAGTGAACCCTGAACTGGAAGAAATGTTAAAAAGTAACTTTTTAGCTTCTGGTTACGAAGATAAAATTCATTTATTTATAGGAGAAGCATTTGATATTTTTCCTTTATTATTGCATAAAATATACGATATTGCTTTTATTGACGCTGATAAACGCAATAATCACAAATATTACGAGTTTATAATCGACAATATCAGGCCCGGAGGCTTAATTATAGTAGATAATACTTTACGAAAAGGAAAAATTGCAGACCCTGGTTTTCAGGAAACAGATATGGTTTTGCTCCGGGAATTTAATGACAAAATAACTGCTGACCAACGGGTAGAAAATCTAATCCTTCCGATTCGGGACGGACTGATGATCATCCGAAAAAAACAATTATGAAGAAATTAATACTATTTTTAGGACTATCTTTTACCTGCTTTTTTGCAAAAGCGCAAAACACTTCACAATCTTACATCGAGAAGTACAAAGATGCTGCCATTAGTATTATGCATGATTACGGGATCCCGGCCAGCATTACTTTGGCCATCGCCATGCATGAATCTTCCAGCGGAAACAGTCATCTTGCCAGAAAATCAAACAACCAGTTTGGCATGAAAGGAAGGCATTCTTACAAAACATATGATTCTGTTTTGGAATCTTTTGAAGATTTTGCCCGGATAATTTCAAAACGAAACCTATCCGATAAATTTGATTCTTTTGATTACAAAGGCTGGGCAAAAGGCATCCAGCGCGGCGGTTATGCCAGCAGCAGCAAATGGTCTTCTCAAGTGTTATCGCTTATTAAAAAGTTCGAGTTAAACAGCTTTGACGAAAAACCGGATCTGAGCGGGCAATAAAATTTTAATTCAAAGTTCTCTTCCCTCCTGTTTCCCGAAACAAATTATATTTGCCCTCGTAATACTTCTTTTATGTATAAAAAATGGGCATTCTTTTGTGCGCTGATTTTTTTGGTTTCTTGTAGTTCCCGGAAAGCCGGAATCACCAATCATCAGGCAGAACGCAACAATAAATCAGTACAAAAAATTAATAAAGATGCTATTGCCAATTACACCACTTTTGGCGATGTTTCGCAATATATAGATCGTTTCCGCAATATTGCTGTGCAGGAAATGAATATCTACGGCATTCCGGCAAGTATTACTTTAGCGCAGGGTTTGCTCGAATCCGGCAATGGCAACGGCGAACTGGCCGTGGTAGCCAATAATCATTTCGGTATCAAATGTACTTCGGATTGGAAAGGCAAATCTTACTTCAAAAACGACGATAAAATCAACGATTGTTTTCGGGTTTATGATAATCCGGAAAGCTCTTTCCGTGATCATTCTGAATTTTTAAAAAGAAAACGTTATGCAGCTTTATTTGAACTGGAAAAGAACGATTACGAAGGTTGGGCTTATGGTTTAAAAGCTGCCGGTTATGCCACCAATCCGCAATATCCGCAGCTGATTATTGGTTTGATCAAAAAATATAACTTAAACCAGTTTGACATGAGCGAAACCGATTACCAGAAAATCAAGCGGGAAGACCGAGTGCTCACTCAAATCAATAAAAACATAGGTAAACAAAGCAAGGATTCTTTGCAGCACGCGCAATCGCCTGTAAAACTGCCGCTGGTTCCTATCAGCAACAATAAAACTTACCAGGTAAAGCAGGGCGATACACTGTATAATGTTTCCAAACGTTTTGGTTTGAGTGTGGATGAGTTGAAAGCCCTGAACACAATGGGCGAAGACAATATCAAAATTGGCCAGCAACTGATCATTGCGCACTAAAAGTTAATTATTGTTAAGGAGCGGCAAAATTTCAATTTTGTAAAGTAGTTTTGTGGATAATGCTAAAATATTTGCTGTGTGGGTTTTGCTTTTTGCTGCTATTTGGAAAGCTGTATGCACAGGAAAAACCGATTCAGGGAATAGTTTTTGATCAGGCAACGAAAGAACGGATTGCACGGGTTCTGGTTAGTAACCTTCGCACAAAAGCAAATACTTTTAACAATTTGAAAGGTGAATTTACCATGCCTGTAAGGCTGAACGATTTGCTTATCTTCTCAAAAATAGGTTATTACAATGATACGATTAGGATATTTGCTTTGCAAACCATTCCGGTTTATTTGAAACGCTCCAGTATTATTTTGCGGGAAGTTACGATCAGAGACAGTGCTTTAAGTGCACAAAAAAAGCTGGATGAAAACAAGCGTGAGTTCAACCAGGTTTATGGTGCTTTGGCTAATAAAGATTTGCTAACTGTGGGCAGCAACGGTGCCGGGATTGGCATCGATGCAATTTACAACATGCTGAGCCGCCGCGGCCGAAACGCCAGCAAACTCCGCGAAATCATTGATCGTGATTACAAAGCGCAGATTGTAGATGCCCGATTTAACCGCATTGCAGTAAGTTCCGTTACCGGTTTAAAAGGTGATCTCCTCAACAGTTTTATGTACCGTTACCGGCCGGATTATAACATGGTGGTGATGCTGAACGACTACGATTTTATCAGTTATATCAAATCCTGCTACAACCGTTTTCGGCGCAATCCGTCCGCTTATTATTTGCCACCGTTACAACCCAAAAAATGAAGTGGCGTTATCCCGTTTTGGTTGTTCCTTCGCTCCGTGCAAACGGCATGGCATTGTTTCCTTTTATTTTGGTGAAGCTGAAAAAATCTCGGTTTGATGAAGTGATGATCCGGCACGAAATCATTCATCTACGCCAGCAATTAGAGTTGTTAGTGATCCCGTTTTACTTCTTTTACCTGCTTAATTATTTGTATAACCGATTGATTTACAACAATCACCATGAAGCGTACATGAATATTGTTTTTGAGCGGGAAGCTTATGCCAACGATGCCTTTCCGGATTATTTAAAACGCAGAAAATTATTTTCATGGCGAAAATACTTTTAAAACCGACAGTTAGTTTTTGGGCGAAAAAATAAAAATTACTTCTGAAAAAATTCATTTTTGCTTTTCTTTGCCCGATATGCACAAGCTTCCGGCTTTTTTGTTGATACTTCTTTTAGCACTACTTTTTCATCGTGCCAATGCCCAAAAACGAGATTCTGTAAAAATCGATACCATCAAAACTGATTCTCTCAAAACCGATAGCCTGAGACTTGATACTGTAAAAATCGACACCAATCTTTTAAATAGTTTCCGGATAGAACCCGGCCGCAATATTTTGCCCGTCCGGTTGCAGCCGCTCAGTTTAAGGCCCGAATATATTTTGGTTCCGGGTTTGGATTATAAAGTGAGTTATTGGCGCAACAATGTGCTTTTCGGACTGAACCTCAACCAATCCGCTTTTAGCAACAACTGGAGTTCCGGCGGAATAAGTTCTGTCGCGATCGGTTCTAATTTCGATTATAAAACCGAGTATAATAAAGATGGAAAGGATTTTACTTCGGAACTGATTCTGCTTTACGGAAAAGTAAAAAACCGCGGCCAGCTGGAGCGCAAAACCAACGACCGTATTTTTTGGGACAATAAAGTTTCCATCAACTTTTCCAAGCATTGGGATTTTTACGGCTCGCTCAGTTTTGAATCACAATTTGATGAAGGTTTCACTTATTCCAGCGATGTAACTGTTGCGCCCACACTTATTTCCAGGTTTTTGTCCCCCGGTTATCTCACAGAATCCGTCGGTTTTGAGTACAAGCCCGTTTCGTATTTCAGTATGCGTTTCGGTACAGGAACAGCGCGGCAAACGTTTGTGTTGAGCAAATCCGTTTATCAAAATGATACAACGGCGGTTTATGGTGTTCGCTACGGCCAGAAAGTGCTGAACCAGCTGGCTTTTCAAATCGTTTCCAATATTGATAAAGACATTGCCAAAAACATCAACCTAAAAGCCCGATACCTGATTTTTGTGCCGTACAACAGCTTTTTCAACATGACACATCGACTGGACGGCACATTAATAGCAAAAGTCAATCGCTTGGTCAACGTTAGCGTAATAGGCACCCTGCTTTACGATCCCAATACTTCTCATCGCCTCCAAGCTTATCAAAGTCTGGCGTTGGGCATCACCTACAAATTTCCTTACTTCAGGTAATAACAATGTGTAATTTCTTAAATATAAAGAAAGCTCTTGTCATCCTAAACATGTTTTAAAATGAGACAAACCATCATAACTTTTAGGTGCTAAAAGAAGTATGTTACTGACACTATAAACTTGTTTTACTACGCGAACAAGTAAAATTTAATAAATGATTAAAAACCATGGTAGCTTTGGAAGCTTGGGTTAACAAAATTGTTCAGGATACTGCCAAACCTAAAATTTAGTCCGAAAGAAGTATTGTAATTATAATTAGATGCTAATTGTCGCTGTCTGGTCAATACCTCTTGTTCTGTTGCCCCGCTTTTTACCAGGTTTATCTGGTCGTGTATAAGGTTGGCATCTATATATACAAAAAAAGAGAGGCTGCCTGTTACTTTTACATCGGCCCTGGCATTGATACCTTTTGAGTTTAGCTTGGGGTTTTGTAAATAATTACGGTAATAAATGCCGCTGTTAAAAGTCCCCCATTTTTTATTTAAAATAAGTGCTGCCGAAAACCGCTGGCCATAAATGGTTTCCTTTTGTTTGTAATAAATAGTAGTGTCGTAATAATGGTTATTGGTAACATCAGGGCCATAACGGAGAACAAAAAACCGGTCGTTTACATCTTTATATTTAAAAATATTAAATTCAATGGCCGGGCCAAAATACAACGAACGTTTAATGTTATTGAATGTATTGTTAGAAAGGCTTACTTGATAACCAACACTCCAATGCGGGCTAAAAGACTTGGAAAGGTAATGGTAAAAGTTGTAGTCTGTATTTTTTACGGTGTATTTAACCGTGTCGTAATCAAAGGTAGAATTTCGCAAGTTGCCGTTTAAGTTAAAATGTACCTTTAATTTATTGGTGATACGATCGGCAGAAAAATTCGAGCTCAACACGTTGTTTTTATAAATTTGTTCTGCACTTACATTACCGCTTCCGGAAATATTATATACCCATAAATTCCATTTGTCCTTATTAGTAGTTTCGGAAACTGCGGCCTTGGCACTTTCCTCATCTTTCATGGTTATTTTAATTGTTTTAGAATAAAGGGTTTTTGCTACCAAGGGAGACAGGCCAACCATTAAATACTGCAATAGCTTTTGTCGGATTTCCGAAGCAGTAGCATTGGCAGTTGTGTTAAATGTAAGTGTATCGCTTATATTTTTATACTTGTGTTGCCCGTAAATATTCAGTTGATATTGCCTGCCCCCGCTCCCGATAGGCTGATTGGTAACAAGGATATGTGCATCCGCAGCAAGCCGGTCCAGCACAAAGTCAACAATCGGGATTTCAGACTTGATATAAGTAAGATCACATCCTGTCCTACAATCAATAAATACTTTCAATTTTGAACTATCCGCATTTTGCGCATCAGCTTTTATAGCCAATAGTATCAACAGAACAAGTGTAAATAGTTTATTCATAACAAATTATTTTGATAAAAAATATTCTCTGAAAAGGTACATTTCTTAAAATTGTTTTTATGTATTAGGGCACGTTTAAATTTATATCAGAAAAAAATGTCAATGCTTTTTTTACCCTATAAAAATTGGTTTCTATACCAATTTATTGAACCAAAATTAAATGCTCACCATTTTTTAGGTGATAAAAGAAGCATCGGAAATCAATTGAACAAATTTTAAACAGTTTCTTACAAGTCAGTAATTTCTATTTAGCGCATATAGCTTCAAAACCCTAACTTTGCGTGCTAATTTAAAATAATTTAAACGATGTTTGATAATCTTTCGGATAAACTTGACCGCGCATTCAAAGTTTTAAAAGGACAAGGTTCGATCACGGAAATCAACGTGGCCGAAACCATGAAAGAAATCCGCAAAGCTTTGCTCGATGCCGACGTAAACTATAAAACAGCCAAAGCTTTTACCGATGAAGTGCGACAAAAAGCTTTGGGCGAAAACGTGCTGACATCAATTTCTCCAGGCCAGTTGCTCACCAAAATTATGAGCGATGAGTTGACCCAACTGATGGGCGGAACCACGGCCGAACTCACTTTGCAAGGAAACCCAACCATTATTTTGATTGCCGGATTGAACGGTGCCGGTAAAACCACATTCTCTGGGAAGCTGGCTAACTATCTCAAAACACAAAAAAATAAAAAGCCTTTACTGGTTGCGGGAGACGTTTATCGGCCGGCTGCAATAGAGCAATTAAAGGTTTTGGGCGAGCAGGTTGGTGTGCCGGTTTATGCCAACACAGAATCCAAAGATCCGATTGCAATTGCTTTGGAAGGACTGGCACAGGCAAAACAGAACGGCAACAACGTTTTAATTGTGGATACTGCCGGCCGTTTGGCCATCGATGAAGCCATGATGGTGGAAATTGAGCAGGTAAAAAAAGCATTAAACCCGCAAGAGATTTTGTTTGTGGTAGATGCCATGACCGGCCAGGATGCGGTAAATACAGCTAAAGTTTTCAATGATCGTTTAGATTTCACCGGAGCTGTTTTAACCAAACTGGATGGCGATACACGCGGCGGGGCAGCACTGTCCATCAAATCCGTTGTCAACAAACCGATCAAATTTATTGGTACGGGCGAGAAAATGGAAGCAATAGACGTTTTCCACCCGGACCGGATGTCGTCCAGAATTTTAGGAATGGGCGATGTGATATCTTTGGTTGAACGTGCACAGCAGCAGTTTGACGAAAAGGAATCCGCCGAACTGCAAAAGAAAATCCGCAAAAACAAGTTCGACTTCAACGACTTTTTTGGCCAGATCCAACAGATCAAAAAAATGGGCAACATGAAAGATCTGATGGGTATGATCCCCGGCGTTGGAAAAGCGATGAAAGATATTGATATTCAAGATGATGCCTTTAAATCTATTGAAGCCATTATTCAATCCATGACGCCCAAAGAAAAAGAAAATCCGGATATCATCAACCAAAGCCGCCGTGTACGGATTGCAAAAGGTTCGGGCAATGAGTTGGCAGAAGTGAACCGTTTGATTAAACAGTTTGACGATATGAAGAAAATGATGAAGCAATTTAGCAACCCCGCACAAATGGCTAAAATGATGAAGAATATGCCAAAACAATAATTGATAAAATAAAAAAACCGGAAATTAAACTCCGGTTTTTTTATGTGCTAAAAGAAGCATTCGCTATAAAAAAAGATTTTAATATGCTTCTTTTACCACTACTTTTTTGGTATAATTATTCTTATGCTTACTATTATTAATTTTTAGTTAATTTCAGGAAATTTTAATCTGATTTCCTGTGCTTGTAAAAACTTTTGGCAGTGCTGTTTACGGCATTGAAGCAACTACGATAACCGTTGAAGTAAACATAACTGGCGGTACAAAATATTATGTGGTTGGCCTGCCTGATAATGCGATAAAAGAGAGTTATTTCCGTGTTAAATCAGCTTTAAAAAACTGTAATTACCACATGCCCAAACAGCAGGTTGTGGTCAATATGGCTCCGGCAGATGTGCGTAAAGAAGGTTCTTCCTACGATTTAACGATTGCAATTGGCGTTTTAGCGGCGTCAGGACAAATCTCGCCGGACGAATTGGACAAGTATCTCATTATGGGAGAATTATCGTTAGACGGTGGATTGCAGCCGATCCGTGGTGCGTTGCCAATTGCGATCCAGGCTCGAAAAGAAGGCTACAAAGGTTTTATCCTACCCAAACAAAATGCGCGGGAAGCTGCCATTGTAGATAGTTTGGCTGTTTTTGGGGTGAGTTCGATTACGGAAGTGGTTGATTTTTTGAACGGAGAAAAGCCGCTGGAAGAAGAAGTAGTGAATACACGCGATGAGTTTTACCGCAGCATCAGTTTGTACGAAGCCGATTTTTCGGATGTAAAAGGACAGGAAAACATCAAACGTTCGCTGGAAATTGCGGCTGCCGGTGGCCATAATGCGATCCTGATCGGCCCGCCCGGAGCTGGTAAAACAATGCTGGCCAAACGGCTGCCTTCTATTTTACCGCCGCTAAGTTTATCTGAAGCTTTAGAAACGACTAAAATTCATTCTGTTGCCGGAAAGCTCGCTGCTGCGGATGCGCTAGTTTCGGTGCGGCCGTTTCGTTCGCCGCACCATACCGTTTCCGATGTGGCTTTGGTTGGCGGTGGTGGAAATCCGCAGCCCGGTGAAATTTCTTTGGCACATAATGGCGTTTTGTTTCTGGACGAATTGCCGGAGTTTAAAAGAACGGTTTTGGAAGTGATGCGCCAACCGTTGGAAGAGCGAAAAGTAACCATTTCACGTGCTAAAATGAGCGTAGATTATCCTTCGAGTTTTATGCTGATAGCTTCCATGAACCCTTGCCCCTGCGGTTATTACAATCATCCCGATCGCGAATGTGTTTGCGGGCCGGGCATCGTACAAAAGTATTTAAGTAAGATTTCGGGTCCGTTGCTTGACAGGATTGATTTGCATGTGGAAGTAACGCCCGTAAATTTTACAGAGTTATCTTCAGAAAGAGTTTCCGAAAAAAGTGAAGTCATCCGCGAGCGCGTGATCAAAGCCAGAGAAATCCAACAGGCACGATTTGCCGAAAAACCTGATTTGCACTGCAATGCGCAAATGGAATCCAAAATGGTGCGCCAGGTTTGCAAAATCAGCGAAGCCGGGCAAATCCTCCTCAAAAAAGCAATGGAAAAATTAGGTTTAAGTGCCCGTGCTTATGACCGTATCTTAAAAGTTGCCCGCACAATTGCTGATCTGGCCGGAAAAGAAGATATTCAAATAGAGCATTTGGCAGAAGCGATCCAGTTTAGAAGTTTGGACCGGGAAGGTTGGGCGGGATAATGCTGAAAAAATAGCGATAAAAGAAGCATTACTACAAATCGTCAGACTTAAATCCGATACGTTTTCGTGGGCTTTCTGCTTCTTTTTTAGCAGATAATTCATCCAGGTATTTAAAAACTACTTCAATGTTTTGGCTGTGATTGTTTAATTGTTTTTTAATTTCTGCAATTTCAATACTTAATTTGGTGTGGTCTGTTAACGCTTGCCTAATCCGTGTAAAAATTCGCATAACCTGAATATTTACTTGAATTGCTTGAGAGCTATTTAATAGGCTTGATAACATCAACACACCATGTTCTGTAAAAGCGTAAGGTAAAGTTCTTCGTCCGCCATAACTTGAGATCACAATTTGTGATCTCAAGTTATCCCATTCCGGCTTGTTCAATTGAAACATAAAATCTTCTGGGAAACGTTCTTTATTTCTATTGACAGCTTGGTTCAATACTCTCGTTTCTACATTATAAAGTTCTGCCAAATCACTGTCCAGCATTACTTTCTGCTCTCGTAAAAAATAAATTTTGTTTTCTAAAATTTGATCCGAGATAGCCGGAACACTTTTGTTATCAGGCATAATTTTGTTTAATAACTAACAAGCTTTTAAAAGTAAATGCTGTTTTTATCAGCATAAATTTATAACGATAAAAACAGTATCAGCATTTTAATCCAAGTAAACATCCAGCAAGCCTTCGGGCAAATCCACCAGCACACTACCTTTTACTACATCAATGCTTTTGATAATGCTTTCGTTGAGCGGGAAAAGCACTTCCCGGTTTTTGTAAGGAACAGTTGCAATCAGTTGCTGCGGAAACTCGTGGATTTCGATAATTTCGCCCAGTTCGCCTTCATTTACATCTACCGCAATAAAATGCAGCAAATCCTTCAACCCAAAATCGCTTTTCTTTTTTTTGGGTTTGAGTTTATTGGGGAGAAAAACCTCTTTTTTGACCAATACGGCCGCTTTTTCAATCGTGTCCACATCCTCCAATTGCAGGTAAGCTACGTTTTTCATCGGCAACTTAAAAAAAGTGATAAAATACGGAACCAGTTTACCCGAAATCTCGATAAACAAACTGTTAAATTTTAGTTTTTCAGGTTCTTCAAAAGCGATAAAAACTTGCAGTTCACCTTTCAAGCCGCGAGTTTTGGTCACTGTGCCTAAGCGGAAACAATCTTCTGTGGTCATCAATAAAAGGGCTTAAAACAAGTATAGCGAAGCTCTTATAATAAAGCTTCGCTATACTTAAATGTAGTTTGTTCTAATTATTCGGCCGGAGTTTCGGTTGCTGCATCCACAACAACAGGTGCTGGAGCTGGTGGCGTGTTTTTAGCAACAATTGCTGCAGCACGGTCAGCATTTTTCTTGGTTTCGGCAGCCAAAGCAGCTTTGCGGGTTTCGTCTTTCGTAGAACCCAAAGTTGTCTTTTTGCCACTGATCTTGTTTTCTTTTTGTTCTGTCCAAGCAGCAAATTTTTCGTCGGCCTGTTCGGTTGTCAAAGCACCTTTTTGTACACCGCCTTGCAAGTGTTTTTTGTACATCACACCTTTATAAGCCAAAATTGCACGGCAGGTATCAGTTGGTTCTGCACCTGTATTCACCCAATCCAACGTTTTATCAAAATTAATTTCGATAGTTGCCGGGTTGGTATTTGGGTTATAAGACCCCAAACGCTCAATAAAGCGGCCATCTCTCGGAGCGCGCGCATCGGCCACCACGATGTGATAAAAAGGTTTGCCTTTTTTACCGTGTCTTTGTAATCTGATTTTAGTTGCCATTTTTTTGTTTTTATGTATTCAACATATCCCCCGGAACTTTTTGTTGCGGGGCTGTAAAAGTAGGAAAATTAATTTAATCAATGTTGTAATTATCAATAAATCAACCTGAAACTTATATTTAGGTTGAAATAGATGTTCTGGTAAAAATATTTATTTTCTTTTGCGAAACAAAAATTGAAGTATGGAAAAACAACGTATTGCCATTGATATGGATGAAGTGCTGGCTGATGTAATTGCCAAATTTGAAGCTCTTTATAAGCAAAACCATCCGCAGGAAATACTAAAACAGCAGGAAGATGGCGAAGAATTTTATGCCATTTTGCCAGAACATATCTCCGGAGATTTCAGGAAACATATTTATGAAAAAGGTTTTTTCCGGGATTTGGAAGTGATCAAAGACAGCCAGCGCGTGGTCAAAGAACTGGATAAAAAATACGATGTTTTTATTGTTTCCGCAGCGATGGAGTTCCGCAACTCCTTAGAAGATAAAGTGGATTGGCTGGCTGATCATTTTCCCTTCATTTCCTGGCAGCGCACTATTTTTTGCGGATTGAAAATCGTGAATGTTGATGTGATGATTGATGACCGCAGCCGCAATTTTACAGCTTTTGATGGCCGGCCGCTGCTGTTCAGTTCTCCGCATAATAAACTGATTACAGAGTTTGAACGGGTAAACAACTGGGAAGAAGTAGCCGCCAAACTACTCTGATTTTAGGGTGATAAAAGAAGCATTCCAACTTTCTCTTTTTTTTGGAGAGGGCTGGGGTGAGGTTGCTTCTTTTATCACCCTAAAATTTATAAAGAAAGGATCTCTACGATTTTTAAAAAGTTGGGGTTGATCTCAGTGTTGTGCTTAACGGCCTTACTAAAATCAACATAACTGATATCGTTGTGGATTACGCCGATCATTTCATTCCGGTGGCCGTCCAGCAAAGCTTCTACCGCTGCCACGCCTACGCGGCTGGCCAAAACGCGATCCATGCAGGTTGGCATTCCGCCCCGCTGGATGTGGCCAAGAATTGAAACACGTGTGTCGTAATTCGGATATTTTTCTTTGATCTGATCGCCAATTTCAAAAGCACCGCCGGAAGCTTCTTCTGCTTCGGCCACAATAATAATTTTGGAAGATTTATGCCGGCGGCCACGCTCCAATCTGGCAAAAACAGAATTAATATCACTTGTAGAATCCGGGATTAAAATTGCTTCCGAACCGGTTGCAATGCCAGTGCGCAAGGCAATCAAGCCGCCATCTTTGCCCATCACTTCCACAATAAATAACCGGTCATGCGACTCGGCCGTGTCCCGGATTTTATCTACCGCATTCACCACGGTATTGATGGCCGTATCGTAGCCGATGGTAAAATCTGTTCCGAACAAATCGTTGTCAATCGTGCCTGGCAGGCCAACAATCGGCATGTTAAATTCCTCACCAAAAATTTGGGTAGCTCTAAACGTTCCGTCGCCACCAATGGCTACCAAAGCATCAACTTTGTTTTTTTGCAACTGCTCATAGGCCATTTTCCGGCCTTCGGGCGTCATAAACTGTTCACTTCGGGCAGTTTTTAAAATGGTACCGCCGCGCTGCACAATATTGGCTACTGATCGGCGGTCCATCAATGCCATATCACCATTGATCATGCCTTCAAAACCACGGCGGATACCCGTTACCTGGATGTTATAATACAAAGCCGTGCGCACCACGGCCCGGATAGCAGCATTCATTCCTGGAGCATCTCCACCGGAAGTCAGCAAGCCAATATTTTCTATAGATGTACTCATGTTAAATTTCTAATCTTCAGCAATTATTTTACCGGAATGCTGAACTCGATATCTTCCGGCGGCAAGCATTGTTTATCGTTGCAAACCATAAATTCTACTTTCCCTTTAATGTCAGTTTGATCTTTTTTCAATTTGATTTTTTGCTGGAAAATAACGCTTTTTTCAAAATACAGCACATTCATTTTAAAAGCATTTTCAAACTTGGTAACTGGTTTTGGTTCTGCCAATGCTCCGTTTACCGCATAATCTTTGGATGGTGTAAAAGTAAATTCAGTTTTCACCGGGCCGCCGTCTTTTTGCTGGGTAGAATAAATGTGCCAGCCATTATCAATCGTGGCTTTCAGCAATAAAACGGCTTCAGTTTTGCTGATTTTTTTGGCCGCATACGACCATTTTACCGGTTTCAAGATTTGTGCAAATAAACCCGTGCTCAAAAAAGATACGGCTAAAAACAGTGTTAATTTTTTCATGGTTGATTAAATATAAATTTGATCTCTTTCAGATCAAAAAATTGTGTTTTATTTTCTCTTTGGATGCCCAGCAAGCCCAAGTGGTTTACTGTAGATATTACTCCGGTAAAAATTTCTTCGTTGGTTTTAAAATGAAGTTCCTGTCCTAAGCCATATAAATTTTGCAGATATTCCTGTTTGATTTCTTCAAAATGGCCTGCTTTCAACTTTAAATACTCAATTTCTATCCCGACGCAAATTTGAGATAATACTTCTTTTATCACACTATTTTTGTTCAGAATCTGTTGCATTGAAATTGGGTTGGGCAAATAATCTGGGAAAATGTCCTGATTAATGTTGATCCCGATACCTACCACAGAATGCCTGATGCTTCTTTTAGCCAGTAAATTTTCAATCAAAATGCCACCGAGCTTTTTTTGCCCGTAATAAATATCGTTCGGCCATTTGATACGAACCTGATCTCCTAAAATTTTTTTCAGCGGTTTGATCACCCCAAGACTTATCGCACATAAAAGGAAAAAAGAATTATCAGCAAATAAAAAATTAGGAAATAAAAGTAAACTGAAGATTAGGTTTTTTTCAGGCTCGCTGTGCCAGCCACTTTGCTGCTGCCCTTTGCCAGCCGTTTGATATTCTGCCATAATGACTGTTCCTTCGGGCAATGGCGTGGATTTTGCCAATAACTCTTTCAGTAGGTCATTGGTGGACGTTATCTCCTTATAAGTCAGAATATTTTGTCCAACAAATGCACCCGAAATTACGTTATTTTGCAAAATAGAATTAATCGTGTCTGAGTTCGTTTTCAAAACTAAGTGTTTTTAATGATAATAAACAAGAATAAATTAGAATCAGCCTTAATATCGGAGATCGTAATCAATGGGATACAGGAGAAAAAAGGCAATGATATTGTTAGATTAGACCTCAGAAATATCCGCAGTTCAGTGTCAGATTATTTTGTAATCTGCCATGCAGAATCCACCACCCAGGTAAAGGCAATTGCCGGAAGTGTAGAAGAAGAAGTTTATAAAGCCTTAAAACAGGATCCTTGGAGAAAAGAAGGCTTTGAATATGGCGAGTGGATTTTATTAGATTATATTGACGTTGTAGTACACATATTTAAAACAGATAAACGCGAGTTTTACGGGATAGAAGAGTTGTGGGGCGATGCCGAGTTTAAATCTTATAAAAGTGCTTAAAATATTTTCAGATCCGTTTGCGTACTTGTATAATATGTGTTTGTAAAAATGAAAGAAAAAGAATCTGAAAATCAGAAAACTATCCGCCGGATACCTAATAAAAAATCAACACCAAAACCACCTAAATTTAATTTTATGTGGATCTATGCAATTGCCGTAATCGGGTTGCTGGTGGTTCCTTATTTTTTTGGTGGTTCGGGCGGTTCGCTGGTTAACTTTCAAACTTTTGAAAGTACCATGTTGAAAAAGGGCGATGTTGACAAAATAGTTGCCTACAAAAACGGTGATTTAGTAGTTGCCGAAGTTTATATTAAAAAAGATAGCCTGAGCAAATCCCAATATGCCAATGTGCGTGATAAACGCTCTTTTAACATGGCTAATGAGAATGCGCAGTATTATTTTACTGATGCCTCTTATGAAAGTTTGAAGCAGTCTGTTTTGAATGCTCAGAAAGATATTCCCGACGCTCAAAAAGTACAGCCAACGTATGAGCAGCACGAAAGCATTTTTTCGAGCTGGTTGGTTCAAACGATTATCATGGTGGCTTTATTTGCCGGTATGTGGATGCTGATCATGCGCCGGATGGGCGGTGGAGCTGGCGGCGGCCCGGGCGGACAGATTTTTAACATCGGCAAATCCAAAGCAACTTTATTTGACAAAGAATCTCAGGTAAATGTTACTTTTAATGATGTTGCTGGTTTGGAAGAAGCCAAACAGGAAGTGATGGAAATTGTAGATTTCCTTAAAAACCCCAAAAAATACACCAATTTAGGTGGTAAAATACCAAAAGGTGCTTTGCTGGTTGGTTCTCCGGGAACGGGTAAAACTTTGCTGGCAAAAGCAGTAGCCGGCGAAGCGCAAGTGCCTTTCTTTTCCCTTTCAGGGTCTGATTTTGTGGAAATGTTTGTTGGTGTTGGTGCTTCCCGTGTCCGTGATTTGTTTAAGCAGGCAAAAGATAAAGCTCCTTGTATCATTTTTATTGATGAAATTGATGCAATCGGCCGTGCTCGTGGTAAAAACAATATTGTTGGTGGCAATGATGAGCGTGAGAACACATTGAACCAATTATTGGTAGAAATGGATGGTTTCGGAACAGATTCCGGAATTATTATTTTGGCAGCAACCAATCGCCCAGATGTTTTGGATTCTGCTTTGATGCGGCCAGGACGTTTTGACAGACAAGTTTCTATCGACAAACCGGATTTGAACGGCCGTGAGCAAATTTTCAAAGTCCATTTACAACCGGTAAAAACAGCAGCAGATGTGGATGCCAAGAAATTATCAGCTCAAACACCCGGATTTGCTGGTGCTGAAATTGCCAATGTTTGTAACGAAGCTGCCTTAATTGCCGCTCGTAAAAATAAAGAAGCAGTGGATATGCAGGATTTCCAAGATGCTATTGACCGTGTAATTGGTGGTTTGGAAAAGAAAAACAAAATCATTTCTCCGGAGGAAAAACGAATTGTTGCTTTCCATGAAGCTGGTCATGCTATTGCAGGTTGGTTTTTGGAACATGCAGATCCTTTGGTTAAAGTTTCTATTGTTCCGCGCGGTGTTGCCGCTTTAGGTTATGCCCAGTATTTGCCTAAAGAACAATTTTTATACACAACCGAACAGCTGATGGATGGTTTGTGCATGACAATGGGTGGCCGTGTAGCCGAAGATATTGTGTTTGGTAAAATATCAACTGGTGCACAAAACGATTTGGAACGCATTACCAAGCTGGCTTATGCTATGGTAAGTATTTATGGTATGAATGAAAAAGTTGGTAATGTTTCTTTCAATGATCCACAAGGCGAATATCAGTTTAACAAACCTTATTCCGACAAAACTTCAGAATTAATTGATGATGAGGTTCGTAATTTGGTTAAAACTGTTTATGATCAAACCAAAAAATTACTGAACGATAAACGGGAAGGTTTGGATAAATTAGCAAGCAAATTGCTCGAAAAAGAAATCTTGTTTCAATCTGATTTGGAAGAGATTTTGGGCAAGCGTCCTTTTGAAACACGTACCACTTATGATGAATTTGTAAATGGCGAACTATCAAACCTTGAACCTGTGGAACAAAACCTGATCCACGAAGGTGTGAATGACCATTCAGGGACTTTTGCAAGAAACCCTGATGAAAAGGATATTGTAACTACTAAAAAAGGTTAATCCCTTTTGATACAATTTAAAGCCACTATGTACACGCATAGTGGCTTTTATTTTGCTTATGAAAGACAACACTACGCCTAAAGAACAGCTGCTGAAAAAAATCCGTAAAGCTTTGCTGGAGAAACGTGATAATCCGTATCCGCAGCTGGAAGATTTGCCTTTGTATCCGCCACAAGAAGATTTGCTGGAGGTTATTTTTGCTGAGCAATTTACCGCTGTTTCCGGGCAGTTTATTTTTTGTGAAGATGAAATCCAGTTTATAGAAAACCTACTCACTCTGGCCGAACAGCGCAACTGGCACAAAATATATTGCTGGGAAAACTATCTGCAAAACCTCCTCCAAACGTATGAATATCCTTATTTTGAAACAGATAAAGATTTTGAGCAGGCAGAAGTAGGCCTAACTTTGTGTGATGCGCTGATCGCCAGAAACGGCAGTATTTTAATTACCAATGGCAATGCAGCAGGCAGAAGGTTAAGCATTTATCCGCATCAGCATATTGTTTTGGCTTATACTTCACAATTGGTTTTGGATTTGAAAGAGGGTTTCAAAATGCTCAAAAGCAAATACAAAAGCAATTTGCCATCTTTGATTTCCACCATCACCGGGCCAAGCAGAACTGCGGATATTGAGAAAACGCTGGTTTTGGGCGCACATGGCCCGAAAGAACTTTTTGTTTTTTTGCTGGATGATTTACAGGCATAAAAGAAGCATTATCAAAATAACCCGATACTGTTTTTATCACCTATTTTTTGATATGAGAAACCTGGTTTTAAGAGCGCATGGTTTGAAAAAACTTTTTGTTTTTTTGCTAAACGATTTACAGGCATAAAAGAAGCATTAGCAAAATACCTGATACTGTTTTTATCACCTATTTTTTAGGTTGAAATAATTGTAAATTGCTATTTATTTTAGCAAATTTGCATGATGGATCAACAGGAACAAGAATATTTTAAAGGCCGTGGCGCGCAGCTAAATACACACAATAAGTTCCTTCAAAACAAATACGTAACAGAGTTTGAAGAAGGTTTGGATGAGCTTTTCCTGGAAAATACCAAAACACAATTTTTTAACGAAACGCCCAAAAAGATTGTTACAGAATCGAACAGTCCGGATTTAAACTTCAATTATTCCATCAATCCATATCAAGGCTGCGAGCATGGCTGCATTTATTGTTATGCCCGGAATGCACATGAGTATTATGGTTTTAGTGCCGGTTTGGATTTTGAGCGAAAGATCATTGTCAAACACAATGCGGCACAATTGCTGGAAACCTATTTCAATAAAAAGAATTATGAACCGGCTACGATTGTACTCTCCGGTAATACGGATTGCTACCAGCCCATTGAAAAAAAACTGAAAATAACCAGATCACTTTTGGAAGTTTTTTTGAAATACCGGCATCCGGTTAGTATCATTACCAAAAATAGTTTGATTTTACGGGATTTGGATTTGGTTGAAGAACTGGCAAAATTAGATTTGATCCACGTAAATATTTCCATTACTTCATTATCAGAAGATTTGCGCCAAAAATTAGAACCCAGAACGGTAACAGCAGCTGGCCGATTAAACGTGATCAGCAAACTTTCTGATGCAAAAGTACCTGTAAGAGTGATGGTTGCGCCAATTATTCCGGGTTTGAACAGCCATGAAATTACAGACATTATCAAAGCTGCTGCGGATTGTGGTGCAAGAGATGCTGCTTATACCATTGTGCGGCTGAACGGCTCGCTAGCATTACTGTTTTCGGATTGGATTTACAAAGCTTTTCCGGGAGAAGCAGCAAAAGTTTTACATCAGATAGAAAGCTGCCACGAAGGAAAACTGAATGATTCGCGTTGGGAAACACGCAAAACCGGTGATGGCAACGTTGCTTCTTTTATCAAACAATTTTTCAACTTGGCCTGCAAGAAATACTTGAACGGACGCGAAATTCCAGCATATAACCTCAGCCATTTTGTAAATCAGCATGGCAGACAAACAAAACTTTTTTAGTTTTCTTTTTTAAATTTCGGTTTTTTAGCTTAGATTTATACTATATACCGTTTTGGTATTCAGTATAAATATGCAACACCTTATTCGTTCAGTTATTGTAGCTACCGGAAGTTATGTTCCGGAACAAATCATTACAAGTAGTTATTTCAGCGATCATCAGTTTTTTGAAAAAAACGGAAAGCCGGTAGCCAAAAGTAATGCCGTAATCTTAGATCAGTTTAAAAACATTACTGAAATAGAAGAGCGTCGCTACGCAAAAAACGATCAGAAAACTTCTGATTTAGGTTATTTAGCAGCAAAAGATGCACTGGAAAGTTCGGGGATTGATGGCGAAACGCTGGATTATATTATTGTGGCACACAACTTTGGCGATATTACAGCCGGTAGTAACCGCGTGGATATGGTACCAACCTTAGCGGCCAGGATCAAGCAGTTATTACAAATCAAAAACCCCGATTGTGTGGCTTATGATTTGCCTTTCGGTTGTCCGGGTTGGGTGGAAGGAATGATCCAAGCCAATTATTACCTCAAATCCGGTGATGCCAAAAGGTGTATGGTAATTGGTGCCGAAGTTTTATCCCGGATTACCGATCCGCATGACCGCGACACGATGATTTATGCAGATGGTGCCGGGGCAATTATTTTGGAAGCTATTGCTGATAGCGAGACGGGAATTTTATCGCATAAAACCCAATCTCATGCCGTAGAATATGCTGATTTGCTGACGATGGGAAGTTCGTATCACCCGGAAAAAGCCAATGACGAGGATTTATACATCAAAATGAATGGCCGAAAATTGTATGAATATGCGCTGATCCATGTGCCGCAAGTGATTAAAATAGCACTCGAAAAAGCAAATACCAGTTTGTACGATATTAAAAAAGTGCTGATCCATCAGGCCAACGGAAAAATGGATACCGCCATTATGCAGCGGGTTTTTAAACTTTACGGAGAAGAAGAGTTTCCTGCCGAACTAATGCCGATGAATATTTCTCATTACGGCAATAGCTCGGTGGCTACCATCCCAACTTTACTGGACGAGATTTTGAAAGGGAAAATGGATGGCCAAACAATCAATCCGGGTGATAAAATCCTGTTTGCCTCAGTTGGTGCCGGGATGAATATCAATGCTATTGTTTATCAAAATTAAACCGGATGCTTCTTTTATGGCATAAAAAAAGGCATCGTTTCGAATGCCTTTTTTGTTAAAATATTGTTTTTTAAATTGCTGGTACAGCTTCTCCGTTTTCTAAAACCATTTGCTCATCTACTAAAATTCGTCCGCAATGTTCGCAAACAATGATTTTTTTACGCTGGCGGATATCTGCCTGACGTTGTGGCGGAATCTCGTTAAAACAACCGGAACAAGCATCACGCTCAATCGTAACCACTGCCAAACCGTTTTTGGCATTGCCTCTTAGTCGGCCGTAAGCAAACATCAAACGATCTTCAATATTCTTTTTAGATTGCTCTGCCAAGCCAGTCAATTCGTTTTCTTCTTTTTCAGTTTCGGAAGTGATCGTACCTAATTCTGCTTTTTTCAGTTCAAAATCCTTGCGGCGTTCTTCCAAATCAAGCAAAGCTTTGTCATAAACCTGTGTTTTGGTTGCAATTTCATAACCAATTTCTTTGATTTTTTTCTCGCTCACCTGCACATCCAAACCCTGGATTTCGATCTCTTTAGAAATCGCATCGTATTCACGGTTATTTTTCACGTCTGCTAACTGTGTTTCATATTTTTTGGTATTTGCTTGTGCTTCTTTTATCAGGTTTTTTCTGGTAACCACACTGTCTTCCAAATCATCCAGCTCATTTTTAATCTTTTGGATGCGAGTTTCCAAACCGGCAACTTCGTCTTCCAGATCGCTCACTTCCATCGGAAGTTCACCGCGTACCTGTCTGATCCGGTCGATTTTGGTGTGGATAGTTTGTAGTTCGTATAAAGCTTTCAGCTTCTGTTCTACTGTTTGTTCCATTAAATTATATATTTGACGGGGTTTGTATTAATTTTTGTTAAACGGACTGCAAAAGTAGGAAATTTTTTCTGTATAATTTCTGCTAATAATTCCTGTGTAAACTGCTCTGTTTCAAAATGTCCGATGTCTGCAATCACCAGTTTTCCTTCCGCATCAAAAAATTCGTGATATTTAAAATCAGCCGTTACAAAAACATCTGCGCCGGCACGAATCGCATCTTTCAACAAAAAACTTCCCGAGCCACCGCAAACCGCTACCTTCTTCACTTTTCTGCCGGTAAAAACAGTATGCCGGATGACCTTTGCCTGCATTTGTATTTTTACATGATGCAAGAAATCAAGTTCTTCCTGCGGAGAATCCAATTCGCCGATTAATCCTGCACCAACTTCTGAGTAGTTATTGGTTATGGGATACAAATCATACGCAACTTCCTCATAAGGATGTGCCATGATTAGGTTTGCAAGAAGCTTATTTTCAATGTTTTGCGGATAAATAACTTCGATTTTAATCTCCTGTTCCTGATGTCGCCGACCAATTTCGCCACTAAATGGATTGGCGTTTTCATTTGCCTTAAATGTCCCGGCTCCGTTACTGTTGAAACTGACTTCATTGTAGTTGCCGATACTTCCGGCCCCGGCAGCAAACAAAGCTTCGCGCACCTGCTCCGCCTGGGCAACAGGCACAAACGTGGATAATTTTTTGAGGAGATTATTTTTTGGAGATAAAATCCGGCAGTTTTTCAAGCCTAATTTATCCGCAATTTTTTGGTTTACTCCAACTTTTACATGGTCTAGATTGGTGTGGATGGCATAAATGGCAATGCTGTTTTTAATGGCCTTTTCTACAACGCGCTCTACATAAGTTTTACCGTTAAACTTTTTTAAACCTTTAAATACAATTGGGTGATGCGAAATAATCAGGTTGCAGCTAGTTGCAATAGCTTCATCTACAATAGCTTCGGTACAATCCAAAGAAATCAAAGCCTGGGAAATTTCCTGATCTGCATGGCCAACAATCAACCCGGAATTGTCATAATCTTCCTGATAAACAAGCGGTGCCAGGCTTTCCAAATAACCGGTAATTTCGTTTAATTTCATGGGTTGAAATTAAACAACAATTTTTACCTGATAAAAGAAGTATTAGCTATCTACCCGTTTAGAATCCTTCATCAACAATAAAGAAACGGCCAGCGCAGTAATTACACCAATCAGCAGTGCACCAAAAATTTTGCCCGAAAAATCAGTAATTGAACCTTTGGCCACAAAAGTAACAAACAAAATAGCGATCACAATAGCCACAAAACCTCCTACAAACAGGATTTTAAAGCCTTCCTGCAAACCTTCAAAAAAAGTCATGCGGCCGTCCTTATCCACATCGCGGTATCTTTTCACCCCAAAAAATAGGCCGATAACAGGGATTAAAATAGAAGTCAGTTCGTACGGCGAATCTGTGCTCAACGTAGAAAAGCCAAGCCGGTACATCGCCCAGATCCAAAACCCACTTAAAATTCCGACAATGGACCCAAAAATAACTGCATTTTTCATAGGATAACTAATTTAGATAATAACGGGTTTAAATTGCTTTGCCGAAAAAATAGCTGCTAAAAGAAGCATCTGTAAAATTAACATTGCTGTATGAAAACAAACATAATTTTTTTTGTTTGAAAGATTTAACTTTTACTAAATACTTTTTGCCAAAATTTCTATTTGGTATATTTGCAACGATTTGAATATCCGTGATATATTAGAACGATACAAGGCCGATAACCGTGTAGAAAGTTTGGCCCGAATGCTGAATTCGGGCAAAAACCCGCGCATACATTTGCGCGGTTTGGTTGGTTCGAGCGATGCTTTTCTGGCCGTTGCGCTGTACTTTTTGCAGCATAAACACCTAATTTTTATTTTGCCCGATCAGGAAGAAGCCGGTTATTTTCAGGCCGACCTGGAAAATTTGCTGGACAAAGAAATCCTGCATTTCCCGTCTTCCTATCGCAAGGGCTTTGATTTTACGCAGCCGGACAGCAGCCATGTTTTGGCCCGTGCCGAGGTTTTGAATGAGCTGAACCATGCTTCGGAATTTGGAAACCTAATTGTTACTTACCCGGAAGCTTTGGCCGAAAAAGTAATTAATAGAGCATCTTTAGAAAAAAATACACTTGAAATTGCTGTGCAAAACAAGCTCAGTATCGAATTTATCAATGAGTTTTTGATTGAATATAATTTTGAACGTGTTGATTTCGTGTACAGTCCGGGCCAGTTTTCCATCCGCGGCGGCATTGTCGATATTTTTTCTTTCTCGCATGATTTGCCTTACCGCGTAGAGTTTTTTGGTGATTTTATTGAATCGATCCGAACTTTTGAAATCGAAAGCCAGCTTTCGGTAGAACATGTGAAAAGCATTACGATTGTGCCGAATGTGCAATCCAAATTCCTGACAGAAAATAATATTTCACTGTTGGAATATGTAGATACCGACACGGCAATTTGGATAAAAGATGTACAATTTACGTTAGATATTATCCAGGAAGGCTACAAAAAAGCAACACAGCTTTGGAAAGCTTTGCCCATAATCGAGAAAAACCAAAATCAGGATTGGATTGATCCGATTTACAGTTTTTGCAACGAAAAAATGATTGCCGATCAGCTACAGGATTTCAGCGTGGTGGAATTTGGCAAGCAGTTTTTTTATCAGGCAGATCAAACCATTAGTTTTGATATCCGGCCGCAACCTTCCTTCAATAAAGATTTTAGTCTGCTCATCCACAACATCAAAAACAACGATGCGGAAAAGATCGAAAACTTGATTTTAACCGATTCGACCAAACAGATCGAACGCTTATATGCCATTTTTGATGACTTGGACAAAACGGCCAAATTTACGCCCATCCCGGTTTCTATCCGCGAAGGTTTTGTTGACAGGGAACAGAAAATAGCTTGTTACACTGACCACCAAATCTTCGACCGCTACTATAAATACAAGCTTAAAAAAGGCTACCAGAAATCGCAGGCCATCACTTTAAAAGAACTTCGGGAATTAAAACCAGGCGATTATGTAACGCATATTGACCACGGAATCGGAAAATATGCCGGTTTAGAAAAAGTGGAAGTGAACGGCAAATCGCAGGAAATGATTCGTTTGATTTATGCCGATAACGACTTGCTTTACGTCAACATCAATTCGCTGAACCGGATCTCCAAATTTAGCGGCAAAGAAGGCACGATGCCCAAAATGAATAAGCTGGGGACGGATACCTGGGATCGCCTCAAAAAAACCACAAAAAAAAAAGTTAAAGACATTGCGCGCGATCTGATTAAGCTGTACGCCGTTCGTAAAACGCAGCACGGAAACGCTTTTTCGCCGGACAGTTATTTGCAAAATGAACTGGAAGCTTCTTTTATCTATGAAGATACGCCGGACCAGGAAAAAGCAACGGCAGATTTGAAACGTGATATGGAATCGCCACATCCGATGGACCGTTTGATTTGCGGTGATGTGGGTTTTGGAAAAACGGAAGTAGCCATTCGCGCTGCTTTTAAAGCCGTTGCAGATAGCAAACAAGTTGCTGTTCTCGTTCCCACAACAATTTTGGCAGCGCAGCATTTCAAAACGTTTTCTGAGCGTTTAAAAGATTTCCCCTGCAATATTGATTACGTAAACCGCTTCAAATCATCTAAACAAATTAAAGATACTTTGCAAAATGCGGCCGATGGAAAAGTGGATATTTTGATCGGCACGCACCGTTTGGTGAGCAAAGATGTGAAGTTTAAAGATTTGGGTTTGATGATCATCGACGAAGAACAAAAGTTTGGTGTATCAACCAAAGAAAAACTGAAAGCGATGCGCATTAATGTGGATACGCTGACTTTAACGGCCACACCAATCCCGCGAACTTTACATTTTTCGCTAATGGGCGCACGTGATTTATCGATCATTTCTACGCCGCCGCCAAACCGCCAGCCTGTTGTTACGGAGCTGCATGTTTTTAATGATAAACTGATCAAAGAAGCTGTAGAATTTGAAGTAAACCGCGGCGGTCAGGTTTTTTTCATTCATAACCGCGTGCAGGATTTGGCGCAATTAGGCGGCATGATCCATAAATTAGTGCCGAAAGCCAGTGTTGGCATTGCACATGGACAATTGGAAGGTGATGCGCTGGAAGATGTCATGCTGAAATTTGTGAACGGCGAATATGATGTTTTGGTTGCCACTACAATTATCGAAGCAGGATT
>CAXSBZ010000012.1:0-91262 GCA_964236465.1 uncultured Sphingobacteriaceae bacterium | reverse complement strand
GCTGGAGTCTTTCTTGGACTTTACTTTGCTGTGACTATTGCTTTAAAGAAGATCTCTCCCTGCGGTCGAGATGACAAAAAACTTTAGATATTACCTTCCAATTTCCTTATCAAAAGTAATATAACCAGGATATTTAATTGCTTTATTTCCCAAATCCAAAGTTGGCCTTATTTTGATGGTGATAATTGTTTTTCTGGCATTCTGGGCACCCGAAAAATTCTGCACCAGATCAGCAAAAGCATCCCGCGTTTGCTCATCCGTTATTAAATGGTAAGCGTTGGTGCTGATGACGATCGGCACACGTGTTGTTCCGCCAACCGGCGCAACTTCTATGCGATGGTTTACATAACCGGTAAAAACCTGGCTGTTTTTCAATAAAATCTTATATTCAAACTGATTGATGGCAGCCGTTTCTGCTGTTGGATTGGTTATTTTCAAAACCAAACGCGCATCCAGCGGAATACTTTTACTGATAAAACCCATTGCCAAACGCGGTAAAGTGCCTAAATTGATGTTATCCTGACCTTCAAACTGCTTCATGTTGACGCCAGCGAGGTAAACACTATCCGCAGAAACCAATTCAAAACGGCATTTGCCCAAAGCTTTGGCTTGTTCCACTTGCTTGTTGATGCCGCATCGGCTCAATAAAAAAGTTAAAGGTAAAAGGAGTAACAGTGCGTATTTTTTCATGCTTCTTTTATGAGGTAAAAATCGTTGGCAAATTTATGATTAGTTTTTGTTTGAGCGGATGGGAGCGAAGATGGTTTAAGAGAAGTGAATTTTCTTTTTTGTCATTTCGACCGTAGGGAGAAATCTTCATCAAAGCGGCCAGACGTTTTATTGTTCAAAGAAGATTTCTTCCTGTGGTTGAAATGACAGCAACCTTATTAATCGTTTGCTAAATAAACCCGCCTGAATTTTATCTTTGAAACATGGCCAGCATCCTTATCAAAGCAGCAACAATCGTAAACGAAGGCAAAGTATTTGTTGCCGATGTATTTATCAAAAACGGTTTTATCGAGCGGATTGCTTCTTCGCTCAATATTGCAGTCGACCAGGAAATCAATGCCGAGGGATTGCATCTGTTGCCGGGTTGCATGGATGATCAGGTGCATTTCCGCGAGCCGGGACTAACTTACAAAGGCGATTTGGCTTCCGAATCGCGTGCAGCGGTAGCGGGCGGAATTACCTCGTTTATGGAAATGCCGAACACGGTTCCAAACACGTTGACGCAGGAATTACTGGAAAATAAATACCAGCTGGCTGCACAAAAATCATTGGCCAACTACTCTTTTTACATGGGCGTTTCTAATGATAACTTGCATGAAGTTTTGCAGACGGATCAAAAAAACGTTTGCGGCATCAAGGTTTTTATGGGATCATCCACCGGAAATATGCTGGTGGACAATCCAAAAACTTTAGAACGTTTGTTTGCCGAATCGCCGATGCTGATTGCGGCGCATTGTGAGGATGAAGCGACCATCAAAAGCAATATGGATCATTACAAACAGCTTTTGGGCAATGACATTTCAGTTCAATTTCACCCAAAAATCCGAAGTACGGAGGCTTGCTATTTGTCGTCATCGATGGCGGTAGCACTGGCCAAAAAACACGGAACCCGATTGCATGTGCTGCATATTTCTACCGCAAAAGAAATTGATCTTTTTAAATCGATACTTCTTTTAGCAGATAAAAAAATCACTGCTGAAGCTTGCGTGCACCATTTGTGGTTTTCGGAGGAAGATTATGCTGCGAAAGGAAACCTGATCAAATGGAACCCGGCCATCAAAAAAGCATCTGATCGTGATGCAATTTTGCAGGCCGTTTTGGACGGAACAATTGATGTGATCGCCACAGACCATGCGCCGCACACATTGGAAGAAAAAGAAAAACCGTATCTGGAAGCACCTTCCGGCGGCCCGCTGGTGCAACATGCTTTGCCGGCGATGCTGGAAATGGTGCATCAGCAAAAGCTTTCATTGGAGCAGGTGGTTGAGAAAATGGCACACCATCCGGCAATTTGTTTTCAGGTAGATAAACGCGGTTTTATCCGTGAAGGCTTTTGGGCAGATCTGGTTTTAGTTGACCTGAACTCTCCCTGGAAAGTTTCCAAAGAAAATATTTTGTACAAATGCGGCTGGAGCCCGTTTGAAGGACAGGTTTTTCAATCTAAAATTACGCATACGATTGTTTCCGGAAATTTGGTTTGGGCGGAGGGGAAAATTCAGACAGATAAAATAGGTAAACGGTTGCGGTTTAAATTGTTGTAGAGACGTTGTATGCAACTTCTCTACCGAATTATTTGATGGTTGTTTTTTAATAGTTAATTTAGAAAAAAAGTATATGGCATCACAAGCAATTAAACACAGCAATCAAGCATTGGCTTTCATGGCTTTGTACAAAACGATGGCACCACAGGTACAAAAAGAAGTAAAAGAAATGATTGAAATAATTACTGAAAACCAAGAAGCAGACCTGTTTACAACCCTGGCTTTTCAGGCATGGGATATGGAGAACGATCAATCAGAACAAGAAAACGCAATTTGGGAAAAGCATTACAAAGAGCCTAAAGGTGTTTAAGCAAGGTGATATTATTGTTGTTAGATATCCTTTATCTGATAAACCGGAAAAGAGCATTATACGACCTGTTATTATAATTTCTAATGAAAAATCTAATGGTTTGGACAGAGACGTTATAGTTTGTCAGATTACTACAAAATTAAGAAACGATCAATTTTCATTTCTGATAGAAAGTAGTGCATTAACCGTTCCTATGCCAGAAATTTGTGAAGCCAGATGTAATAAAATTACAACTATCCGAATTTGGGACAGAATAGTTTTAAGCCACATAGCCAGTTTAACTTCTGAAGCATTACAATCCGTTTTATTAATCGTAAGAAGCGCATTTTAAATAAAACATAAATAGCCATGCTTCTTTTATCACCTAAAAATCATTGTTGCTAAGTAGTATTTGCACTGTCATTCCGACGATAGGAGGAATCTTCTTTAAAGCAATTAATATTTGAAGAAGATTTCTCCCTTCAGTCGAAATGACAATACTTCTTTTATCACCTAAAAATCATTGTTGCTGCTGTTGCTCCATGTACAACCGAAAAGAATTGGTTGGTACAACATTATCTGGCGTGAAAACCGGAACGGGCGGCAGTTGTACTTCTTCAACCTGGTGGTTTTCATTTTCGTAACCAACAATAACTTTTACTTCCAAATTGTGTTGTGCATTGCCTTTGTAAGTCCCTTTTACCGGGCTACAATCCAAAAAATTACGGCCAACAGCCAGACGTACGTGTTTATCTTCTACCACCACATTATTTGTCGGGTCCAAACCCAGCCAGCCAAAAAACGGAATATAAGCTTCTACCCAGGCATGAGTTGCACCTTCGCCGCGCATCCCGTTTTTGTTTGGGCAGATGTAACCGCTTACGTAACGCGCCGGAATGTTGGCCAGCCGCAGCATCACCAACAGCAAATGGGCAAAATCCTGACAAACGCCGGACTTCAGTTCCCAAATTTCATCCAGCGTGGTTTCTACGGTTGTTACGCCTGCTTTGTACTCGAAATTTTGATAAACAAAGTTGCTTAAAGCTTTGGCCAGTTGCAGCGGCGTTTGTCCGTCCGATTTTTCTTGTTTAGTGATCTGCAAAACGTCCGGCAAAGATTTAAACTGCTGCGGCAATAAAAAATTGATGTACGGCAGCTGATAACGAAGCTTTTGCAGTTCGTCCCATTGCTGGTTTTGCGGGGTAAAATCTTCCGGCAACAACTGCGGATACGTAATCACTGTCAGCTGAGAATCAATCACCAAAGCAGAATGCACGCCGGGATTGGTAAACGAGCCAACCTTGTTGTCATAGTAATCTTTGTAGATCTCGATCAACGGATTGTCGGTTATTTTCAGCTGATGTTCGATTACATCCTGGTGCTGGTCTTCAATCGGATAAAGCATGATCTGGTTAGCACTATCGTTGATCGGTTCCTGGTATAAATAACTGGTTGTGTGAGTAATATAAAATTTGGGCATAAAAGTTTAAGTTGAATAATGAAGATTAATCGTGTTGAATAATAGCGAAAACTGAAATTAATCGTAAGCAAAATAATAGTGGTTAAAAGCAGTACCGATCTCAAAAAGTTCATCTTTAATACCTTGCAAATATTGCTGCAAGCCTTCTGTTTCCAGGGTTTGCATATCCGAAAACTGGACGTGACTATTTAATTTCCCGATCAGGAATTTTAGTTTCTGATAACTTTCCAGCTGCGTATCCATCTTTAGTTTATCAAAAGACCGTTGCAATCGCGTAACAGAATACAGAATTGATCTTGGGAAATTCTCGTTCCAGATGGTTTGGTCCAAGATATTTCTCGGCCCCAAAGTAGAGCGGTAACTGCGCAAAAATAGTTCGTAACCGGAGATCGACAACAGCAAATAACGCCAGTAAATCGGATCATGTGTACCATCCAGATCGTAATCCTGTTCGCTAAACTTGACGTCCAAAATATTGACCGTTTGGATAGCGCGTTCCAGATACTTGCCCACATTCATATAATAAAAACCTTCGCCACGTGCCATCGTAATTTCTGCCGTGCCATAGTACGACATACATTGCCGGATCAGACCATCCATCACCGAAATCGGATCATCATTTTTTAAAGCTTCCGTCAAAAACTCATCCCGCGTAACGTGGTAAAACTCATTTAAACACTGCCACAGTTCTTTGGTGATATGGTCCTGAACGGAACGTGCATTTTCCCGGCTTTGCGTAACCAGGTTCAAAATAGCATTGCTGTTTTCTTTTTCCAGCACCATATAACGCAGCACTTCGCGGCCGTTTTTTTCCAGGGTAAAAATAGCATCCTCTTCCAAAAAAGAAAATATTTTCAGCACCGGTTTCCAGGTAAACTCCGGGATATCATCCTGCGAATAAGCGTAATTGATTCGCAGCATCCTCAAAACACCGTCCGAACGTTCCATATATCTTGACATCCAGTAAAGGGCATCCGCAACTCTGCTTAACATGTTTTATCTACTTAAAAATGAGTTGTTTACTTAATATCCAGGTGTCTTTGCTGCCGCCACCTTGGGAAGAATTAACCACCAGCGAGCCTTCCCGCAGGGCAACACGTGTGAGGCCGCCAGGCACAATCTCGATCCCGTCTGGCCCGCAAAGCGCAAACGGCCGCAAATCGATGCGCCGGGGTTGTAACTTTCCGTTTAGATAACAAGGCGCGGATGACAAGCTGATGATCGGTTGCGCAATAAATTCGCGCGGATTATCCAGGATAGCAACTTTGAATTCTTCCATTTCCTGTTCTGTGGCTGCACTGCCAATCAGCATTCCATAACCACCGGATTCGTTTGTTTTTTTGATCACCATGTTCGCCATATTGTTAAAAACGTATTGCCTTTCGTCCAGATTGTTAAGCTGATAAGTGGGCACGTTTTTCAGGATTGGTTCCTCATTCAGATAATATTTGATCATTGCCGGCACGTGGATGTAAATCGCTTTATCATCAGCTACACCGTTTCCGGGCGCATTCACGATAGCCACGTTTCCTTTTCTATACGCCGACATCAACCCGGCAACACCCAGCAAACCATTTGGGTTAAAAACTAACGGATCCAAAAACTCATCATCTACGCGGCGATAAATTACATCTACCTGCTGCAAACCGCCGGTGGTTTTGGTATAAACACGATGGTTGTGCACCACCAGATCGCGGCCTTCCACCAGCTCAATACCCATCAAGCGTGCCAACGTGGTATGCTCAAAATAAGCAGAATTGTAAATACCCGGCGTAAGCAGCACAATGTTTGGTTTGGAGATGTGCCGCGGCGATAAGGAAGCCAGGTTTTTGTACAACAGCTGCGGATACTCCATCACGGTGCGCACATTATTTTGCGGCAGCAGATCGGGGAAAATACGTTTGGTAATTTCCCGGTTTTCCAACATGTAGGACACGCCGGAAGGTGTGCGCAGGTTATCCTCCAGCACATAAAATTCGCCGTTCGCATCGCGGATAATATCAATTCCGGCGATGTGCACATAAATATCATGCGGCACATTCAGCTCGTGCATTTCGCGTAGAAAATGCGGGCAGGAATAGATCATTTCTATCGGCACCACACCATCTTTCAGGATAAATTGGTTGTGGTAAATATCTTTCAAAAAAAGGTTCAAGGCTTTTAAACGCTGTTTGATGCCGCGCTCAATAAAATCCCATTCGGTGGAGGTGATGATGCGTGGAATGACATCAAACGGAAAAATTTTTTCAATGCCTTCGCCGCTGGAATAAACGGTGAAGGTGATGCCCTGGTTCATAAACAAACGGCGCGCCATTTCTTCTTTCCGGGTGAGGTCTTCCGTGCTGATCTGCTTCAAAAACTCATAAACTTTTTGATAAGGCGCCCGAACCTCATTTTGCACACACATTTCATCCCAAACCGCTGGCGTTAAAGGGTACTCTTTCAGAAGTGAGGATGAATCCATGTTTTGCTGTGTTTAATTCTTACTTATTTTTTACAGGATAATCAATAATATTGAAAAAGTAGGATTAATTTTTATTTCTTCAACAAAAAAATAAAATAGCAAGTAAAATATAGTTCATTAAAAGTGATTTATTTGAACTTATTTTTCCTGGTGAGGGTTTTTTGGTGATGCTTCTTTTATCACCTTAAAATTAAAGGTCATCCCCCTAACCCCCTTCAAAAGGGGGAATGCAAAGTTCAATACTTTTATATCGTCAACTTTACTAATACTTTAGCATGGTAGCCGCTATGCTTTCCCCCTTTTTTCAAGGGGGTTAGGGGGATGTCCTTATTTTTTACACTATAAAAACAGCATCAACAGTTACAAATCATCATTCATCAAACCCAATTTTATGCCCGTAAAAAAAGCATTCAACTTAAAAAGCCCTCTTCGTTTTTTTTGGTTTAAAAGAAAAAAATATATACCTATATTCCCGCCAAATTATAACCTATGAACACTTTCAAAAAATGTATTTTGCCTGCTGCTGCATTACTATTTTGTTTAAGTAGTTGCCAGCAATCATCAACCCAAAACGGACAGAAAAAACCTATGGAACAAGCACAAACGCCCGATTCGGGTAATTTTAAAGGAACCATTGACGGTAAAAAAGTACATCTTTTTACCCTTTCAAATGGTAAAATGAAAGCCGCAATTACTAATTATGGCGGTCGGTTGGTGAGCCTGATGGTGCCGGATAGCAGCGGCAAAATGATAGATGTTGTGCTGGGCTACAGCAGTTTGAAAGATTATCAGCAATATACCAAAAACGGCTCTTATTTCGGTGCTTTGATTGGCCGCTACGGCAACAGGATTGCCAAAGGGAAATTTACTTTGGATGGAAAAAGCTACCAATTGGCCATCAACAATGCGCCAAATGCGCTGCACGGCGGGCCAACAGGTTTTAGTGCCCGAGTTTGGGATTTGGTAAAAACGACGCCCACCAGTGTGGAGCTGCATTACTTAGCCAAAGATGGCGAAGAAGGCTACCCCGGAAATTTGAACGTGAATGTTACCTATACTTTAACGGATGACCACGCTTTGCAAATTGCCTACAAAGCCACAACCGATAAAGCAACCGTTTTAAACCTCACCAATCATTCTTATTTTAATTTGAATGGCGATGGTGCAACGATCAACAATCACAAATTGCAACTGAATGCCAGCAAGTTTACGCCGGTTGATTCTACCTTAATCCCAACCGGAAAATTAGAACCTGTTGCCGGTACGCCTTTCGATTTTACCGAACCGGAAGTTATCGGTGCGCGTATTGAAGTTAAAAACCAGCAGCTGGAATACGGCAAAGGCTATGACCATAATTTTGTGCTTGATGCCAAAGAAAAAGGCAAACACCTGGCAGCCACGGTTTGGGGTGATAAAAGCGGTATCGAGATGCAGGTTTATACCGATCAGCCAGGCATCCAATTTTACGGCGGCAATTTTATGGAAGGCGGCGATAAAGGCAAAAGCGGAAACCCATATGAGCATCGCACGGCTATGTGTTTAGAAACCCAGCATTTCCCGGATTCGCCCAACCAGCCGCAGTTTCCTACCACTACTTTAAAAGCCGGCGAAACCTTTAATTCGGTTACTTCTTACCAGTTTATGCTGAAGAAATAAGGTACGCAAGATTGATGAATCGTTCCTGAACGTTCACCAAATACTAAAAATATTTATACAGAAAGGGAAGATTATCAAATCTTCCCTTTCTTATTTGTAGCTGTTTTCTGCGGATTGTTCCTGAATGCCTTTGTAATTCTTGTACAATGAATTTGAGTTGATAAACTACAGAGCCTGTTTAAAATTTGTTCAATCTAATTTTCTATGCTTCTTTTATCACCTAAAAAATGGCTTGCATTTGGTTTTTTTGATGGATGCCAATACTAATTTTTATTAGGTAAAAGAAGTATCTGCGTTAATATTAACTATATGCAAAAGGAAATTGAATAAAATTTAAACAGGCTCTCGATCATCAATTAGCTTAAATTGATCTCCATCAAACAAACCGCGATCGCTCAGTTTTAAATGTGGGATGACGAGCAAAGCCATAAAACTCAGCGTCATGAAAGGGGCGGAGAGCGTGCTTCCCAGCTTCTTGGCCAGCAAATCCAGTTTGATATATGTTTGGGCAACTTCGTAACCATCGTTTGCGCTCATCAATCCGGCAATCGGAAGCTGCAAAATTTCTTCAAAATCCTGTCCAGCACAACTGATTCCGCCCTGCACATCAATAATCAGGTTTACAGCTTTGCAAATACTTTCATCATCTGTGCCAACAACCACAATATTATGGCTGTCGTGCGCTACCGATGAAGCCAGCGCACCTGTTTTCAAACCAAAATTTTTGATAAAACCTTTTGCAATCGGTGCTTCCCGGTATCGGTTGATTACACAAATTTTTAAAATATCCTGCTGTAAATCAGCCTGAAGAAAACCGTTATTTACTACTAATTCCGCTTCTATTTTATTCGTAATTAATTGTCCGTCCAATGCTTCGATCACCAAAACTTTTTGTTTTTCTGCGGAAGGATCAGCAGCCGGAAAAGCAAAATCTACCGGTACTGTTTTTAGACATGAAAAATTGTTGATTAATGCTACCGTTTGCTTTTCGATTTTGGTTTTACCATTTTCTGCAACCATTTCTCCGTTGATATAGGTTTGCAGCACTTCAAAATGTTCCAGGTCTTTCAGCAAAATAAAATCTGCAGGATCACCAATATTCATCAGGCCGATTTCCAATTGATAATGCAAAACCGGATTGATACATGCTGTTTTTAGCACCTTAAAAACGTCAACTCCGGCAGCAACCGCACGAGCGCAAAGCTGATTGATGTGGCCAGAAACTAAACTATCGGGATGTTTGTCATCGCTGCAAAACATCATCTGGTCGGCATAATCGTTCATTAAACCAATCAAAGCATCAAAATTTTTGGCGGCACTTCCTTCGCGGATCAGAATTTTCATGCCTGAATGAAGCTTATCCATAGCTTCTTCCGCTGTGAAACATTCGTGATCGGTGCTTATTCCTGCTGAAGTATATTTTTCGGCCAGTCCTCCGCGCAAACCCGGCGCATGGCCATCCACCGGTTTTTGATATTTTTTAGCTGAGTCGATTTTCTGTATCACTTCCGGATCCTGGTTTAGCACGCCCGGGAAGTTCATCATTTCGCTCAGGTATTTTATTTCCGGCCTCGATAAAAGCAAATCCACTTCCTCCGCATTCAGCGCAGCACCTGCTGTTTCAAAAGTAGTTGCCGGAACACAACTCGGTGCACCAAAATTGAATTTGAACGGAACAGTATTACCATTTTCAATCATAAATTCTACGCCGGCCAAACCGCAAACATTAGCAATCTCATGCGAATCGCTTACGGTTCCAACGGTTCCGTGCACTACGGCCAGCCGCGCAAACTCAGATGGGATCAACATAGAACTTTCAATATGCACGTGCGCATCCACAAAGCCCGGCGTAAGAAAGGGGATTGCCGATGCTTCTTTTACCACTACTTTTTTGATGGACCGGATCAATCCGTTTTGAACGGTGATTTCAACCGGATAAATTTGCAGACCGAGAATATCAACCAGTTGCGCAGTGAGGGTAAAAAACATGGATCAGCTTTAAATTTGGCGAAAATACTAAAATCAGCCTAAGAAGCTGCGGCCGTTTTCAACCCGGAAAGCTGCTCGAAAAGTGCTTTTTCCTGTTCGGATAAGTTTTTTGGGGTTTGGATCAGCACGCGCACATAAGCATCGCCAAACTGTTCAGGGTCTTTGTAAATAGGCATTCCCAAACCTTTCAGCCGAAAAGTTTTGTTGCTGTCTGTACCGGCCGCGATGGTCATGTTTACGGTTTTGTTGATGCCTTGCACAGCAATTTTTCCGCCTAAAACAGCTGTATAAATATCTATCGGCTGGTCAAAATACAAGTCATTTTCTTTGCGCTCAAACTTGTTGTTGGGCAATATGTGCATCGTTATCAGCAAATCACCATTAGCTCCGCCGCCCCGTCCGGCTTCACCTTTGCCTTTCAAACGCAAAACTTGGCCTTCGCTTACGCCGGGTTTCAGCTTCATGTTTACTTTAGAATCACCAATGGTAACCTGCCTGGAGGCTCCGTGAAAAGCTTCTTCCAGCGTGATGTGCATTTCGGCCTGCAAATCTTCGCCGGTTGCGGCGCGCCTGCTGCTTCGCCCGCCGCCACCTGGTGCTCCGCCGCTGCCACCAAAAATATTCTCAAAAAAATCAGAAAACTGGCCGCCGCCGCCATAAAAATCCTCTGTAGAAAAACCACCTGCGCCACCGCTGCTTCGCCTGCCGCCGCCCGGCCTGTTGCCGCCCTGGTTGGCATAGCCGCCCGCTTGCTGATAGCTTTGCCAGTTTTCGCCCAGCTCATCGTACTGCTTGCGCTTATCGGGCTTGCTCAGCACTTCATTTGCTTCGTTTGCCTCCTTAAATTTGTTTTCAGCAACTTTATCGCCGGCGTTTTTATCGGGATGATATTTTACAGCCAGCTTGCGGTAAGCTTTTTTAATCTCGTCTTGAGTAGCGGTTTTGGCCACACCCAAAATTTTATAATAATCTTTGTATTCCATTTTAAATCCCGGTATCTGGTTGTTGGTTCAACATCAAAATTAAACAAAACCTTAAAAGCTGCTTTGTTTTTGCGAAAGCTATTTATCCTGATTGATAAACGGTAGTTTACAGTTGATAAACATTTATGCCGCTCAGCAGTTTTATCCTTGTAAAAGAAGCATATACTTCAACTTAAAACATTAAAATTAACCATTATGATTACTCAAAATTCTGATCAATTCAACCAAAATCAGCACCAAAAATCAACCACAGAAGCCAACGATACACACGAAAGCACTTCTAAAACAGATAAAGCAGAAGGTGTTGGCGAGAATGAAGAAAACCATACCAGCGGAGATGCTATCCAATATCAAAGGGAAGGAAAAAGTTCTCAAAACGAAACCGGCGGACAGGATGATGAAAATGTACACACCGATAATCAAGGTGGAAGCACCACAGACTAATCTGTTATGAATCAATTAATTGTGCATATTTTCATAAAACTATCAATCCATTAAAATATGAAATTGGCTGTTAAAAACATGGTTTGCGATCGTTGTATTTTGGTAGTTAAACAACAGTTGCAAGCCATGGATTTTGATATTAAAGCGATTGGTTTAGGTTGGGTTGAAATAGAACCTGAACCTAATGCTGAGCAACTGATTGCGATTGCTTCCAATTTTAAAGTGGTTGGTTTTGAGTTAATTGATGATTATAAATCTCGGTTGATCGAGCAGATTAAAAACAGCATAGTTGAAACTGTACAACACTCAAATATGAGCGAGCTGAACATCAATTTTTCAACTTTGCTGGCAGAAAAACTGAAAAAAACTTATAGCTACCTCAGCAATTTATTTTCAGAACAGGAAGACAACACGATTGAACATTACATCATTCAGCAAAAAGTAGAAAAAATTAAGGAGCTGATGGAATACGGCGATTTGAACCTGAATGAAATTGCGTACAAAATGGGTTATAGCAGCAGTGCACATTTATCTACACAATTTAAGAAAATCACTGGTTTTACACCTTCGCAATACCGGTTGGAAAATGTTGGACGAAAGGCTTTGGATCAGATTTGATAATGGCAGGATTGGTGTTGCCATTTTGCTATAATGACAAGCGGTATCCTGATAAAAAATTCTAATTTGAAACCCTTCAGCCCAAGATCAAAGTTAAATTTATAATTAAATGCTGATGCTTCTTTTATCGGCTAAATTTTGTTCTTCTGCTGGAACCGAAGCTGAAAAACGAACAAAAGTTCAATAGCTACCGTAAATCGGTTTTTTACCAAACTAATGTAGCGGTTCGTGCTATTGGCCGTGAAGCATTTTTAGTTTTTTAGTGTCAAGTGTTCGTCTTGCTTTTGTCTTGCGGGATTTTAAAAATTCACTAAATTCTTTTTCCTCTTTGTCGCTCAAAGGTTTGTTGACAAAAACAAAATCTTTGTCATCCATTTTTTTGAAGTCTGTCATAGCTTAAAGTCTTTAAAATATTTGGTTGTCAAAATAAGGGCCTCTTTGGTATCGATAAACATACGGTTACCGCCAAATAGTTTTGCACCTAAAGTCTGTTCATAATGCCCGATAAGTTGCGTTTTTGCTATAAAAGAAACTACGCCGTCATAATCTTTTTCAAAAGATAGTTTACAAGCAAAAGCAACAAGGTTACCTGCTACTCCTTTATAAAGTTTGTTCTTTCCCTTATTAAATTTTGCACTTTCAATCAAATCCATAAAAATATGGTCGCTTTTGTCGGTTAGGCTAATCAACCCATGAATAATAGTCGGGTTATTAACCGTTGTTAGTTTATAAACTTGCCTGGTTTTGTCTTTAAGTTCGGTTTGCCAATTAAAAGTCCATTCAACTTTTTTAATTTGCTTGCCGCCAGTGGATTGAAGTAAGGAAACCAAGGTGTCAAAAACTTCGCCTGAAATGGCGTTTTCAATTGAGTTGGTCAGCTTATCAACTTCAAAATCAAGTTCTGTTTTTTTAAATTGTTTACCAAACGAATTTACAAAAAAAGAAGCTGTCGGTCAATAGATTATTACCTTGTGGGAAGTTGTTGCAAGCATAACCGCTAAGATTCAAAGCTTGGCTAAGAACTGTAAATAGAAGCCGTCAGCCCAAACCAAAGTTGAATTTATATACAAATGTTGATGCTTCTTTTATCAGGTAAATTTTTGTTTGACAGCAGAAACGGAAGGAATATAGCAAAACAAAAGTTGATGTTTAATTCATCGGCCAGTTTTTTGCCAAGCCAATGTTGGGTGTTCGTGCTAAAAACATGAATTATAGCTATTGGAATTAATCTAATAGCATGGAAGTGGTTTATTATTTTGTATTAATACTTTTGAGTAATTAGTCCAGTCATTTGATTTGAACTCTTTAGTTTTTCCATTGTCTGTTCGGCTCTTTCAATCACTTGCTTCAATTCTGCAAAACGAGTTCCGTCTAACTGAACAAGGACACCAGACTTTCTCATATTGGTTGGATCATAACAATATAGCTGGATTTGACCTTGCATATAAGGTTTAACGACTAACGTAAAATCCATAGTACCACAGAGAGATGATACTTTACCTAATTTAATATTTATTGAAATGTCATCCATAATGATATTGTATTTATAAATAGTTAAGCTTATATCTGTAGAAAATCGGTCAATTATCGGGTGTCATTTGATACGTATTGCGCATGATACCCAACGGAAAGGGCTTGGCGAAGAACTGGAATTTGAAACCCGTCAGCCCAAACCAAAGTTAAATTAATAATCAAATGTTAATGCTTCTTTTATCAGCTAAATTTTGTTCCTTCCGCTGAAACTGAAGCAAAATAGCAAAACAAAAGTTCAGTTGCATCCCTCGGCCAGTTTTTTGCCAAACCAATGTTAGCGGTAGTTCTATTTCCAATTTTCAAGTCGCCAATTATTTTCTAAGCGCTCAATCAAAAGTGTATCATTAGGATTTCCATGTGGAGAAAGTAAAATATCTTCCGAGCTTAGTTCTTTTTTCAGTTCCCTTTTCAGAGTTTTTTGATCAACAATATCCCAACCCAAAAACTCTCCTCTAACTTTATGTTCGGTTCTTGCTTTAGTTGGAATTTGATAAAAACCAGGAATGTCAAACAAATTACATCGCTCAATTAGCTTTCTTCTTAAAGCTGCTTTTACTACAAATTGAACACTAAACCGCTCTTTCAAATTTACTTCTTCTTGAGAAATTTGGTTTGTCTCCTTGATTGGCTCCAGTATCCTAATGATTTCTATACCCAAGTCTCCTGTAGTTATATATTGAAAGAAGCCAAATCCAATTTTAGTTCTGATTGCGAAAACTTCGCCTTCTTGTATTTTCATTTAAGGTCGTTAAGAATTACCGCTAACGGAAAGGGCTTGGCGAAGAACTGGAATTTAAAATCTGTCCGCCGAAAACCAAAGCTAAATTAACAATCAAATGCTGATACTTCTTTTACCGGCTAAATTTTGTTCCTTCAGCCGGAACTGAAGCAAATAGCAAAATAAAAGTTGATGTTTAATTTGTCAGCCAGTTTTTGCCAAACCAATGTTATAAGCCGTTTTTCTTTTTCTTCCATTCTTTGAAACCAACTACATCTTTCCTGATTTCTCTTTTCCATTTATTTTGATAAAGTTTAGTCAAATAGTCAAACGTTTTAAAATTATAAGCAAGTATAGAATTGTAGTTTGGTGAGATACAACCAAAATCGTGAAAATAAATTCCGTACTTGTTCTCAAAATTTTGGTCGGTTGTATAAGTTACTGGAGCAATCCCGCTTTGAAGAAATAAAAAGATAGTCTTATTTTCAATGTCTTTTTTAAACAACAAGTCAATTTGATCATAATTCAATGTGTCAACAAACATCAATTTAGTCGCCGAACTATTATTAGTTTGATCATCAGTCAACGGTCGATTTTGTCCAAAAGCGATTTGACTTAAAATAAAGATGAGAAATGAAAGTATTGTCGTTTTCAAGGTGTCGTCGGTCGTCTTAAAATGGCTTATAACTAGTAAATATACGCATGTTTTACAGGTTGTTCGTAAATATATATAAACAGTTTTTTATTAAAAAATTTCGCTAATAAAAATGTTAACACGCTTCTAATCATTAATTTATATCCTTTTAACATGTTTAAGACAATGCAAAATGCGCATTGCGCTTTTTACCCTGCGTTACTGCGTCAATACAAATACGCAAGTTGTTTTCAATAGAATCTAAACGAAAATTTACACTGTTCACCTTCTTATCTTTCGCAAAATTTAACTTCACAATTTATGCTTTGATTTACAAATTTATCCGGTAAACTATTCTTGTAACTGAATAATATTAGTCAAAACAAATTAATATTTGCACTGGTAAAAACAGTATCAGTGAGATGCTTCTTTTATCAACCTAAAATTGGAATTTAGAACAAGGTTGGCCCGCCGCCAGTTTTAATTCGCCCCAAATGTTTATAAGCCGCTTCCGTACATTCGCGGCCACGGGAAGTGCGCATCAGATAACCTTCCTGGATCAAAAACGGTTCGTACACTTCTTCAATCGTGCCTTCTTCTTCGCTTACGGCTGTGGCAATGGTTTTTAAACCAACCGGCCCGCCTTTAAATTTATCAATAATGGTGGATAGGATTTTGTTGTCCATTTCATCCAAACCGTGCTCATCCACGTTCAACGCATTGAGCGCATATTTGGCAATCGGGATGTCGATGCTGCCATTTCCTTTGATCTGGGCAAAATCTCGCGTACGCCGCAACAAAGCATTGGCAATCCGCGGCGTACCGCGGCTGCGGCGTGCAATTTCATAAGCACCTTCTTCTGCAATAGGCGTTTTCAAAATGGCTGCCGAACGCAAAACAATGGTTGTGAGCAACTTGGCATCATAATATTGCAAGCGGGCATTGATCCCAAAACGGGCACGCAGCGGCGCTGTAAGCAAACCGGAACGCGTGGTAGCACCAATCAGCGTAAAAGGGTTCAAAGAGAGTTGTACCGAGCGCGCATTCGGCCCGGTTTCAAGCATGATATCGATTTTGTAATCTTCCATAGCCGAATACAAATATTCTTCAACTAACGGGCTGAGGCGATGGATTTCGTCAATAAATAAAATATCACCGGATTCCAAATTGGTGAGCAATCCGGCCAGATCGCCAGGCTTATCCAAAACTGGCCCGGACGTGATTTTGATCCCGGCATTCATTTCGTTGGCAATGATATGCGAAAGGGTAGTTTTGCCCAATCCCGGCGGCCCGTGCAGCAGCACATGGTCCAATGCTTCGCCACGCATTCTTGCCGCCTGAACAAAAACACGCAGGTTTTCCAGGATTTTTTCCTGGCCAGTAAAATCTTCAAAAACCTGCGGACGCAATACTTTTTCAATCTCCTGTTCGATAGAAGAAAGGTGCTCCGGGTTGGGGTCGAGGTTTTTATTCATTCCCAACAAAATTAGTATTTTTTGTGGGAAGGAAAATGATAAAAACGCGAAATTGAGCAGGGTTTCAGATTGAATTTTTTGAAATGGCTTTTAACTTTAATAAATAGATAAACGACCCAATCCCTATAAAAAGATGGGTAAGTTCAACCGGGGCCATTTTAGTAATTGTAAGCGTACCGTCAGCTATCCCCCAAATATCTGCACCCAAGCCAAATAGATGGGTAATAATATTGGTTAGCAATAGTGCTCTCACCGTCCTGTTTTCATCAAGGTTGCGGAATAAAAAATTCATAACGCCGGTACCAATAATCAGTCCGCCCATTCCATGCAGCAGCGAACCAACAGCAGGTGTTAATTCCAGCCCCAATAAACCGGAAGCTTGTGCCGGCAAAAAGAACATCAAGGTTCCAAAACCTAAAGACCCTATGGCGCATATTAACAGAAAGGTTGAACGTTTCATTTATTTTAAGGATTTGGTAAATTATAAATGCGCTGATTTTAAAAGTATAAATACAAACAGATCAATTTTTCATCGGATTCTTATCAATCTCTTTATTAACTCCGTTTTTAATTTAAATATGAGGCACTATCAAAATTGCGGATGTAAACTAATACCATTGATACTGTTTTTATGCCGATAAAAACAGTATCAGTTATCCTCCAAAATTCTTGGTTTTTCAGCCGAAATATTTTTCGGGTATTTACGGAACCAGCTGTTAGCCTTCATTTTAAGCACACCCAAAAAAGCTTCATGAAAAATTTTGGTGCTCATTTTAGAAACACCTTGCCTGCGGTCTGTAAAAATGATTGGCACTTCCACCACTTTAAAACCGTATTTGATGGCTGTAAATTTCATTTCGATCTGGAAAGCATAACCTACAAACTGGATTTTGTTTAGCGGGATGGTTTCCAGCACTTTGCGGCGGTAGCATTTAAAACCGGCCGTGGCATCCTGCACATCAATGCCGGTGATGAAACGAACGTAAACGGAGGCAAAATAGCTCATCATCACGCGGCTCATCGGCCAGTTGATCACGTTGACGCCTTGGATATACCGCGAACCAATCGCTACATCTGCACCATCCACACATGCCTGGCGCAAGCGCAAAAGATCGTCTGGGTTATGCGAAAAATCGGCATCCATCTCATAAATAAAATCGTAATGCCGGTCTGTAGCCCATTTAAAACCGAAAATATAAGCGGTCCCCAAACCTTGTTTCCCGCTGCGTTCATGTATAAACAAGGTTTCGGGATAAATGCTTTGGAGGGATTTGACGATGGCCGCTGTGCCGTCCGGCGAACCGTCATCAATTACCAGCACATGGAAATCATGCATTAGCGAAAACACTTTATGCAGGATGCGTTCTATATTTTCTTTTTCGTTGTAAGTGGGAATAAGGACAAGACTATCGGGCACTCTCTAATTTTTTAGTGGTAAAAACAGTATGCTATTTATGGGTTTGCCGGCGGGTTGATCAAATCGCTTCCCAGGTGTCCGGGTTCTGTTGTCAAATCTTCATTAACCAGATAACTTTTTTCTTTGATATAAGGGCTAACCAACACAAAAAGCAGTACAAAAGAGAACATAATCCCAACAAAAAGCCAGAAATATCTTTCGGGCGTAAAATAGGCAAATACACCTTTATTAGAAATATTGACATTAATTAAGGTGGTAAAAAAAGTACCGACCGCATAAGTAAAATAAAAGAGGGCTGTCATGGTGCTTTTCATAGATGGCGGCGATTGCGTGTAAGCATATTCCAACCCGGTGATCGAAACCAGCACCTCACCGGCTGATAAAACAGCATAAGCCAAAATTTGCCACCAAACAGAAGGGTGTAAACCTGCATCAATGCTGCGTTGTATCAGGGCAATGATTACAAAGCTAAGGCCTGTAATAAACAAACCTGAACCAATCTTTTTGAGCGGCGTAAGTTTGATGCCCATTTTTATGATCAAAGGATAAATGCCGTAATTAAATATCGGGATCATCATCAATAAAAACAACGCATTAACAAACTGGATTTGCGAAGGTAAAATCGTTAGCCCGAATAGGCCCAAATTCCGGTTTAAATTGGTGGATTGTAAAACCCATTCCGAGCCGTTCATATCCCACATCGCCCAAAAAATCGGGATGAAAGCAAAAACAGCCATCACACCCCAAACGGATTTGATGGCTTCCACTTTTTCCGCTCCGTATTTATCTTCCGCTTGTTGCCATGCTGTTTTTATCGGGTCTTTTTTGGTGAGATATGCACTCAAAACAAACAGATTGATCGTTACAAAATTGTCTTTTTTAATGCCGCCTGCTGGTATCCGTACATATTTTTTCCTTCCGGAGAAAAAGATAATTGTAGCCAAAGCCATCAATATCCCGGGCACACCGAAAGCCCATGCACCACCTGCTTTTTCATAAATAACAGGGATTAGTAATAAGCTGATCATGGAACCGGCATTGATGCTAAAGTAGAACCAGCCATAAATGCTGCTCATCAAATGCTTGTTTTTATGGTCAAACTGGTCGCCAACGTTGGCCGCAACGCATGATTTTACTGCGCCTGCCGAAAATGCAATGATGACCAAACCGGTTTCAAAACCAGACAGAGAAGTATCAAACATCGATAAAACAAAATGGCCGAAAGTGTATATGATCGATCCGATCAGGATTACCCGGTATTTTCCAAAAAACCAATCGGCTATAATTGCACCCAAAATCGGTGTAAAATAAACCAGGGTAGAAAAAGCATGGTTGATGGTATTGGCTTTTGCATTGGCAATGACCGAAGTATCACGACTGAAAAACTGGTGCACCAAAAATACGGCGATAATACTGCGCATCCCATAAAAACTAAACCGCTCGGCAAATTCATTGCCGATGATAAACGGGACACTTTTTGGAATAAGGCGTTTTTTGGGTTCAAGGTTTTCCAGCGAAATTGTGTCTGCCATTGGTTAAATTAGATTTTTTATAAAATAAAGTATTTTTGCTGATAAAAAACAGTAGTTCGGCAATTATTTGCTGCGATTTTAACTCTTTTTACGTATGTTTTTGGTTGGAAATGAGGTAGTTAATTTCTTTTTATCATTTTTGATAGAATCCAAACGCTGCTTTCTCGGGTCAGCATAATTTGCATTACGGTCTTCCGGAATGTTGCGCATATCCAAGTTTTGCAGCAAATTCCATCGACCGTTTTTCAGTTGATAACCATCATAAGTGAGATCCGGGCCGTAAAGACTGAAATCCGTTTTTATTTTCGGGTCGCGCGGGGCCAAATGATCAAACACGATCAAATCCCGGCCGGGTACAAAACGCAGCAACATCGATGCTTGGCGGCTATATTCAAACACAATCCTTTTACGGATTTTAGATTTTTCATCAAAAACCGGCAAACCAAAAACCGGCGCATTATTTTTGAAAGACAGAACTTCGATCACTTTTTTGGTCGTTTTAACCGTGTTGCCTTTCCAGCCCAGCAAAACGTAATACGGGTTTTCTGCTTCGGCTTTGATGATTTTATAATATTGTGCGCCCAGCCATTTTTGCGCCGTAAAAGTAGAATCTTCTGCGTTTTTAATAAAAGGCGTATAATCCGTGAGCGGGAACATTTTCAGCGCACCATTGGTGTTGAGCTGGATGGTGCCGTAATACCGGTAGCTGCCATCTTCGTTCATTACGTTCCAGGTAAAAATCCGGAACTGATTGTCCGGCGCATAAATCAGCGATACTGTTTTTACCGAGTCAAATTTGTACTGATAAGAGCCGGGGATTTTTAGTGCAGACACAAAGGTTTTGATAAACTGATAGTTGGCATTTTTGCGTTCCAAATCGTTTTCATTGTTCACCACGGTAGCACCCAAAATTTTCAGGCTGTCTTCATAGTTTTTTATTTTTGTGTGATTATTGGCCGGAGCTTGCTGTGCAAAACCGCCAAAGTGCAGCAAAAGTACAATCAGCAAAAAAACCGGTTTCATTTTCATTTTAATCCTTGGGTTCATCCTCTGCAAAATAACCATTTGAATTGTTAAACGCTGCTTTTTTTATAAACGTGTTTTTTCTGATGCTTTCTGCATGCTGTTTTTATAGGCATAAAATTAAATTGCACATCTGGAAAATACGTAAAACAGAAAAAATCCTAAATTTGACCCGTATTAATTTTTTTGATGGCAATCCTTAACTCTTCCCGACAAAAAGCTTTAATGCGCAAATTTGCCCTGAACATCAAGTTTTTGATGATGTTTACCGCCGTAATTGTGATCATTTTTACTTTGCCCAAGCAGGCAAAGTTTCGGTACGAATATGGCAAAGGCCGCATCTGGAACCAAAAAGATCTGATCTCACCTTATAATTTTGCTGTTCTCAAAACCAATGCCGAGCAGGACGCTGACAAAGAAGCGGCTATCAAAAGCATCAGCCCGATTTATCAGTTAAACCCGCAGGTTGAAAAGCAGGAACTCGAAAATTTTAAAAACGATTTTGAAATTAAATGGCATAATGCCGGTTTGGATGAACCGCAAAAAAATACTTATTTACAGATAGGAACTGGTTTGCTATCAACCGTTTATCAAAAAGGCGTACTGGATTTGAACAAGAGGTTCCAGCATAACACCGAAAATTATAACCTAACCGTACTCGAAAATAAGGTTGCTAAAAACAGCAATACGGCAGCCTTATTTACCAGGGAAAGCGCGCTGAGTTATTGCGATCAATTTTTGAACAGGCACACGGAAATAGACAAAACTTTTTTGATCGGACTTTTGCAGGATCATATCCAATACAACTTAAATTACGATCAAGACCTGACCCGGCAATTAGAAAATGAAACCGTTGACGGCATATCCCAAACGCGCGGAATGGTGCAAAAAGGAGAACTGATTGTGGCCAAAGGATCGGTTATCAACCAGGAGGTTTTCCAGAAATTAGAATCCTACAAAAAAGCTTTTGAAGACAATGCACATGTTACCGGTGATAAACGGATGGTGCTGCTGGGCCAGTTTCTGCTGGTTTCTTTGGTGCTTACTTTACTGGTGATTTTTCTGTATCTTTTCAGGAGGGATATTTACAATGATAACCGGCTGGTAGGTTTGATTTTGCTGGTCATCACGTCCATGTTGGTTACTTTATCCTGGGCAATCCTGTTTCAAATACCCAATTTGTACTACATCCCGTATTGCATTGTGCCAATCATTATCCGGATTTTGTTTGATACCAGGATGGCTTTGAACATTCATTTATTAGTTGTTTTGATCGCCGGTTTTTTTGTGCCGAACAGTTTTGAATTCGCTTTTTATGAACTAACGGCCGGCATGGTTTCTATTTATAGTATCAAAAGCCTGATCCGTAGGGAACAGTTTCTGATTTCTGCCTTGCTGATTTTGGGCTGTTATTTGGTTTCTTTTTTGGGGATTTCTTTTATTCGGGAAGGTAATTTTAGTGCTATCGACTGGAATGATTTTTTGCCGTTTGTTGTTAGTGTTTCGTTAACGCTGCTGGCTTATCCGCTTATTTATGCTTTTGAAAAAGTTTTTGGCATCACTTCGGATATTACGCTGATCGAACTTACCAATACCAATTCTTCCGTGCTGCGCGATCTGGCTTTCAATGCGCCGGGCACTTTTCAGCATTCTTTGCAGGTGGCCAACCTGGCCGAAACGGCTATTTATACCATTGGCGGCAATGCACTTTTGGTTCGGGCAGGTGCTTTGTATCATGATATTGGCAAGATCGAAAACCCGCAATATTTTATTGAAAACCAAAATCAGGGTTTTAATCCGCATGATAAATTATCTTTCGAAGAAAGCGCACGCGTAATTATCCGCCACGTGCAAAAAGGAGTGGAGCTTGCCCGAAAGAAAAACCTGCCTGAAATTATTGTTGATTTCATCCGGACACATCATGGCAATACACGGGTGGACTATTTTTATCAGTCTTTTTTAAAGAACTTCCCCGAAAAAATTGTTGATGAAAATACTTTCCGCTATCCCGGGCCGATTCCTTTTTCCAAAGAAACCGGCGTTTTGATGCTGGCCGATTCTGTAGAAGCCGCTTCCCGTGCATTGAAAGAACCCAACTTCAAATCAATTAATGATTTGGTAGATAAGCTGGTAAACTATAAACTGGATCAGGGACAATTGAAAAACAGCAACATCACTTTAAAGGAGATCGAAACCGTAAAAAGCATTTTTAAAAAGATGCTGATGAGCATTTACCACGTGCGCATTGATTATTGATAATTTTTTTTGCTGAGAAAGCTGAATTACTATATTTGCAACCTCAAAAAAGCGTTGCTGCTGCTAATTAAAAGGTGAGGTGCCTGAGAGGCCGAAAGGATCAGTTTGCTAAACTGACGTACGGGAAACTGTACCGAGGGTTCGAATCCCTCCCTCACCGCAATTAAACCCCTAACATGCTGTAATTTAATAGGTTAGGGGTTTTTTGTCAAGAAGCCGTTTATGGAGGTTAGGCATTAAGCTGATGCTAAAGCACCTTTAATTCATTCAAGCGAACAACCTAAAACCTATTTTTTTATGCTTCAATTCAAATTAAAGCCGGCTATTTGTAATGCTTCTTTTAGCATACTATTTTCATTACTGCTGCTGATTTATTCCAACAATACTTTTGCGCAAATAAACCGCTTGCCGGATTGGGCTTTCGGCGGGTTTAAAAGGCCGGCAAACCTCAACCCAATCATCTCCCCGGATCCGAGTGCTGTTTTTATCGACCCAATTTTAAAGAAAAAAGTTGCCTGGGAATCCAACGATACGTTTAATCCGGCTGCGGCAATGATTGGCGGTAAAGTGGTGGTTTTGTACCGGTCGGAAGATAAATCCGGCGTTGGCATCGGCTTCCGGACTTCGCGGTTGGGTTATGCCGAAAGTACCGATGGCTTTCATTTCAAACGCAGTAAAACGCCTGTTTTTTATCCGGCAAATGATGACCAGAAAAAGTATGAATGGCCGGGCGGTTGCGAAGATCCGCGTGTGGCCGTTACAAAAACCGGCACTTATGTAGTTTTTTACACGCAATGGAACCGCGATGTGCCGCGTTTGGGCGTGGCTACTTCTACGGATTTGAAAAACTGGAAAAAGCACGGGCCGATTTTTGAAGATGCATATCAGGGAAAGTTTTTGAATATCCCGCATAAATCAGCATCAATCTTAACCAAAATCAAAAACGGCAAACAGGTGATCACCAAAATCAATGGTAAATATTGGATGTATTGGGGCGAATTGCATGTGTTTGCAGCTACGTCAACTAATTTAATGGATTGGGAACCGGTTATAAACACGGACGGAACTTTGAAAGAACTGATTTCGCCCAGAAAAGGTTATTTTGATAGCGAACTGACGGAATGCGGGCCGCCGGCATTGCTGACAGATAAAGGAATTATCCTTTTTTACAACGGAAAAAATAAAGCCGGTGCGGATGGCGACAAGCGTTTTAACGGAAATTCTTATTGTGCCGGCCAGGCTTTGTTTGATAAAAACGATCCTGCAAAGCCGATAACCCGTTTGGATGTGCCTTTTTTGCGGCCGATGGAAGCTTTCGAAAAAAGCGGCCAGTACGTAAACGGAACCGTGTTTATTGAAGGCATGGTTTACTTTCAGAAAAAATGGTTTTTGTATTATGGCTGCGCCGATTCCCGTGTAGCGGTTGCGGTTTATGATCCGGCACATCCGTCGCTTCCCGATCCGATCAACTGATTTTTGATAAAGCTTAATGCTTCTTTTATCGACCTAAAAACTGTCTGCAACGAATTTTAGCTAAAACAACAAAGAAAAAATTTGATCAGGATAATTGTAAAAACAATCCACTACAAAAACAGCATTTACAGGCATAAAAGAAGCATAACGGCTATGTGATAAAATTTGAATCGTTAGCAGATTTACTACTATTTTACCTTTATACCAACCTAAAACTATTTTATTTATCTTGCTTTATCAGCCGGTTTTTAATTAAGCCTGATTGTTATATCTTTACCTGATAGTTAGCAACCCTTCCTTAATGATTACCCAGGTACACCGGTTTACCAATGATAAGTTATTAGAAATCCTCTCTTTATCGCAAAACGCAACTGCTATATATACAGGTTTTGATCTGATCATACAAACGGCCAGTGATGTGATGATCGGATTTTGGGGCAAGGACCGGAGCGTGATTGGAAAACCCTTGGCCCAGGCTGTACCTGAACTTGCCGGACAACCCTTCATTGGTTTATTGCAGGAAGTTTGGAAAACCGGTATTACCTACGAAACTACAAACGCAGTTACAGAACTGTTGGTAGGCGGAAAGCTGCAAACCTTTTATTTCGATTTTGCTTACCGGGCTATCAGGAATGAGCTGGGCGAGGTAGATTGTATATTGCATACGGCAACGGATGTTACAGAGCTAAACTTTAACCGGCAGGTTTTAGCACGAGCGAAGGAACAGAAAAATGCCCTGGACCGGGAGCTGGCCCTTAATGAACAGCTGGCTGCTGCAAACAAAGAACTGGAAAAAGCACATCAAATACTGCAAGATTTAAACCTGGACAGCAGAGAGCAAATGCGTTTTGCAGTTGATGCCGCCCAGTTGGGCACTTTTGATCTTGATCCTGCAACGGGCCGCTTTTCGGGTAACCGACGGCTTAAAAACTGGTTTGGCCGGCCAAACGATGCAACCATAGCAGTATCTGATGCAACAGATGTTGTTGCAGAAGCAGACCGGGCAAGGGTGATCCGGGCTATTGAGGAGGCTTTAGACTACCGCTCCGGCGGGATTTACGATATTGAATATAGTATTACAAGCTCTGATCACCCCGTGCCCCGCTTAGTCAGGGCCAAAGGAAAGGTTCTTTTTCAGGGCGAACAAGCAGTTCGTTTGAGTGGTATTTTGCAGGATATTACAGAAGAAAAAAATGCTGCGAAAGAGCTTTTACATGCCCAGGATATGCTTCGCCTGGCTATTGAAGCTTCCGGGATCGGGAGCTGGTATATCGATCCAATAACAAAAGCATTAAAATACAGTGCAACGTTGGCGAAGATGTTCGGATACGAAGGAACTGAAGCGATGACTTACGATCAAGCTATTGGGCAGGTAACGGAACAATTTAAAGAAATGATTACTCAGGCTATTGAAAAAGCCATAGCAACCGGCGGGAACTACGATGTTACTTATTCACAGCGCAGATTTAGCGACGGAGAAGTGATCTGGCTGCATTCTTTAGGTAAAAGATCCCAGGATCAGGACGGGAAACAGACCATTTTTTCAGGCGTTGTGATGGAGGTTACAGAACAAAAGCAGGACGAGCAACGCAAAAATGATTTTATCGGCATGGTAAGCCATGAACTGAAAACGCCTTTATCTTCTATGAAAGGCTACCTGCAGATGCTGCAAGGCAAGGCTAATAAAAGTGGTGATACATTTACTGCAAACGCATTGGATAAGGCTAATAACCAGGTTAGGAAAATGACCAGTATGATCAATGGTTTTCTGAATGTTTCCAGGCTTGAATCCGGTAAAATACTGGTTGAAAAAACCTCTTTTAACTTCATCGAACTCGTTTGGGAGGTGATTGAAGAGAATTTACTTACCCAGTCAAGCCATCAGCTTCAGTTTTTTCCGTGTGAAGATATAATGATAACGGCTGACCGGGACAAGATCGGTACAGTGGTTTCCAATTTACTCAGTAATGCAATTAAATATTCGCCCAACAGCAACGTTGTGGAAATTAATTGCAAGCTGACTGGTGATCAGGTTCAGATCAGCATTAAAGATGAAGGCATAGGCATCAAGCCACAGGACATTGGCAAACTATTCGACCGGTATTACCGGGTAGAAAACCAGCAAAGCCCTACCATTTCCGGTTTTGGTATCGGCCTTTATTTATGTGATGAAATTATCCAAAGGCACGGCGGCAAAATCTGGGCACAAAGTGCAGTAGGGGTTGGGTCCACATTTTACTTTAGCTTGCCAGTTGTTCAATAGGAATATTTATCATGCTGTTTTTACCGGCATAAAAACAGTATGGATTTTTAATTAAATCGAACTGTAACGTTTCTTTATATTTGGATGTCTTACAAATAATCAACAACAAAAAACGCACACACAATCACAATCAACCCAGATGAAAAAAACAATTATTGTAGCCTTTTTGCTGGTAGCCAGCATCGGTGCAGGTATCGCTGCCATTACAGGGCTTGCAGGAAAATGGAACGGCCCGCTGCTTACGCCGGACGGCAATACATCCCAGGTAGAGTACACCTTTGCTACAGACGGAGCTAAGCTCAGCGGTAATGTAGAAAGTGCTTATGGTACAGCAAAAATTGAAAATGGTAAACTCAGCGGTGATGAAATCTCCTTCAGCATCAACATGAACGGCTTGGATTTGCCGCACAAAGGCAAAGTTTACCCGGATTCCGTAACCCTGAATATTGATTATAACGGAATGCCTTTGCACGTTACGCTGAAACGAAAACTTTAACAGTTATTGCCTAATAAAAAAGGCTTCATCCCTAAAAATGAAGCCTTTGCTGTTTTTATCTGCCTAAAATTCAAATGTCAATTTAATGCAGCTTTTTATTTTTCGCTTTTCATTTTGCCCGCCATTTCTGTAAAGCTTTTTGCTGCATTGCTAAACTCCGAAGGCATCAAAATAACCGTCGTGGTGTTGTTATCGATGCCGATTTCAGACAGCATTTGCAACCGCCGAAGCTCCAACGCAATCGGGCTGCCTTCCATTTCTTTGGCGCCTTGCGTTAGTTTGATCGAAGCTTCCAGTTCTGCTTCGGCTTTCACAATCCGGGCCCGTTTTTCGCGGATGGCTTCAGCTTCCCGCGCCATCGCCCGCTGCATCGCTTCCGGGATTTCCACGTCTTTCATCTCTACCATTTCAATCTTGATGCCCCATGGTCCTGTGGTCGAATCTACCATTTTTTGAAGCGTGGCATTAATTTGTTCCCGTTCGCGCAGCACTTCATCCAAAGTATGCTGCCCGATAATGTTGCGCAATGCCGTAACCGAAAACTGGTAAACTGCTTTGTTATAATCCGCAACTTTGATAATGGCATCTTCAGGATTGGTAATTCTAAACCACAAAACAGCGTTCACTTTTATCGTTACGCTGTCTTTGGTAATGGTTTCCTGCTGCTCCAAGTCAACGGTTTTGGTGCGAATATCCACGCGCTGTTCCCGCTCAATAAACGGGATCAGCCAAAAAAGCCCCGGCCCTCTGATGGATTCAAACCTGCCCAATTTGAAAACAATGGCGCGCTGATATTCCTGGGCAATGCGCAGCGATAACAGCAAGAGCACGAGGATGATGGCGATAATAATAATGATTGTCATGTTGATTTGATTTGATGATAGCCTTGCAAAACTCACCTTGCAAACGCTTATCAAATCTACATTTATTTGAACCTAAACTTCAATTTTTACAATAGAAAAAATTGTTAAGTTTGGCAAATTTAAACCTGATGATCCTGTCTTTTTTCATGAAAAAATTATTCCCGATACTGTTTTTATCGTGCATAAATTTTGCTGTTTTTGCACAAAATAAAACTTTTAACATCGCTGCATTTGGTGCTGTTGCAGATGCCAAAACGATCAACACAAAAGCTATCCAGAAAACCATTGATGCCTGCAACCGTAGCGGTGGCGGCATGGTTTATGTGCCGCCAGGAACTTTTATCACAGGAACTTTTCATCTTAAAAGCAATGTCAATTTGTTTCTTGAAAATGGCGCGGTATTAAAAGGCAGTCCGCATTTAGCTGATTATGATCACTTTACACAACCGGTTTATGGTTTAACTTATTTCGGGATGCTTTATACGGTAAATGCTGAAAACGTTTCTATCACCGGGCAGGGCAGCATTGATGGCAACAATCCCGTTTTCCACGATTTCAACCATGCCAAAAAAATAGATACGGTTACCACGCGTTTTTCCCGCCAAAAAAACAATTACCGCAAAGTAGAAAGCGGGATCGGAGACGGGCCGGTGGTGCCGGATAAAGACCGGCCGCACCAGATGGTTATTTTTTCAAACTGCAAAAACGTGCAGGTCCGCAATGTGTCTTTGTTGAATTCGCCTTTTTGGACGATGCACTTTGCTGATTGCGATGATGTGCTGGTGTCCGGGATCCGTTTGTGGAGCGGTTTGCTGGTACCCAATGCCGACGGGATTGACATTACGAGCAGCAGCAACGTCATCATCACGGATTGCGATATTCGTTCCGGCGATGATGCGCTGGCCATTGTGGGCTACGATCATCACTTTGAAATCCCGGGTTTTAGCGGCAAAAAGCATCTTTCTGAAAATATTATCGTTTCCAACTGCAACCTGCAATCTTATTCCAGTGGCATCCGGATTGGTTTTTTAGATCAGAACACGGTTAGGAACGTGCAAGTCAGCAATGTCAACATCACCAATTCTACGCGCGGCATCGGTATTTTTTTGCGGGATGAAGGCTCGCTGGAAAACCTGACTTTCTCCAACATCAACATTGAAACAAAACTGCGCACCGGCGATTGGTGGGGAAATGGCGAACCGATCCATATTTCGGCCATCCGCGGAAAGGAAAATGTGAAGCTGGGCAAGATCAAAAACGTGAAGTTTGACCACATCAATTGTACCGGCGAAAACGGAATGCTAGTTTACGGTTCGGATGAAAGTGTGATCGAAGATGTTTCTTTTAATGACATCAACTTTGAACTGACCGACAGTAAACTCAACGATGTGGCAGGCGGAAATATTGATTTAAGAGGCGTTTTGGGTGATCAGAACCAGATTTTTAAGCGGGATATTCCGGGCTTGCTCATTAAAGATGCCAAAAATATCAGCATCAGCAACTTCAAATTGAGCTGGATCAATCCACGGATGCCGTTTTATACACACGGCATCGAAGCACAAAATTTTGAAAACCTGCGGATCAATAATTTTAGCGGCGGCCCTTCGCCGGCCAATAAACAAGCGGCCAGGATATTTTTGGGCAAAGGGACAGGCTTTGTTACGGATGATTTAGAAGGCGTGGTTCGGCAAAAATGATTTTCAAGCTGATACTTCTTTTATCGGTATAAAATCATTGAACGTGCTTAGGCTTTTATTAAATTTTTTTGGGTAGAAATTTGTTTGAATTTGAATAAAGGAAGGACACACCCCTAACCCCTCTCAAGAGGGGAAATCGCTTGCAGACCTTTCTAAATCATAAATAGCGTTTAGAAAGGTAACAAATTTTGCTTCCCCTCTTAAGAGGGGTTAGGGGTGTGTCCTATTTTTAAACTGCTAATATTCAATTCTTAATACAAAAAATTCTAAACAATTTCTAATTAATTAGAAATTTACAAAATCAAAAACTGAATTTTTAGCTGATAAAAGAAGCATCGCACTTTCCGTGGAAAAACAATAAAATCAGTTGGAAAACCCGGCAATCGTTTCTTCAATCAGCAAACAGCAATCTTCCATTTCCGTAGATGTGATTACCAGCGGCGGAGAAAAACGGATGGTATGGCCGTGGGTAGGTTTGGCCAGCAAGCCTTTGTTTTTTAGTGCGATACAAATATCCCAGGCTGTAAAAGTTTTTTCGGTAGAAATGTCGATTGCATTGAGCAAGCCTTTTCCGCGAATGGCTTTGATCGTTTCCGGATATTTTTCCATCAGCTTTTGCATTCTGGATCGGAAAATTATTCCCTGCCGGAAGGCGTTTTCTGCCAGTCCTTCATCTTCAATCACCTGCAACGCGGCAATAGTTACGGCTGCCGCCAGCGGGTTGCCACCAAAAGTAGAACCATGCTCGCCAGGCCGGATACAAAGCATGATTTCATCATTGGCCAAAACCGCCGAAACGGGCAGCACGCCGCCGGCCAGGGCTTTGCCAATAATCAAAATATCGGCTTTAACTGCTTCGTAGTCAGCTGCCAATAGCTTTCCGGTACGGCCAATTCCGGTTTGGATTTCATCTACCAAAAGCAAAATATTGTAGGTTTCACACAAAGCTTTTGCGGCAGATAAATAACCTTTATCCGGCACAATCACGCCAGCTTCGCCCTGGATCGGTTCCACCAAAAACGCACAAATATTCGGGTCGTTTTCAAATGCTTCTTTTAGCACCTGTAAATTGTTGTAAGGCACAATTATAAAACCCGGCAAATACGGCCCGAACCCGTTGCGGGATTCCGGGCTGTCGGAAAAGGAAATAATCCCGGTCGTGCGCCCGTGGAAATTGCCGGAGGCGGCCACAATTTTTGCTTTGTTTGCAGGTATTTTTTTATGCTGATACGCCCATTTCCGCGCCAGTTTGATCGCTGTTTCTACCGCTTCGGCACCGGAATTCATAAAAAGAGCTTTGTCAAAACCAAACAGATTACACACATATTCTTCGGCTTTGCCCAACTGATCATTGTAAAAAGCGCGTGAAGTGAGGGTAAGATTTTGCGCCTGACGGATCAATGCTTCAATGATCTTGGGATGGCAATGCCCTTGATTTACAGCACTATAAGCGGATAAAAAATCATAATAACGCTTGCCTTCCACATCCCACAAAAACACGCCTGAACCACGGTTCAAAACTACGGGCAGCGGATGGTAATTGTGCGCGCCAAAGCGTTCTTCGGTATCAATATATTGCTGTGTTTGGCTGAGGGTGAGCATGATGGAATGGCGTGTGTGTTTACATAGATAACGAAAATTTACTTAAAAGAGGATTTTTAAAACCGATTTTTGCCTGATAAAAACAGCATGATGTCAAAATAAGGATACTGTTTTTATAGCCTTAAAGTTGATGATTGAATAGTTTACTTTTGTTTATTGTGATTAAAGCAAGTAAATTCTAAAACATTTTAATTAGGCAGATATGGAATTAGGCATCAGTACATTTGGAGAAGTAGCGGCAGATCCTGGCTATGGAAAAGCGGTAAACGCCCATCAACGCGTGCAACAATTGCTGGAAGAAGTGAAACTGGCGGATGAAGTTGGCCTGGATGTTTACGCTTTTGGCGAGCATCACCGCTCGGATTTTGTGGTTTCGGCACCGGAAATTATGATGGCAGCGGCGGCGGCAATTACCAAAAATATCAAACTGTCCAGCTCGGTGATTGTGCTCAGTTCTGCGGATCCGGTGCGCGTTTATCAAAACCTGGCTACCATCGATTTGATTTCCGGCGGCCGGGCAGAAATGATAGCCGGGCGTGGTTCTTTTACCGAATCTTTTCCGCTTTTTGGCTATAATCTGAATGATTACGATGCGCTTTTTACTGAAAAACTGAACCTGTTGTTGCAGATTAACCAGCAGGAAGTCATCAACTGGAAAGGAAAATTCCGTGCGCCTTTGTCCAACCAAGGCATTTATCCGCGGCCTTTGCAGCAGCAAATCCCAATCTGGCTGGCTGTTGGCGGCACACCGGCTTCGGCTGTCCGCGCCGGGAAACTGAATTTGCCGCTGACGATTGCCATCCTGGGCAGCCCGCCGGAGCAGTTTGTTCCGTTTGTGAATTTATACCGCGAATCGGCACAAAAAGCCGGTCATGATGTGGATCAATTGCAATTGGCCATCAGCTCGCAGTTTTACGTGGCCGAAAGTTCGCAGGAGGCGGCAGACGAGTTTTATCCATCTTACGAAAAACTGATGAACCGCGTGGGAAAAGATCGTGGCTGGTCGCCGATGAGTAAATCACAATTTGAATATCTGCGAAAAGACGGGCCGCTGGTGGTAGGCGATGTGCAGCTGGCGATTGATAAGATTTTGCATCAGCATGAACTTTTTGGCAACACACGCTTTTTAGCACAGTTGGTTACCGGCACTACACCGCACCAAAAAGTGTTGAAAGCGATTGAACTGTTTGGGACGAAAGTTGCCCCGGCAGTACGAAAAGCGCTGAGCACAGAAAAGCCGGTTCCGGTTGCAGAAAATCAAGCTTAAATTTGATTTCAGCAGAAGTAAAAACTGATTGTCTTTTCAATGTTGCAGTATGAACCCAGCGTCATTTATCATCTGTACAAAACGATCCGGCAGACAAATTTGTTAAATTTGGATAACAAGACAATGCTTCTTTTAGCATAGTTTTTATTTAAACTTAAAAGAATGAACGTCAAAAAATTATCAGCCATTTCCTATTCTGTGCTTGATCTGGCTTCCGTGGCAGAAGGTCGCACAGCTGCAGATACTTTCCATAATAGCCTGGATTTGGCACAACATGTTGAAAGCATGGGCTACAAGCGTTACTGGTTTGCCGAGCACCACAATATGGCCAGCGTAGCCAGTTCTGCGCCTTCTATTTTAATCGGGTATATTGCCGGCGGAACCAAAACCATCCGTGTAGGTTCGGGCGGTGTGATGCTGCCCAACCATGCGCCGCTGATTGTGGCCGAGCAGTTTGGCACTTTGGCATCGTTGTATCCCGGCCGGATTGATTTGGGTTTGGGCCGTGCGCCCGGTTCTGACCAGATTACAGCAATGGCCATCCGGGGCGAAAATATGCACGCTTCCTACCATTTTCCGCAGGATGTGGAAACCTTGCAGCTTTTGTTTTCGGATGAAAATATCAACGGACAAGTGCGCGCCAATCCGGGTGAAGGTTTGGATATTCCGATCTGGATTTTGGGTTCCAGCACCGATAGTGCCGTGCTGGCCGCAAAAATGGGTTTGCCTTACGCTTTCGCCAGTCATTTTGCGCCGGCTATGCTCTTGAAAGCCATTGATATTTATCGTAAAAACTTTCAGCCTTCCAAACGTTTGCAAGTGCCTTATGTATTATCTTGCATCAATGTGGTTGCTGCGAATACTGATGCAGAAGCCGAATTTTTGGCTACTTCCTTAAAGCAACTGTTTTTGGGTATTGTAACCGGCAGGCGGAAACAATTGTCGGCACCGGTAGAAAACATGGATAAAATCTGGAATATTTATGAAAAAGAAGCCGTAATGCAGATGCTGGGTTATACTTTCATCGGCGGCCCGGAAAAGATTAAACAGGAGATGGAAAACTTTCTGGTCAAAACGCAGGTAGATGAAGTGATGGTAACGTCGCATATTTTCGATCATCAGGCCAAATTGCATTCTTACAAGCTTTTTGCCGAAGCTTTGAAAGCAGAAAGCACGGTTTTGGCTTAAACGGCTTCTGGTTGATGCTGTTTTTATCGGCCTATATTTGGAAAAGTTTAGGGCATGTTTAAATTTTTATCATATCCTTCGACAAGCTTAGGTTTATAATACTTCTTTTATGCCATAAATCTTGGTGTCCTACTTTTTATTTTTGGCTAAAGCCTTTGTTTATTGCCCATGTCCACGGCCTGAAGGCCGTGGCAATTGAAGTTCAATAATCATTTTGCCGGAATAGGCTTGTTGGTTACCGACAGATGTAAAAAGCGCAAAAAAAGGGTGCCGAATTGCCATGGCCTTTAGGCCGTGGATTGTATGTAAGTTAAATAGGGCTTTAGCCAAAATAGCTGGCAGAAATTTATTCCCTAAAACATACCGTCAGGGAAAAATCCGCGAATATTATTTCCCCACAATTCCCCAAAAAGCAACTATCCGATTTTTCCACATATATAAAATCTTATGTTCAGGATCTCTTGCTGATTTTTATTCAGTTTTCAACTTAACCACGAATTTTCCTGAACAGAAATTTTAGGTCTTCCCTCGAAATAAACCTGAATCCTTTTAACCCAAAAACCAATTTTTATAATCCGAACGATAAAGATTGTGCAATTAATTTGCAATCCTAAATTTTACCCTGTAAAAGAAGCATCGTGTTTTTGTTTTTTTGAAAACAGATAATCCGCTGGCATCCGGTTTGAATATTCCTCATCAAATCAACAGAAAGTTTAAAAACACGGTTATGAAAAAATTACTACTTTTCGCTTTTGCTGGCATAGTTTTGATAAGCTGCCAAAAATCAGGAAGCGAAGGCAACCCGTCGTCTTCAGCTCTTAACACCGAAAATTATGCCGCGCTAAACATTAAAACCAGCAATCAAATCGTAAAAATCAGCGTAACTTCTAATATTTTAAACCTAATTTACAATGAAGATGTAACGCTGATTGCAGATTCGGCCAAAATTACCAAAAACTGGAATGTACATTTGAAAGAAGACTTTACAGGCACACAACTGGCTGATTATCACTACCAATCACTTACAAAATTTGGTGTAATGGCAACGGATTGGGTTGATGATAACCTGAACAACGTTGTTTTGCAAAGCAGCAAAGACACCGTGGTAAACAACAAATTGTTTGTTAAAAAGAGGATCGTTCGTACTTTTTCCTACAAAGAAACTTTTAACACGGCTGCCGATGCCAATAAAATGTTGAACCAATTGTTGAAACAAACAGATATTATCGCTTTCTCCTCTTACTTCGCCTCTCCGGAGCTGGATGCCACCAACTCCAACACGAGCAATACCGCAAGACTGATTTATGTAAAAATGTAGAATAATTGGAAAGTATTGGTTTGAACAGTAATACAAACCAATTGAAAAATAATAAAAAAAGAGGCTGGTATTGCTACCGGCCTCTTTGGTTTTTTAGTTGATGCTGTTTTTAGGCAGATAAATTTTCCAGTTCTTTCAAATCATCTTCGGTTAATTCTATAGCAGCGGTTTTCATATTTTCTTCCAAATGTTTTATACTTGAAGTACCAGGGATCAGCAAAATATTTGGCGAATGGTGCAGCAACCAACTTAGTGCAACTTGCTGCACGGTCGCATTTTTTTTCTCTGCCAAAGCCGTAATTTTTTCCATGCCATCTTCGTTGCCGCCATTTAGCGGGTACCACGGGATGAAAGCGATTTTATTTTCGGCACAATATTGCAGTTCGGCTTCCCATTTGCGGTTATCCACGCTGTACATGTTTTGCACAGAAACAATTTCTACAAATTCCTGTGCTTTTTTAATGTTCTCAATCGTCACTTCCGATAAACCAATGTGCTTGATCTTGCCTTCCTGCTGGGCTTTTTTCAAAAATTCCAGCGTCTCTTCAAACGGCACATTCGGGTCGATGCGGTGCAATTGATATAGATCGATCTGCTCCAGTTTTAAGCGTTTCAAACTTCCTTCCAAAGCTTCTTTCAAATGTTCGGGCGAAGAATTGATCGGCCATTGATCCGGGCCGGTGCGAGTTAAACCGCCTTTTGTGGCAATTACCAAACCGTTTTTGTACGGATACAAGGCTTCGGCAATCAGTTCTTCCGAAACATTCGGGCCGTAGCTATCAGCGGTATCAATAAAATCAACGTTTAATTCTACCGTTTTTTGCAAAATGCGGATGGCTTCGGCTTTATCCTTCGGTGGGCCCCAAACGCCTTTTCCGGTGATGCGCATTGCACCGAAACCCAAACGGTTAACCGTCAGATCGCCGCCGATGGTATAAGTTTTTTCAAAAGTTGTACTCATGATTTATGTTTTAATTATGCTAAAAGAAACAGCCTGGGCGTGCACATTGTTCTTCGCAAAACAGCAGAATTTTGGATGCTTCTTTTATCGGCCTAAATTTTAGATTTCGGCAGATGGGTATAGCTTGGCAATGGCTTGATATTGGGCTGATATTTAACCCACTTTGGTGATAACCAATATAAAAGCATCACCCTGGAATAACGGAAATTGAACGGTGCCAAAACTAAAGTCATCCCGAAAATAACAAAAATATACAGCCAGGGCGAAGTGGTATTGCCCGTGAAAACATAAGTGGCGATAACTGTGGCAACTATTTCTGCTATGTTGAGCGCATAACTGGCGTACATCGCGACATAAAAATAACCTGGTTCCTGCTCAAAAACAAAGCCGCAGTACGGGCAATGTTCATACATTTTCTGGGTATGAAAACCATACATGCTGTTGACAAACATATTGCCCTGGCGGCAGCGCGGGCATTTGGCATGAAGCATGGCGTAGGATTTTGAAACTTTTTTCATGTTGTTCCTTATTTAAAAAATCAAACCAGCCGAAGGGTTTTTGTTTGCAAAAGTACCACATCTTAGATCAATGTGCAGTCAGTGGTGTGTTTTCCGGATGCTCAATTTTAACCCGATAAAAGAAGCATTGGTTTAAACAATTTTTTTCGATGCTGTTTTTATCGGCATAAATTGCGCACTTCAAAGTTTCTTAATTTTATTTCTATCACAATACCTTAAATTATTAGTTTAAGATCAGGACAGATATAAAAGCAAAATTGCATTACTTCGCCAAAAAAAATCAACAGATAAAAAATGATAAAATTGAAAGTTGCCCTCGATTGGACACCAAACACCAACCATACCGGTTTTTTTATTGCAAAAGAATTAGGGTTTTATGCCGAACAAGGATTGCAAGTGGATTTGCTGACGCCTACAGAAGATGATTATGCAACCACGCCGGCCAAAAAATTAGAATCCGGTTTGGCTGATTTTGCAATTGCCCCTTTTGAAAGCGTCATCAGTTTGAACAACAAAGCCAACAAAGTAAATGCTGTGGCCATTGCAGCATTGTTGCAACAAGATATTAGTTCTGTTGCAACCTTGTCTGCCAGTAATCTAACCAGGCCCAAAGATTTGGATAATCATATCTACGCATCTTACCAAGCCCGATATGAAGATGCAATTGTAAAACAAATGATTATTAACGATGGCGGCTCTGGAAATATCGAAATTACTTATCCCCAAAAGTTGGGTATTTGGGATACCTTGCTCTCAAAAAAAGCTGATGCAACTTGGATTTTTAACAATTGGGAAGGCGTAGAAGCTGAAACCAATAACATCCAACTTAACAAATTTACTTTAGCTGATTATGGCATTCCTTATTCCTATTCTCCTGTTGTTTTTTCAACAAAAGACAACATTAGTAAAAACACAGATACTTATAAAGCATTTTTAAAAGCGACGAAAAAAGGCTTCCAATTAGCAATCAATAACCACTTGCAAGCGGTAGAAATTTTATCCAAGTATATATCCAAAAAAGATGCTGAAAAGATGGATATTTTTAAAAGCCAGGCATTTGTATCTCCTTTTTATGGTGATGAAAATGTTTGGGGCACCATGGATAGCAACCGGATAAGCCTGTTTTTAAATTGGCTTATCAAAAATAACTTGGAAAAAGAAGCGATACTGAACCAGGAACTTTATACAAACGAATTGCTCAGTTAGCCCAAAGCCAACTTTTACCCGATAAAAACAGCATTATTGAAATGATCTTTTTCGATGCTGTTTTTATCGGCATAAATATTTCTAATTTACATCAATGGCAGCACAGCAATTGAAACTAACCGGCCGCATCTGGCTGGAAAACGAGGAAGGAAAAGTGCTGGGTGCCGGCCGGGTAGAGTTATTGGAGCGGATACAACAATCCGGCTCGCTGAGGCAGGCAGCATTGCAAATGAAAATGTCGTACAAACAAGCCTGGGACATGATCCAACACATGAACCAACAGCTTGGCGGGCCGGTTATTATTGCCAATCGCGGCGGTAAGGGCGGCGGCAATGCTGTGGTTACCGAAAACGGTTTGAAAGCTATTGAACTTTTCCATGCTTACCAAAAGCTGTTTCAGGAATTTTTGCAAAGCCAGCATCCGGTTTTGTAATGAAAAGCTCTTAGTATTCATCATTATGATACTTCTTTTAGGCCATAAATTTTGGTGTCCTAAATTTTTATTTTGGCTAAAGCCCAGCTATTTTCCGCCCTTGCCCACGGCCTGAAGACCGTGGCAATTGAAATTTGATAATCGATTTAACCAGAACAGTCTGATTGTTACTGATAGTTGTAAAAAGTACAAAACAAGATACCAAAATTGCTATAAAATACCAAAATTGCCACGGCCTTCAGGCCGTGGATAACAGTTGAGTTAAATTTGGCTTCAGCCAAAATAGCTGAGAAGAAGTTTAAACAAGCTCTTTCTTCAAAAAATAAAATTAGTTCTCAAAACACTTTTCTTTCTCGTTATGTTTACAAAAGTATAACGAGTAATTATGAATAAAAATTTTACTTCTATCCTGCTTTCTACTTTTTTCAGTTTCACTGTTTTTGCCCAGCAAAAGAAGCAAGTAATCGCAACAGATACACTGATCAACAAAAACCATTCATTGCAGGAGGTCGTGGTTTCGGCTTCCAAAACCAGCGAAAATATCTTGCGTTCGCCGGTTAGTATTGAAAGGATTGATACTTCGGCCTTCAAAATGTCTGGCGCGAAATCGTTTTTTGATGCGCTGGAAAACGTAAAAGGTGTGCAAATGATTACGCCAAGCCTGGGTTTCAGGATCATTAACACGCGCGGTTTTGCCAACACCACCAACGTGCGGTTTACGCAATTAGTTGATGGTGTGGACAATCAGGCACCGCATATCGGCGCGCCAATCGGCAATGCAATGGGGCCGAGCGATTTGGATATTGAGCATGTGGAAATTATTCCGGGAACAGCTTCCGCGCTTTATGGGTTGAATGCTATCAATGGACTGGCCAATTTCATCACCAAAAACCCTTTTACCAGCACCGGCATCCTGGTTCAGCAAAAAACCGGTATAAACCATGTGAACGATGCGGAAACTTCGGCCAAGCTTTTTTCGGAAACAAGTTTGCGCATTGCAGAGAAAATTTCCAACCGTTTTGCCTTCAAACTAAACGGAACGCTAACCAAAGGTTATGATTGGATTGCCGATGACCGTACGGATTTGAACGCCTCGGCCAATACTGCTGTTGGTATTCCGGGCAGGCTGAACAACCCTGGTTATGACCCGACAAGTGGTTACGGCAATGAATCTTCGGACCGGAAAACGGTGACTTTGGGCGGAAAACAATATGTGGTGGCCCGCACCGGCTATTATGAAAAAGAAGTAACGGATTACCATCTGCAAAATATCAAGGCAGATTTGGGTTTGGTTTATAAAGTGAATGACCAATTTACCATAACTTATACGTATCGTTTTGCAGATGTGGATAATATTTACCAGCGTTCCAATCGGTTCCGGCTAAAGAATTACATTTTGCAGCAACATGCGCTGGAGTTTAAAAATCCGACTTTTCAGATCAGAACATATCTTACCACAGAAAATACCGGAAAATCTTACAACCTGCGTTCGGCTGCGGAGAATGAGGACAAGGCGTTTAAACCCGACAATGTTTGGTACAGTGATTTTACCACCGGCTTCAATCGTGCGCTGGCCGTTGGCGGAACGTCTGCGCAGCAAGCTTTGATTTCTGCCCGTCAATATGCTGATCAGGGCCGTTTGCAACCCGGAACGGCTGCTTTTAACAATACGCTGAGTTCACTTGCCAACGTCAACAACTGGGATATTGGTTCGGCTTTGCGCGTCAACGACCAGATGTTTCATGCGGAAGGTCAGGTTGATATTTCCGAAGCGATCTCCAAAGATTTTAAACAATCTACAGGTTTTGATTTGCTGGCCGGTTTTGACCACCGCAATTATATTATTGATCCCGACGGCAATTATTTCGTCAATCCTGATCCCAGAAAAGGCAATGCTGCTTTTACCTATGGAAAAACCGGCGGCTTTTTGCAAGCTGGTAAAGATTTGCTAAACAATACTTTAAGGCTGACTGCTACGCTTCGTGCCGATCGGAATGATTATTTCAGCCTCAAACTAAATCCAAGATTTACAGCTGTTTATTCCCCGGTTGCAGCACAGAATTTCCGCGTTTCTTTCCAGAGCGGTTATCGTTTCCCAAGTATTTTTGAGGCTTTTTCTAATGTAAACAGCGGCGGCGTAAAACGGATCGGCGGTTTGCGGATCGTTTCCAACGGTGTGCTGGAAAATTCTTACCTGAAAAGTTCTATCGATGCTTTCCAGGCAGCGGTAAAAAATGATTTCAACACGCAAGGGATTTCTACCAGCTCAGCCATTGCCAAAGAGAAAGGTTTATTGGTGAAAAATTATTACGATTACCTGAAACCGGAACACATCAATTCTTTTGAAATTGGATACAAGTCGCTGTTTTTTGATGAGCAATTAAAAGTTGACTTGGATTTTTATTACAACAAGTACGACAACTTTATTGCACAAGTAGAAATGAGTACGCCCAACACCAAAAACCAGGATTCCATCGCTATCAGATTGAATGATAAAAACTTGCAATCCCGTTATCGTGTGTGGACGAATTCCAGAAGTACGGTTTACAATTATGGCGGAAGTTTGGGTTTATCATATCGTTTGCTGCATCAGTTTACTTTAGCCGGAAATACATCTTATGCCAAGTTGCAACGTACCGAAAACAAGGATGGCTTGGAAGATGGTTTCAACACGCCGAAATGGATCACCAATATTTCTTTTGGCGGCGATCACTTGTATCGAAGTTTAGGTTTTAATGTGAGCTATAAACATCAAAGCAGTTATTATTCGCAAACCTTTTTGGTGAATGGAAATGTAAAAGCCTATGGTAATGTTGATATGCAAGTAAACTACAATCTGATCAAACACCTAAACCTGAAAGTAGGAGCGAGCAACTTGCTTAACCATTATTATTATTCTTATTTAGGCGGCCCGATGGTTGGTGGTTTGTATTATACTACGCTTACTTATTCTTTGTAAATTTTTGTTAAGCTGGATAAATTTGATGCTGATTTTTCATCAGTTTTATATTTAAGTTGAATGAGTTTGAACTGATTTTTTGAAATATAAATTTCCTCATGCTTCTTTTATCAACCTAAAATTGGATTTTAGCTCACTTTAAAAATCTTAAATTCTTTTCCGTTTAGTTTGAAAATTGCACCTGTAGTTTTTCCTTTCAGTTGCAAACCAATCGGCGAAGCAAGCGAAATAGTGTAATACTGTTTTTGCCCGATAAAAAAAGCACCGGCTCCAACCGCTAAGTAAAAGTTTCCCTGATCTGTTTCTACCAAACTTCCGGCTTGTGCTGTAACATGTTCTGAATCGGGATTGATCTGCTGCAAAACTGTTTGTTGTTTTCTGGCTTCCAGCAATTGCCGCGAATTGAGGTTGATTTCCTGCTGCATCATCGCGCGGCCGGTTTCGTATTTATCGCCGGCACTGCTTTTGGTATCGTTTTCTGATGCTTTTCTGGCTTCGGCAATAGCCGTTTCGGCATCATTGATACGCTGCCGGATTTGATTGGCACAAAGCTGGTGAAGTTGTGGTTTGAGGTTCAAAAAATAAAATTAACAGGCAAAGATGGATAAATCCCGGCATAAAACATTTTCCGGCCGCACCAGTTTTATACCCATAAAAGAAGCATCATGAATACGAAATCATTTTACAATACTGCACCCGACCCAGAAATTACACCGGAACAAACGCCGCAGGAAAATCCTCAACCCGAAATCCCGATGGAGGACCCAACGCCCATACGCACGCCGGAAATGCCGGAGCCTAACCGTTTCCCGGAGGAAAACCCATTGCCAACCATTCAACCGGAGTTTCCCGGAACACCTTCGCCAGGAATCCAGCGTTTCTGATTTGTTTTATATTTACAATTTCTATGCTATAAAAACCAAACTTTAACTAAGTAAATTATCTTACTTAGTTAAAGTTGAGAGCAGTAAGTTTATATTGATAGGTTACTAATACCAAATAATTAAAATACCTAACCAATGCTATTTTAAAGAAGCCATATCTATCACAAACCGATAGCGTACATCTCCTTTTACCATACGCTCAAAAGCCGGATGAATGTCTTTAATATCGATCAGTTCTATATCTGATACAATATTATGTTCTGCACAAAAATCAAGCATTTCCTGTGTTTCAGATAGGCCGCCTGCACCGGATCCGGTAACAGTTTTATTGCCTCCCGACAAAGAAAATGAAGGAACCTGAAATGGTTCTACCGGCATACCGACGGTGATAAAAGTTCCGTTTGTTCGCAGCAGTGGCAGATAAAGATTAATGTCATGGTTGGCGGCCACAGTATCCAGTATAAAATCAAATGTGCCTTTTACAGCTGCCAGTTCATCCTCATTTTTTGTAACCACAAAATGGTGGGCACCCAACGCTTTGGCAGCGTCTCTTTTAGCTTCTGAAGTGCTTAATATGGTAACTTCAGCACCAAAGGCAACACCAAATTTAACAGCCATGTGCCCTAATCCGCCCAAACCTACAACAGCCAGTTTGTGCCCTTTGCCAACCTTCCATTTGCGCAGAGGGGAATACGTAGTGATGCCTGCACAAAGCAAAGGCGCTACACCTGCTAGGTTTAATTTATCCGAAATGTGATGGACAAATTCTTCGCGGACTATAACATTGTTAGCATAGCCGCCATAAGTCGGCAATCCATCATGCCCCATACTATTATAAGTTTGTACCGGGCTTACCTGGCAAAACTGTTCTTGGTGGTTACGGCAATCTTCACACTCCATACACGAATCCACCATAACACCTACTCCCGCAAGATCTCCGGTTTTAAACCTTTTTACATGTGGTCCGATTTGTGTGATTTTTCCAACTATCTCATGACCTGGAACCATTGGGAAAACCCCCGGAAACCAGTCGTTTTTGATTTGATGTAAATCGGTATGGCAAACGCCACAGTATGCTATTTCAATCAACACATCGTGGGGTTCAAGTTCTCTTCGTTCAAAACTCCACGGTGCTAAATCCGTTTCTACACTTTGAGCTGCATATCCTTTTGCTTGTATCATATTGTATGTTTTAAATATAAAGCAAAAGTAAAAGAATTGAAGGGTAGATAATTACAAGTTTCAAAGCAATAATTATACTTTTCAAAGTATTTTTCTTAAAGACAACAGTGTGATGCCAGTATGCTTTTTAAAAAAGTTGTTAAAATAGGATGGGTATTCAAACCCAAGGCTATAAGCAATCTCCGCAACATTAGAGTCAGTAAAAGTTAATAATGATTTAGCTTCCGCGATCAGTTTTTCATTAATGTGGACAGTTGTTGCTTTTCCGGTTGCTTCTTGCACGGAAGCATTTAAATAATTAATATGTACAGCTAACTGATTGGCATAATCGCCTGCCTTTTTAAGTTTTATTGTTTGCAAGGGCAGATCTACTGGAAACTGTTTGTTTAAGAGGGAAAGGAAAAGATTTGCAAGGCGTGATGCTGCTTTGGGAGGTGTGTAATTGGCAATAGCCGGTTGCATCATCATAGCTTCATGAAAAATCAGGTTTATATGACCGCGCATCAAATCATTTTTATAAATGTACTCGCTATCAACCTTTTCCCTCATTTGGCTAAACAGATTACAGAGATAATTTACCTGTTTATCATTCAAAAAATACACCGGTTCTCCTCCGGCTTTGAATAACAAGGAGTCTTGCAGGCTTTCCTGATGGTTTCTTATGTGAAGAAAATCATCTGTAAAAACACAAAAATATCCAGCTGCTTCTTCTTCATTAGTTTCACCCTGCCAGAAATATGGTACAAGCGGATTGGTAAATACCAATGCCGGTTTTTTAACTTCAATACTCCGGTTGGCATAATCCAGTCGGCTATTACACTTAGTAACTAAAGTGATCTTATAAAAATCTCTGCGGTTGTAAGATGCAAGTGTACACTTGCCTTCACCTATTGCAGCAACTTTAAATTGTCCGGAGTCTGTTTTTAAGATTTGATTTTTCTCTGATCCGGTTTTAACTATTTGAGAAAACTTCATTTACAAAGTTAAACATTTCAAAGAAATTTATTTTATAGCCTGAGTTAAATAAAGCCAAATAATTGTACTTCCCGTAACGCTTTAAAATGTTTCGGTTTCTCCTTATGTTTTTTAAACTTATACAAGATAGTTCAATATGCTTAGGATTGATGCTAATACTTCTTTTACCTATAAAAATTGGTGTTTGGCATCAATTCAACTCAATCAAAAACTAAATGCTTACCATTTTTTTAGGTGATAAAAGAAGTATAGGAAATAATTTGAACAGGCTTTAAGCCCACAAATAAAATAATTGAACATTATAAACTTAACGAAATGATAGTTGTTACGCTTCAAAAATCTTTTGCATCTAATTTTTTACTATAAGCACCTCTAATTATTCGAAAATGGAAACAGCATTGCCAGGTTTGTTACTATATCCTGATTTTATAGATCAGTTGATGGAAGATCAATTATTAAATGAAATTGACAATCAAATATGGGTGGTTGATTACGATAGAAGGTTGCAATATTATGGTTACCGGAATGAATTGGAAAGTCCCTATGATTTGGTTAAATTTCCAGTTGCTATGCCTCCGCTGATGGACCAGTTGGCACAGAAAATAGTGGAACAGAAGATTTTGGTAAACCAACCAGACCAGGTTATCATCAATGAATATATTCCGGGAAAGGGGATCAAGCCTCATAAGGACAGGGCTTATTTTGAAAACCAAATATGTGGTGTTAATCTCGGAAGCGGTTGCATCATGCGGTTTATAAAAACTAATGGAGGTGAGGTGATAGATGTCGAGATTCCCAGACGTTCTTTATATGTGATGCAGGATGAGGCCAGGTATAAATGGCAACACGCCATACCTCCCCGAAAAAAGGACAAGGTAGACGGAGATATAAAACACCGGGAAAGAAGGGTATCGATAACTTACCGTAAAGTAAAAACGGCAAAAGTTAAGCCCCTAAACCCGGATGGCAAGGTTGCAAAATTATTACAAGAACAATTTGGTATTGGCTCTGCTACTTAGCAGGCTTACAGGTTAATAAGTGATTATTTTGTCAGGCATGAGGTTCCACTTGGGAGGAAAAAAGTAATCAATATTGCCGTGTTTTTTTAAATAACTCTGCTTAATCCTTTTCCTACCAGTGATTCCGCCCGCCTCGGGATGGGCTACCCTTGAATACTTATCCGTTTCACAAAATAGGTTCTGACAGTCAATTAACTGAAGTGGCCTGCCCCATAAACTTTTAAAATTGATACCCAATCGCTCAAATTCCTGTTCCTGCCGTTCGGTTACATAGCTAATTACATCGGCTTCGCTATAACCACCTAAACTTTTAAAGCATTTTCGGATACCGTCTTTTGCACCAGGGCCCGGCACCACAAAATCCATTTCACTAAAATTAGTAAGGTTGCTGTAGTTGATATCAATGGCGTACTGGTAAGCTAAAAATGGCCCGAGCAAGGGGAAACTTAACAATAGCCGGTAAACGGCCTCAAGCGAGGCTGCTTCCTGAACCCGTTCCGCTAAATGATTATGCATCATTTGTTCAACCAATTTCAGGTGGTTCTCGTGTTTTCTATCGTTACCGAATGAACTCTTTCCGGAAGCCATCATATAAGCGCCCGAGTAAATGGTCTCGCCAGCTTGCAGCACCTGATGCAGAACTTGGTTGTAGGATTTAAAGGAATAGTTGCCCCAGGTTAACGCACCTAATTCGTGGAGCAATATTTCCCATGTTTCTATTTTATTAAATAACTTAAACAGTAAAATGCGGAACAGGATTTCATCGGGGCTTTGATCGCCATGATAAATGACCCTGCTTATTAAATATTGACTTACACGATCAGCGGCACGATAAGCATTGGTGAATTTATATTTAAGCAGTATCGGATCACTCGTCAGCACCATTTTCCCTGCGATCCGGTTAAAAAAAACTTCCTGGCGTTCTGCTGCAAACCTCCAGTAGGTATCTAACACATAAGTAGCAACCGGAAACTTTTTTACAATAGTGATCATCGCTTCAAAGCTAAAAAAAGCAAATCCAAACCAAATAATTTAATGTCGTTATCTCCACCAGTAGGATTTTCGGTACTGTTTTTAACCCTGTCAAAGTTTAGAAAACGGACATATGTGGAACTTTTGTTTATCTCAGTTAATTTCATCTTTTTTAAAAAAGACCGACAATTGGTTTAATACTTTGAAGGTTAAAAGAGTTGCTTTATAATTAGGGTTGTGTTAAGTAGGAGATTTTAATATTAAATAAGCATTCCTTTTCTTTCAGCTGATTTGTTAACTATTTATAAATTGCACCAGATCGATACTATCCGTACTAAACTCAATATAAAAGAATGAAGCAAAGGATAATAGGGTTTGATCTGGCTAGAGCCTACACTATTTTTGGCATGTTCATCGTAAACTTCAATTTTAATTTTGGTTCGGTTATGGTTCCGTCTGATCCGGCAGGACACTTTTTAAACATATTTACAGGAAATTCAACCGCAATTTTTATCATCTGTGCAGGAATGGGCGTTGCCTTAATGACTGGTAAGCCTGGTTATACGATCATAGAAAAAGCTGAACTGAAATCAAAAATCCTGAAACGTTCCTGGTTTTTATTCGCAACAGGGTTGTTACTTTATAACTGGTGGTCGGGGGACATACTGCACTATTACGGCGGGTACATGCACTTTGCAGCTTATTTGCTGTTTGTACCCAGGCGGTATTATTTGCTTGTTGCCCTGCTTGCAGTTGCCGTTTTTCATTTACTGCTTCTAATCATTCCAATCAATACTGGTTGGGATTTCACGACTTTCAAGTATTTAGACTTCTGGACACCAGTTGGCTTTTTAAGAAATACATTTTACAATGGCTGGAATTCAATGTTCCCCTGGCTTTCCTACTTTTTAGTTGGCATGTGGCTGGGCAGGCTGGACTGGCAAAGTAAACTTACAAAACGCAACATATTTATTGTGGGGGTAATCGTCTTCATTCTTATTCAGGGATTACGGTTTCTGGTGAGACAACAGTTGTTCAGTCCTTTTTGGAATAACTACATGATGGCTGAATATTTCCCGCCTTACTTACCTTTTGTTTTGGTAACAATGGCTTTTGCGTTTATGGTGATACCGGTTTGCATGGTAATAGGCGAAGCTTTTTCAACGAACAAACTCATTCTAGCTTTGCAAAAAACAGGACAAATGACCTTGTCGCACTATGTTATTCACCTGACCCTGGGAATGATCATACTGGCAGGTTTGACGGGCAAACATTATACAGGCCTGCTAGAAGATGAAAAACCGACACCACCAGTTTACATACTTGTTTATTCGTTACTGTTTTACATTTTCAGCATTTTATTTAGTGCACTGTGGAGCAGGAAATTTAAAAATGGACCGCTGGAAACATTGATGCGAAAAATATCAGGATAAGATGTAAACTCTTGTTTAGCTATTACATTTAAACGAAGGTTTAATCGTAATCTTTTGAAAACAATCAAAAGTTGATACTATTTAGTCCTAAATATTACAAAAACTGGTACACAATACAATTACAGCTAAAAGCATGTTATTACTTTTAATTGTAAAGATTACAAATACCAAATCTAACTAAACTGCTTTAGTCGCATTAGCTGCAAGAATTGAATCTTAAATCACATTAACTGATAACTTCTTTCAAATTAGAAAGTATAGGTACACTTCATTATAATGAAAAAAAGCAAACAGTATTTTTTTTGATTTAAACATCAAAAGATAGGCTCAGTAAATATTAAAGATCAAGCCAATATTTACTATAGTCATGCAATAACGTACAGCATCTTTTTTATGCCGATAAAAACAGCATTACCAACCCGGCGCAAATGTTAAACCCAAAACAGGTTTCTGCACATCCGTCCGCTGGAACGGAATGGCCACGTAAGGTTCTAAAACAAAAGCCCCAAAAACATTGACACGCAATGAAATCCCGGTTGACATGGCCGGAACGCGGTTGTAACCACTTGGATAAACCAGCTGGCCAAAGCGGCTGTAAACCGGATTTCCACTGGCATCTGTTTGATATTGGTTGGCATCCGGTTCTTTTTTGAAAGCAATTTTATCACCCGCATTCCAGGCTAAACCGGCGTCAAAAAAGAAATTCAATTCAGTAAATAAAACCTTGGACTTGATTTGCGAAAGCCGTTCCGGGCCGGTAAATGGCAACCGTACTTCAAAATTAACAACAGCCGTTCGGCTTCCCTGCAATTGATCGATGGTGAAATTACCTTTATTGCGTGCATTATTATTGTAAAAACTGGTGGCTTCGTAACCTCTGATCAAATACGGATAGCCGATAAACAGCGGAAACAATGCCTCGCTGCTGTTGCCAAAACGGCCGTAACCATAAATTCGGCCGGCAAAAGTTACAGGCTTCGTCCGCACATATTTCCGAAGGTCAATGGTGGGTGCAAAAAATTTGTAATTGCCCACGTTGCCCTCAATACCAATACGATAGCGATAACCTGCCAGCGGAGAAGCAACCCCGAAATAAGAATTATCACCTACCAAAGCTGTGTTCAATTGGAACAGCGAAAACGGCATCAGATCATAACCGGTTTCAGTTCGATATTGGTCTCGGGAAATTTTATCATGCTCGGAATACAATCCTGTTGTTGGCGTGATAAAATTGTTGACTGTTGTGTAATTATAATACGTGCTGTAACGGTCCACACGATAATAATAGCGTGAAGCTCCGGCACCAAATTCAATCCGCGTTACTTTAGAAAAAGGGTAGGAGGTGAAAACCTGCAACGCATCCTGAAAAGTCCGGGTAATATCATACCGCGATTCGTAAACGCTCACTGGCTTATTATTTTGGGTGATATTAGTGATGCCTTCCTGATAAGTGGCATACTGAAAAGGAATATGCGATGCGCCAACACCAAAATTCCATCGCCCTTGCTGGTTGATGTAAGCCAATTGTGCACCAAAATCATAAACCTGCCCGTTTACCGCAGCACCGGCATAAATTTGGTTGCGGCCGGTAATATCGCTGAACAAGCCCTGGATCCCGCTGGCCAAACCGGCACCATAGCGGCTCACGCCGGCACCGATGCCGCTGCTGCCCAAATAATCCAGTTTAAATTGTGGTTTAAAAGGAATATTATTGATGGAATCTACCGGAATCTTCTGGTAAGCCAGAAAGTTGTTCAAGTTGGTATTGATCAGATCCACGCCAACAGATTTCGGCGGTGGAAGCAAAGCTGCATCAAAGTTAATGGCTTGGTTTTCTACAGGTTTTGGCTTGAAATCAGCCACTTTTGCATTGTAAATGGTGTATCGCTGCGAACGGTAATAAGAGTAAACTACATCATTTTTAGCCGATAAACTCAGGGCAGGAGAGAACTCAGTGATTCCGGAAATTCCGGTGAACAGATCCGTCAGCTGTTCGGTTGTGCCTGCACTCAAATTGTAGCGGTACATGTTGCGGAAGCCATCGCGGTTACTCAAAAAATACAAAAATTGATCATCCGCAGAAAAAGCCGGGTTGAGATTGTTGGCACCGTTAAAAACTTTGATGTCTGTGGTAGTTTTACTGGCCAAATCATAAACCGCCAAATTAAACGGAATGGTTTGGGCTAAAGATTGATCGTAAGTTGTGCGGTCGCTGCTGAAAACGATTTTCTTGCCGTCATGGGAAAAACTGGGCTGATAATCGGTGTATTTATCGTTTGTCAGTTGGGTTACTTTTTTAGAAGGAATATTATACAGATACAAATCACTTTGCCCTTCTGCCAGCGCATTAAAAACGATGTCCTGTCCGTTTGGCGACCAGCTTAAATTGCTGAATTGCTTGGCTTTTCCCATCGAAGTTTCTTCCAAAACGCGACCGGAACGGACATCAACAATAACCAATTTATTTCGGCCTTCATTAAAAACACTGAAAGCAAAACGTTTCCCGTCCGGCGACCAGGTTCCGGCAGATTCTATAAAGTTGAATTCATCAATGTGCGTGTTGGAAACCTTGCTGGTCAGCTTGCGCAAAATACGTCCGGTTTTGGCATCAGCCAGAAAAAGATCAATGCTAAACAGGTTTTTTTCTGACAAAAAAGCAATATATTTCCCATCCGGGCTAATTGCCGGAGCCACATTCAATTTGCCGCTGTTCTTGTCGTCAATCACCCGCAAACCAACTGGTGTTTGCACCGTATCTTTTAAATAGGGTTTGTAAGTGGTTTCAATGGAGTTTTTCCACAATTTCGACAGCGTTTTTTCATCATAACCAAATGTCCTGCGGATACCGTAATCCAAACCAAAACGTGCTGTATTTCGGAAAAAAGGCACAATCACCGAATCACCATAAGTAGAACCCATGTAACTCCAGAAAGCCTCGCCATAACGGTACGGGAAATATTTGCTGCTGGTCGTCAAATCTTTCAAACTCGGAATGTCTTTGTTGAGGTAAGCATCCCGCATCCACATCGCAGTATAAGCATCTTTTTTGCCGAGCGAAAGGTATTCGGCCATTCCTTCAATCATCCACAGCGGCAAATTGCCCAGGTTGCCAATATTGCCGTTGCCGCCACCATTCCGGTCCAGCAAAAGATGGTATTGAAAAGCGTGTACCAACTCATGGCCGATGACGTGGCGCGTGGTTTGGTTGGTTTCCATCAGCGGCATCACCACGCGGTTTTTTAAGCCTTCGGTTACGCCGCCGGTGCCCACGCCAATTTCGCCCTGAATAGCCGTAGTCTGTTCAAAATCAGGATGATCATTGTACAAAATAATCGGGTTGAACTTGCGGAAAGTATCCTGGAAAACCTGTTGGTGGATGGTGTACCAAAGTTCGGTTTCCTGTGCAAAACGCTTGATCACGCTATCATTTTTCAAATAATAGTAGATCTGGAAATGCGGCGTCTGGTAAACCTTAAATTTCAGGTTTTTATAGCGTACTTTATTTTGTCCGAAGTATTGCGCCTGCACATTTTGATGTGCTAAAAACAGCATCGCTACAACAAACAGGAGTGCTGTTTTTTTCAGATGGGAACTGGGTGTAATCGTTTTTTCCATAAAAAGGCTTTTGCAAGATGCTTCTTTTATGATACTTTCTTTGATGGTGAAATTATAAATCCGGATTTTACTATTATTGGTAACGACAGTTTAACCCAAAAAATTATTGCGGTTCTATTTCCGGCAAAGTAACTGATGTGGTATCAATTGGTATGATCGCCGTGCTGTCTGTTTTTGTCGTATCTGCACGTGGTCTCGGTGTCGGGCAATTATATTCTTTGGTGATCTTGCTCCAGGGTTTCGGGAACGGGCCGGGCTGATAACCGGATTTCGGATCATCATAAACCTTTTCCATAAATAAACCGAAAATGGGCAAAGCTGTACGCGAGCCTTCACCGGTTTGAGAAGTTTTAAAGTGCACGCTCCGTTCATCAGCACCCACCCAAATACCGGTAACCAAATCTTTGGTGATGCCCATGTACCAACCATCTGCATAGCCGGAAGAAGTGCCCGTTTTGCCGCCAATCTGGTTGCTGCTATTCTTCCACAAATCATTGTATTCCCACAAAGCCTGCGACGTGCCGCCCGGTTCTTCCATACCGCCACGAAACATGTACAACATCAGCCAGGCCGTTTCTTCACTTAAAACCGGCGTATTTTTGGATTTGAATTCTGCGAGCACGTTGCCTTTATCATCCGTAATTTTTGAAACCAGGATCGGATCGAGCCGCTGGCCTTTGTTCAAAAAGGTACTGTAAGCGCGCACCATCTCATAAACCGAAACATCGTTGGAACCCAAAGAAACCGAGGGAACGGATTCCAATTCACTTTCGATGCCGCATTTGTGCGCATATTCTACCACTTTGTCCCAGCCCACTTTTTCAGTTACTTGCGCCGTAATGGAGTTGACAGATTTGCCCATCGCCCAGCGCAAACTCATTTCCTGGTACGAAAAACTGAAACTGGCATTTTTAGGTTCCCAAACATCGGGCTTGCCTTCGTTATTGATGTATTTGATGGAAACAGGTTTGTCGGTAAATTTGTCGCAAGGTGTAAAACCATTGTCCAGCGCAGCGCAATAAGCAAACGGTTTAAAGGTAGAACCAGCCTGGCGTTTGGCCTGGTTCACGTGGTCGTATTTGAAATACTGGTGGTTAATGCCGCCCACCCAAACCTTTATTTGTCCGCTGGCAGGTTCGATTGTCATCATGCCGGTATTGAGCAAACGTGCATAATATTTGATTGAATCATAAGTAGAAAAAGTGGTATCCTGGTCGCTGTTTTTCCAGCTGAAAACCCGCATTCTTTTTTTCCGGTTAAAGTAAGCTTCAATAGAATCCGGACTGTTTTTATACCGTTTTTCCAGCATTTTATAGATCGGCAAACGCTGCACGGCTTTCTGCGGAAAATCAACAATCTCGTTGCCGTCCAAAGTTCGCCAGGGGTTTTCTTTTCCCCAGACGCCTTCAAAACGTTTTTGCAGCATTTTCATTTTTTCGGCCACTGATTCTTCTGCAAACTGCTGCAGTTTGGAATCAATCGTGGTGTAAATTTTCAGGCCATCTTCATAAAGATCATAATCGTTGTCTTTGCACCATTTTTCCAGCCATTTGTCCACAGCTGATCGGATGTAAGAATCGCCTTGAGATTCATTTTCCACATAACTCAAATCCAAAGTAATTGGTTCCGCGCTGTAATTATTAAAATCAGTTTTGCTGATATAATGGTATTTTTCCATCTGCGAAAGCACCACGTTGCGTCTTTCTTTGGATTTTTCCGGGTTTTTAATAGGATTGTAAGTGGAAGTAGCTTTCAGCATTCCGATCAATGTCGCGGCTTCGGCAGGGTTTACCTGATCCGGGTTTTTGTCGAAATATTTGAGCGATGCTGTTTTTATGCCGAAAGAATTGTTGCCGAACGGGACCGTGTTGAAGTACAAAGTGAGGATCTGATTTTTGCTGTAAGCACGTTCAATTTTAAAAGCCGTCAGCCATTCTTTAAACTTATATGCCACCGTCCGCAAAACCGGCACATGAGAAATCGGCCCCTGATATTTTTTTTTCCGGGTTTGAAAAAGGTTTTTCGCCAGCTGCTGCGTGATCGTGCTGGCACCGCGCCGATCGCCGGTTGCTGTAGAAACCAGCCCGCTCAGCAAGCCATAAAAATCCACGCCGTGATGCTGGTAAAAACGCGTATCCTCCGTAGAAATCAGCGCATGAATCAGGTTGGGAGAAATCTTTTCAAACTCCACCGGCGAACGGTTTTCCTTGTAATACCGCCCGATCAGTTTGCCGTCTGCCGTATAAACCTCCGAAGAAATTGAAAGCGTAGGGTTTTTAATATCTTCTGTATTAGGCGAATAGCCAAACAACCACAAAAAGTTCAATTCTATAGCACAAAAAAGGATGATGACAAAATATATGAGGTAAACGAAGTATCGTAAAACCGGATTTTTTAAACGTGTGAACATATATAAACAAGCGTTTTCGAGGTGTACAAACGTAAGCAATTAACCTAAATTATAGTTAGCCGCAAGGGCTGTTTGCAAATTATAAGAGCTATTTTCCGGCAGCTTTTCCAGGCGTAGTTTTATCGGCTACAGCTTTAAGTTCTTCTTTTGTTTTGATGAAATTGGCACTTACTACTTTGCTAAATATGCTGTTTTTAGCGGCTATAATTTTGATTGTCGCACTGTTGCTAATCGTGATCGGATTGCTAAACAATTTAGATTCCACAGTTGGCGTACTTCCATCCAAAGTATAATAAATTTTCACGCTGTCTTGTGCCGAAGCTGCCGAAATAGTTAGCGTTTTATTAAAAGTTTTTGCCTGATAAACGAAGTATGGGTTGATCACAATTTGATGATCGGTGATGGCCGAAACTGGTTTTTCCAAATCTTGCATGTACATTTTGTTGGGTAGCTTCCCGATAAAAACATCCCAGTCGCCGCCGTTTGCCAAGTTTTCATACGGTAAAAACAGCTTGTTGTAAGGCTTTCCGTTCAGCTGCATTCCTTGTAAATAACAACTGTTGGTGGCGTTTCCGGAAGAATTGATGTTGAATTTCTTTCCGTTTTCCAGGTTGATGATTGCCTTATCAAAAATGGGCATCCCAATCTGGAAATCGTTTTGGCCCGGCGCAATATTGTACAATCCCAGCGCATTCATTACGTACCAGGCACTCATTTGTCCGCAATCTTCGTTGCCCGCCAATCCATCCGGCGTGGCTTTGTACATTTCGTTCATGATTTTATTGAGATAATATTGCGTTTTGTAAGAATCATCGGTAAAATTATACAAGTAAGCAATGTGATGGCTCGGCTCGTTTCCGTGCACATATTGCCCGATGGTTCCGGTAATATCCGGCAAACTTTTGCCCGTCATCACCGAACTTGCGGCAAACAAAGCATCCAGTTTATTTTCCAGGTTTTCTTTTCCACCCGTCATTGAAATCAAACCATTCACATCCTGCGGCATAAAAAACGAAAACTGCCAGGCGTTCCCTTCGGTAAAATTATCGTCCACATCACTTGGTTTGAAGGGTGAAAGCCAGGTGCCATTTGTGCGCGTTTGTACAAAACCCGATTGCTTATTGTAAACGTTTTTCCAAAATTGTGCACGCTGGATAAATTCAATATAATCGGGTTCATGTTTCAGCATTTTGGCCATTTGGGCAATGCACCAGTCGTCGTAAGCATATTCCAAAGTTTTGGAAACCGATTCCTTTTCATCTTCAGCCAAAACCAAACCGTTTTTCCGGTAAGAATCCAAGCCAAACTGGTTCCGGTTTACGGCGTCTTTCATCATTTTAAAAACTTTCTCCGCATCAAAACCGCGCAAACCTTTGGCATAAGCATCCACCATGACCGGGATGGAATGGTTGCCGATCATGCAGTAAGTTTCATTGGAAGCCAGCGGCCAAATGGGTAATAACCCGCTCTGTTCCTGCATCGCCATAAAGCTTTTGATAAAATCCAAAGTCCGTTTTTTATCGATTAAAAGAAGCAAAGGATGTTCGGTGCGGTACGTGTCCCACAACGAAAAAACAGTGTAATAATTAAAACCTGCTGCTTTGTGGATTTGCTGGTCCAAACCGCGATATTGCCCATCAACATCGTTGTAAATGTTTGGTGCCAGCATAGAATGGTACAAAGCCGTGTAAAAAATCGTTTGTTTGATGCGGGCGTAATCCACAATTTTGGTTCTGTTCGGAGGCCTGTTCCCACCAAAACCACCGTAGCCAAAACCCATATTGGATTGCTGGACAGGAGGTTGCACCGGCGCGCCGCCGGAAACCTGGATTTTGGATAGCTCTTTTTGCCAGGAATCTTTGGCCTGCTTCATTACTTTTTTAAAGTCGAAATCCGGCATCTCTGCATCCAGGTTTTTCAGTGCGCCATCTGCACTTACTGAAGAAATCCCAACTTTGGTTAGCACTTCTCCGGGATTATCAAATTGCACAAACAGTTTGATATTTTTCCCCTGCAACTTTTTTTCACCTTCCTTAATTTGATCATCCGAAGCAATTCCATAAGTTTTAAACGGTTTGGAAAACTTGGCGTAGAAGTAAACCGACTGATCTTTGGCCCAGGAAGAGGAACGGCGGAAACCACGGATTTCATGATCGTTTACAACTTCAATCCAGGAATCAAGCACCTGATCGCGGTGCTGCAAATCGATAATAATGTTTGCTTCTTTGGTGGATGGAAAACTGTAGCGGTGCATTCCGGCGCGTAAAGTAGCCGTCAGCTCTGCTGTAATCTGATATTTATCGAGCAACGTGCTGTAATATCCGGGCGAAGCATCTTCGTTCTTTTTTTGAAAATGGGAGCGGTAATCTTTGTTGTTCAATTGTGGTTTTCCGGTGGTGGGCATGAACAAAACATCGCAATAATCCGGAATCCCGGTACCGCTCAAATGCGTGTGCGAAAAGCCGTAAACCAGCGAATCCGTAGCGTAATAGCCAGAGCTGCCGTCCCAGCCTTCCAGCCGTGTATCGGGGCTTAACTGCACCATCCCGAAGGGTATGGTTGCGCCTGGATAAGTGTGGCCATGGCCGCCGGTGCCAATAAACGGATCGACTAATTTGGTGTAATCAACTTTTTTTTGTGCCGATGCTTCGTTTATCAGCATAAAAAACAAGGGTAAAAACAGTAGGGTTCGTGGCAGTTTCATTTGTGTATGGACGGAACTTTTAGAATGTAAATTAACGGCAATTATCAACTTTTCGTTTCAGAACCGAATCTTTTGTAATTTACCTGCACTATGATGCATCGCAAACAATTTCTATCCGCGCTTTTGCCCGCAACTTTTACGTTTTCTTTTGCAGATTCCTGGGCCAATACAATTTATTCAGCAAAACATCATCACCTCAAAATTCCGCCTTACTTGCAAGCCGGAGATACAATTGGCATCACTTGTCCGGCCGGTTATATTTCGTTGGAAGATGTGCAACCTGCGATACAACTGATGCAAACCTGAGGCTTCAAAATCGAACTTGGAAAAACAGTTGGTAAAAGAAGCTTTACTTTCGGCGGGACAGATGAAGAGAGATTTATTGACTTGCAATACATGCTAAACAATCCAACTATCAAAGCAATTATGTGCGCTCGTGGCGGTTATGGTTTGGTTCGAATTATCGATCAATTGGATTTTCAACAATTCAAACTTAATCCGAAATGGATTATTGGTTTTAGTGATATTACGGTTTTGCACAACCACATCAACCGTAATTTTCATGTGGCAACTTTACATTCTAAAATGTGCAATAGTTTTCCTGCGGATTGGGATTTAGCAGAACCCATCCAAGTTAAAACCATTGAATCTATCAAAAAAGCTTTGATGGGAGAGAAGCTGAGTTATACTTCGCCAGCATCCAAGTTTAACCGTTTTGGAAAAGCAAGCGGCGAATTGGTTGGTGGTAATTTAAGTTTGATCACAACCTTGGCCGGGAGCAAGTCCGACCTAATCACCAGAAATAAAATTTTATTCATAGAAGACACGCACGAACAATTGTACAATATCGACCGGATGTTTTACAACTTAAAAAGAAGCGGTAAGTTGGAACATTTGAAAGGATTAATTATTGGTGGCTTCAACCTCAAACCGGATGAACCGGATGATGATTTCGGAAAAACAATTGAAGAAATTGTAATAGAAAAAGTAAAGGAATACAAGTATCCGGTTTGCTTTGATTTCCCGGTTGGGCATCAGAAAAATAATTTTGCTTTAAAATGTGGGGTGAAGTATGCGTTAGAAATTGATGCAATTGGTGGAAAATTGATTGAAAGCTGATGCTGTTTTTATCGACTTAAAAGTGGTGAAACTATATTTGATTTCTGGCTGTTTATTTTTTGTTAAATAAAAATCCAAAGGCAGAATTTTGAGTGGTGATATATGTTTTCGCAAAAAATTCCTGAGCATCTTTAGAAACAGGTGTATACGTTAAACTTTTTTTCATTTTAAAAAATTCTAACATCCCGAGAACGTTCCACCATGTATGCTTGAACTGGCCGTCTTTAAGACTTTTTAAATTATTTATTATAACCCTGAACAGGTATTTTCCGCGGTTAACTGAGAAATGCTTATAAACAATACCTAATTCATGCTTAGTAACGAAAACCCTGAACCGTTTGCTGGTTCTGTTAACAGCACTGGCCCTGTGCTGGACAACACTATTAGCAAAAAAACGTACATGGTATCCAGCGTTTATAACTCTAAGCCCATATTCCCACTCATTAACATATAGAAACATCCAATCTGCATAACCACCTACTTTCTCATAAGTTTCACGTCTTAATATCGCCCCGCAACCTATAAAACCAACGATGTTTTGTCCGTCTTTCCAATCCCACATTTTACTTGTATAAGGGCCACTTACAACATTAAGTGCTAAAACACCTACATCTTTGTTGTTATCCAAGTAAATTAAAGCTTCTTCTAAACCCGACTCAATATGGCTATCATCATCTATAATTATAAAATAATTTCCTTTTGCTTTTTCAAATCCCAGGTTCCAGGCAGGTGCACCAGTATTTACTTTGTTTTCAATTAATACAACGTCCGGATAAGTTAATTTTATTGCATCCGCACTTCCATCGGTAGAAGCGTTATCTACTATAACAATTTCATAATCAGTTGGGTTGTTTTTTATCAGTTCTTTAGACTTAGCTATGGTTAATAGCACTTCGTCTTTTCTGTTATAATTTACCAATACAAAGGATGCTTTCATTGAATGTTTGATTATATAATTTTTAGAAATGGTTGGGTTGATGGATAATACCGACTATAAAAGTTTTGAATTTCATTGCTGACAGGTGTAAATGGAATCTGTTTTTTTAGTTTGTTAAACTCTTTCCAACCATTATAGTACCAGGGGATAGATTTGATACCATGCTTGAAAATATACTTTATATTATTTAAAAATACCCTGGTTAAGTAAAGGGTTCTATCCTTTTTTTGAAAATATTTATATACAATACCGAGTTCATTTCTAAATGATAGTGTAATAAGCCTTTTTGATGTTCTGTTTATAGCACTTGTACGGTGGGTAACGTGACAATCTGCAAAAAATATAATTTTATATCCTGCTTGTTTACATCTTATAGCATATTCAAATTCATTGGTATATAGAAAAATCCAATCCGCATAACCACCTATTTTTTCATATAATTCTTTTCTTAAGATTGCTCCACAGCCTATAAATCCTGCATATTCATCAAAGTTATTCCATTTATTTGTTTGAAATGCCCCTCCTGTAATATTTAAAGCAAGTACACCTACCTCCGGTTGATTATCCAAGTATAAAAATGCTTTCTCAAGGCCATCGTCTATCTGGCTATCGTCGTCAAGAATTATAAAGTATTCTCCTTTTGCCCGGGCAAAGCCAAAATTCCAAGCTGGTGCACCAATATTTATTTTATTCTCAAGCAAAATAACATCAGGGTGTTGAGTTTTTATAGCGGCACCACTTCCATCGGTAGAAGCATTATCAACTATTATAATTTCAAAATTATCCGGGTCGTACCTTATTATATCCTTTGTTTTAGAGATAGTTAGTAATATATCTTCTCTTCGGTTATAGTTAACTATAACAAATGATGCTTTCATATACAGTTTTATGCTAAATTTAAGTATTCAATATCAAAAATTGAAGTTAAAAAAAAACATAAGTTATAAGCCATTTAAATTTTATTAAAGGTTTTTTTACATGCTTCTTTCAGCAACCAAAATATTAAGGAGGCCATTTTTTTTTAATTTATACGATAAATCAAAATTTATAGTCATAAAAAAAGAATGTTTTTTAAAATTGAACAAACCTATAATTTTAAGTTTTTAAGTTTTGCTTTGTTAGTATCAATTATAAAAACAAAGTTTATGGTTGTAAAAGAAGTAGGCGGATTTTAATCTCAATATTAACAATGCCCTAATTGTACATTTACAAAAACCTTACAGGTTACTTTATAATCTTTTGCATCCTATATATAAAAAACAATATAATGCTTGAAAGTAAAAAACAGTAAGTTAAACTCAAATCCTTAAGGATTCTCGTACTTATAGAAAAAATAAAAATATTGCTTAATATAAGATAAAATAAGGTTGAATTTCCAATTTTTTCTACAAATGAAATGTAGTTTCCAATCCACATTTTATATATTAGTTTGGAGCCTGCAAAGTACAGGTACAAATAAAATGCAGGGCCTAAAATCCAAAAAATATTAGGTGGAAACCTGCTCGGGACTTTTTTAAAGATAAAGATAAATATGATCAATGATAATGAACATAATGCAGCAACACACAAGTGAAGAACATTGAATTTGAACTTTAACTTTGCAAATAGGATACCTAATAAAAAATAAGGAAAATAAGGGACAATAGGAAAAGCTGAAATTTTACATGACCCAATTATCAATCCTACCTGATTGATTGTTACCCACGTTGCAGGTATAAAAGTAGAAAGCAAACAGATTAAAATTAGATATAACCCATGCTTAACTTGGATTTTTTTGAAGTAATTTATAAATACAAACGACAGTAGGGTAATAATAAAAAAGGACAATAAGAATTCTGAGTATCCTGGTAAATCCCACAATAATAAAATTTTGAGGATACCATAAAGTCCGTTATTTATCAAGCTATTTGAAACAAGTAAGCGGAATAGAAAAGCTGACAAGTAATAAATCACTAAAATATTTATTGCTGTTTTTAATAATTTTTTTTGAGATAATTTATAGTCTTCTTTATCAAAATATGCAATGTAATTAACGTATCCAAATACAAATAAGAAACCAGAGAAAGAAGTTAGATTTATATAAGATGATATCAAAAGAGCAAATCGATTTGGTTTACAAAAAAACTGTATAACATGAGCTATTATCATTGAAATTGTTAAAATTCCTTTTATCAAATCAATTGACTGATCTCTTTTCATAATGCATTTCCCTAAACCTTTTACCTCACCAATTCAAATCCCCAATCTTTCCCTTTATCCACAGCTGGCACGCCGCTGGCCATCCAAACCGGCATTGGCGCCCCTTTTAAAAAGTGATCAAAATATTGCTGCTCGCGGATAGAAATGTCTTTCCGGTTTTGCCGCTGCACCAAATTGTGCGCTTCGCCATTGTATTGCAGCAGCCAAACGGGTTTATTCAAGCGGCGCAAAGCGGTAAACATTTCAATTCCCTGATACCAGGGCACAGCACCATCCGCATCGTTTGACATGATGACCACCGGCGTTTTTACTTTTGGCAATTGGAACAGCGGCGAATTGCGGATATACAATTCCGTGCTGTCCCACAAGTTGGCACCGATCCGGCTTTGGCCTCTTTCGTACTGGCTTTCGCGAGAATTACCGCTTTCCCAACGGATACCGCCGTAAGCCGAAGTCATGTTGGCAACCGGCGCACCAGCCCAGGCCGCTGCATACATATTGGTTTGGGTAATCAAAAACGCTACCTGATAGCCGCCCCAGCTTTGTCCTTGAATACCAATATGTGCCGCATCCACCCAAGCGTTTTTCTTCAGGTTTTCCACACCGGAATTGATAAATTCTACGGCAGAAGCACCTGGCTGCCCGCGTTCGTAACTAATATCCGGCGTAAAAACCAGATAGCCATTACTCACAAAAAACGAAATGGGCAAGCGCGAAGGCGTTGGCGCGGGCGGCACATAACTGTACAAGCCTTCCGATAATTTCTCATAAAAATAAACCAGCATCGGATACTTTTTTTGCGGGTCAAAATTTTCCGGCTTGTACAAAATCCCTTTAGACGGATAACCTTTCGGCGTGGTCCAGCTGACCAACTCTGCCGTTCCCCAGTTGTATTCGTTTTGCTGCGGATTGATTGCGCTCAATTTCACTTCTTTTTTCAAATCAGCAGAAACATACAAATCCGGGGAATGCTCATAATTTTGTTTGGTGTAGATGTACTCGTTGCTGTTTTTAGCTTTTTGCAGAGTGCTGAAACTATAAGGGACCATCAGGATTTTTTCAGGTGTTTTCTTACTGTCGAAAGCCTTTTTATAATATCCCCATTGCTTGTTTTCTTCGTTTTGAACCAGCAACATCAATGGTTTTTTTGTCGGGATGTATTTCTCTTCATCGCTTCCGGCAGCATTGAAACGTCGGTTCGCACTCAGCATCGGATACCGGAAAACGAGTTTATTTTGCCGGCCAAAACCATTGGTAAAATTTGTCGCTGTCCCGGTTGCCGGGTCAATGTTCCAGATGTCGTACCGGTCATAAATCAGCACGTTTTTGTCGCCTTCTGTCCAGCCGGAAACCCCGTAAGCAGTAGGCAAATCGGGCACATCATTATCTTCCTGGCCCATTTTTGTTTTGGTTGAAGCGGTCAATTCGATTTTTATACCGGTAAAAACAGCATAGCTATACCAGTTTTGTGTTTTGGGGTCAAACCAGATCACGTAGTTTCCGCCGGGCGAAAGCTGGTAGCGCGCCTTCAACCTGGAATTTATTTTCTTGTATTCGCCGGTTTTCAAATCGATCAAATACGCTTCCTGGCTGCCGCCGCCTTCCCACTGCGCCTGCACGCGCGAGCCGGTATCGGTAATGCCCAAAGCATAACGCGCATCATTGTTTTCGGGAAGGGAAACATCCTGCACATATTTGTTGGCCAGCTGGATCATTTTGTGGTTTTCTTCGGAAGGAATGATAACCGCCAGATAATTCCGGCGCAGATCGCGCTGCAACGTATTCAGTTGCTGCGGCTGCAAATAATCATCTTTATAATTCCAGATGTCCAACTTGGCATGTTCAAAATCAACCAAAGTGGTATCCGCAGGTTTTGGGATCGGTGCAGTACCGAAAAATAACCTGCTGCCATTTTTACTGAAATAAACCCGGCCATCGCCGCTTACCGCCCACTTTTCCGGCATTCCTGCTGAGTTTGGTGCCGCAATCACTTCTGCAGAATCTTTCGTCGAGTTGTAATAATACAGTTTAAATGGTTTTACCTGCGCTTTTTCCGGGTTTTTCTCCGCCGTAAAAGCCAACTGTTTTCCGGCTTCGTCAAATGTTGAGTTCCGGTAATTTCCGCGGCCGGTGCTTACTGTTTTTAGCACATCTTTTTCGATGTCGTACAAATACAAACCTGATTTTACATCTTTGCTTTTGCGCGGAGCCGTAACGGCAAACACCAGCATTTTTCCGTTTTTATCCAATTGATAATCAGTTACATATTTAAAAGTTTGTTGCTTGTTATTGAGCAATTGTTTTACAGTGAGATCTGCACCTTCACGCGTTGGCGGCGCAATGGTTTGTGCAACTGATTTTTTAGTTGTGTCTGAAGCAATCGGTTTTTTCAACGTATCACTTGAAGCGAGATAGGCAATTATAGAAGCTTTTTCGGCTAATTTGAATGACCGGACAGCCGGTATTTTTGTGATCTGCTTTGACCCCAACAGCATCAAACCCAAAGTATCTTTCGGAAACTCATCCTGTTTTTTCTTCTTGATCCGTGCCAAACGAACAGCTGCATAAAAAGGCCGGATCAAAAAAGCGGCATACTTGGAATCAGCTGTAATGCGCGCTGTATCCGCTCTCGGAATAGCAATTTTATTACTGTTTTTAGCAGTAGAAATTACCAAAGCCGCATCGCCTTGCTGCGGTTTCACTACATACAAAACCCATTTGCCATCATCGCTAATACGTTCATTGGTGATACTTTGCCAGCCATCATAAACCGAATGGTCTATAGGTTTTTTAGCAATTGTTTGTGCCGATGCCGCATCAAACAAAAAACAAAGAAAAGGGAGAAGTAGTAGTTTTCGCATAGTTCAAACTTTCGTTAAAATTTAAATATGCTGTTTTTATGGGATGAATTTTGTTGGAGAATAAAAAAGTTACAAAAGGGGGATTGGTACCATGATTTCACTGAAAAGGAGCAGGTTAGAGGAATAATATTATTAAATCTATCACTGTTAATTAGGATTGGTGATTTCACAGTTGTAAACAGCGATGCTTCTTTTATCGACTAAATTTAGGTTTTGTCAACTTGTCAAAAGTTAGCAGTTGGGCACGTAATTGAAAGTAATTGATTATAGTGAGTAAAGGACTGAAAATCCTTGTGTCCAAGGGCAATATTGTAAATCATGTTTATCAGATTTTTTTCTGCTTTAACTTTCTTAAAAAATGTAATTCTATGTGCGGATAACATTTTCCTAACTATTGTTATCTTGTGCCTACAATTTTATGGCAAAACAAACCTTTGGCGACGAACTTGAAAAGCTGAAAGAATACTTAAAAAGCGCAAGTGGCGAAAAATCACGTCAGCATTATTTATATCCGCTATTCCTAAAACTTTTTAAAGACAAATTTAAAATTGAAGGCGATGCAAACGGCGCAGATGGTTATGTAGAAGGCGCATTGATCATCGAATCAAAATCAACTTTTCAGCAATGGACGGAAGGTTTTTATCAAGCACTGCATTATCAGCGTAAATTTGGTTTAACCTACAATACCATTATCGTTATTGCACACAAGTACGTTGGCATTTGGAAGCTAAACAAACTACCGGAATATGCAACTATTTTAGCACATACAGCAAGTGTACAATTGGCACCAAATGTTGTAGGAAAAGAAAATGCCCGAAAAACTAACGCTGCAAATAAAATAGAAATTAAAAATGCAGCTTTTTACTGGCTGGAACCAAAAGATTTAGAAGGTGATATTTTTGCCGGTGCACGAAACCTGACTGTAGAATCTTTTGAAATACTAAAGATTTTGAATAACCTGGATTCGGACAGGTTACAAATTAATACACACAACTTTATTGATGCTATCGAGCGGATGAAACGCTTTTTTGAACATCCGATTGATGCCGTACATGCTTTTTATGCAATTGTACCTTATTGGGATATTACCTCAACTGTAGCCGAAACAGAAAACGGTGAAATTCGTGTAGTTGGGTTTAAAGGAAACCGGATGAGCGAAACTGTTCAAATCGTTCCTAAACACGTTCATGATTTCAAAAAGTTTATCCAAACACAATACGTTTTTACCAATGAAGGCAGCGGTTTAACAGCTGATTATTACTTCAGTCGCTTTGATGAAGTTATGGCAGTCATCGATCCTGAATATGTAAAACAACATGGTATCTTTTTTACCGATCGCAACTTGAGCAAGTTTGCTTTGTGGTTTGCCAAACATCATTTCCCCGGAAATATCAATGAAGATTATATTGTGTTTGATCCGGCTGCCGGTTCTGGCAATTTGGTAAGCAGTTGGCGCGGTAAGTTGAAACATAAAATTGTTTCGGAATTACAACCGGATTTGCTTCGTACAATTGAACGACGGATGAAAGCTGACCCTTTTCATTTGGAAACCGGCTTTACCATCATTCCAAAAACTTCTTCCAACAAAGGCTTAAATTTTATCGATCATCCGGCGGCTGATTACCTGGCGGAATTAACAAAAGAATTAAGGCTGACAAATGTAGCGTTGGATAAACCAATCGCTTTTTTGTTAAACCCGCCTTACAAAAATACTGACGAAAAACAGGAAGTGCGCGAGCAAACCGAATCGCATTACGAGATCGATCCTTCTATACTTAAACTAACCGGAGAAGATGCAGGCAAAGAGCGTTATCTCGCTTTTTTAGGACAGATCATCAATATGTCTAAGGCGCAAAATCTGCAAAACTCAGATTTGAAACCTATTGTAATGGTTTTTACGCCAACTTCCTGGTTAATTCCGCGGCCAACTTACGTTGCTTTCCGCAAAGTTTGGGACCAGCATTTTAAATATCACAACGGTTTTATTGTAACCAGCAACGAATGGTTTAAACTGGACGGCAAATGGCCTTTGGCTTTTACCATTTGGGCTTATGAACCAAATGAAGCCGGAAATGAAAACGAAGTAATGGTGAGCGATTTAACACATTTGAGCCGGCCAGACCTTAACATCAACTGGAACGATGAAGATGAAAAAGTAGAAAAAGAATTATTTAAGGTGCTAAAAACAGTATCGGAAATAACTTTAAATAATAAGAAAGGAGATATAAGAAGTATTCTTCCTCTTTTGAAGAAAGGAGAAAAACAGATAAAACAAACCAGATACGACTTTAGTACCTCTAAAAAAGATTCTGAAAAGAATAAAATTGTAAGTGGTTTCCCTTTAAACAATACCATTCGGCATTTTGAATTAAATAGAAGATGCGGCTTTCCCACAGGTGAATTTATAGGTTTTATGGATGATTGTACTCCGTGTAGAGTAAAACAAGATACTCTAAGTAGAATGACTAATCAACCAGATCGAGTTTGGATTCAAGCTCGTCCAACTTTTATAGATACTAATCTAACAAAAATCCAAAATGGCCCACAAGATAAATATGCATATTGTGCATATGATTTAGCTTCAGCCAAAGCAACATTTACTTGGTTTGCCATTACAAAAGCATTGAATGGCGCTTATCCGGTTTGGGCAAACCAGTATGATATTTGGCCACCACAAATTAAACCAAAATCAGAAAGCTATTGGTATTCGTTGTGTTTCGCTTTTGTACTGGCAGAGAACCGTTGTGTAGTTACCAAGTTTGAAGAAAATAATCCGGTAAAAGAAGCACCGGAAGTTTTTGTTGATAATCCGCTTTGCCCAACTAATAAAAACAGTTTTTGGAGTACAACTTTAGATGCAGCAATTGTAAAAGAACCTGACGCAGCGTTTTTACTAACCGAAAAAATAAAAGAACTTTACCGTTATTGGAACTTGAATTATTGCAAAGGCCAATACTTATACAATGTTGGTTTGCAAAACGAACCGTATTTTAAATACTTTGATTATCCTGATTTCTTGACACCGTACAGCGGTTTGATACAAATCAGAAAATATGCAGAACAGGAAGGTTTGCATGATTTGATTGAATTGTTTATCGAAGTTATAAAGCTTACAAAAAATGTGAAAGCTGAAATTTATCGGTTGTTGGTTGAGAAGTTTAGGTATTTTGAGTGATTTGGAAAACAGCAGATCACTTGCAGGTCGGAATTTGTTAATTCCGTCCTTTGAGCTTGGGATATGTGATCCCGTTTTACAATACAATGCTTCTTTTATAAACAAGCTTTAAGCGTCGGCTATACCATTAACATTCTGTTGGCCTATTTTAAATTGGTGGGACAAAACCAACAAGGTTTTAAAAACCTTGTTGGTTTATAGCAACCTGGCTTTTCGGAATGAAATTTAGTCCGCCAATTTGTACATAGGACAAGCAAATTTGGAAGATAGCCACCCCAGTGCGAAGGGCTGAATGTCACCCGGAGGCGATCCAGAGTGCCTAATCTCGTTGGTTCTTTTATATCAAGACAAAAGAACGTAAAAGTAGCGCGAAGACCCGTTAACGAATTAAGCAAACCTGCGGTTGCTTGCATGATGTTCTTTTTGCTTGAACAAAAAGAACCAACGAATTCAAGACAAACCCGATCCCTCCGGGCGTTTTGTCGGGCCTGCCCACCTGGGCGCAGACCTGTCGCTTTGGAATGTCCTGGTTGTTATCTTACGTCGTTGAACAGTTTTGTTTCGGATGCTTCTTTTATCGGTATAAATTAGGTGGATTTAAGAAGGATGTACTTACTTTATTAAACTGGCAGGGCAGTTTGCAAGGTAGCCACCCAGGCGCGTGGGGCTGAATGCCGCCCGGAGGTGATTCGGCATTCTTGATCTTTTGGTTCTTTTCCATCAAGGGAAAAGAACGTAATATCCAGCAACCGCAGGTTTGCTTTAATAAACATACTTCTTTTATCAACCTATTTTTGATCAGGCAAAAAGATATGAAAAGCACACTTTATAATTACATTTGCCCCATCTTAAATAACCAATCTAAAAACAACATGACAAACAAAAACAAAGCTGCCTGGTGCCGTAAAATACTTTTTACCGCTTTGGCCAGCCTGCTGGTTGCAACCGCTTCTTTTGCACAAAATACAATGGGCACAGCCATTACTCTGGGCGGCAAACCCATCCACACCATCGGAAAACTGCCCGCTGTGGGCACACCTGTTAAAAGCTTCACCTTAACCGGCGTTGACCTGGCAGACAAAACTTTTGCCGATTATAAAGGCAAATACGTAATCATGAACATTTTCCCCAGTGTAAATACCGGCGTTTGCTCGCGGTCTGTACGGAAATTTAATGAAGATGCGGCAGGCTTGAAAAATGCCACTGTGCTTTGTATTTCCAAAGACCTGCCTTTTGCTCAGAAACAATTTTGTGGTGCCGAAGGCATCAGCAATGTAGTGATGCTTTCTGATTTCAGGAGTGATTTCGGAAGTGTTTATGGCGTTAAAATAGCCGACGGGCCGATGAAGGGTTTACTAAGCCGTGCCGTAATTGTAATTGATCCGGCAGGTAAAATTGTTTACGAGCAGCAAGTGCCCGAAATAGGCCAGGAGCCGGACTATACAGCCGCTATTGCCGCCATAAAATAGCATTTTCTGTTTGGTGGTGTAAGCTCATCAAGCTTGAGGTTGTTTAAACTTATTACTCCAACCAATTGCAAAATTTATTGGGTTTGAAGCAGGAAAACCCTACATTCGCCGTCGCAAAAACAGGAGAGATGTCAGAGTGGTCGAATGAGCCAGCTTGGAAAGCTGGTGTACGGGCAACTGTACCGAGGGTTCGAATCCCTCTTTCTCCGCGGAGAAAACCCTTAATCTACTGACAAGCAGTAAGTTAAGGGTTTTATAATTTATGCTTGGTTTTTTTGGTAGTTTCTTTTAAACAACTTCGCTATAAAAATAACATTTCAATTTTTAAGTGCTAAAAGAAGCATTATCAAAACTAAAACCTGTTCTGCCTGATTCAATTATAATCTATATGAAAACAAAAAAATACCTGGCCTGCGCAATTGTAAGTTTGTTTGCCGGAAACCAATTGCAAGCACAAACCCTGTACAACGCAGCTACGGAAGCTAAAATAACGGGCCTGATCCAACAGATGACTTTGCAGGAAAAAGTGGCCATGATCCATGCCAGTTCTTCCTTTACTTCCGGCGGCGTAAAGCGGCTTGGTATCCCGGAAATAACTTCATCTGATGGCCCGCATGGTGTACGACCGGAATTTGGCCGGGATTGGATCCCTGATACGGGTGTAAACGATTCGGGGACTTATCTGCCCACCGGCAATACGCTGGCTGCCACTTGGAACCCGGCTTTGGGTTTCGCTTTCGGTTCGGTTATGGGCAGCGAGGCGAATTACAGAGGCAAAGATATTATCCTGGGGCCGGGCATCAACATCATCCGCAGCCCGCTGAACGGACGTAATTTTGAATACCTGAGCGAAGACCCTTATCTGATTTCTAAAATGGTAGTCGGCTACATTCAAGGTGTGCAATCTCAAGGCATATCTGCTTGCGTAAAGCATTTTGCGGCTAATAATGAGGAAGTTGACCGCAATACGGTAAGCGTATTGATGAGTGAACGGGCACTGCGGGAAATTTATCTGCCCGGATTTAAAGCAGCTGTAACTGAAGGAAAAGTGAATGCGGTGATGGGTTCTTACAACAAATTCCGCGGCCAATATGCTACGCACAATAAATATTTGGTGAATGATATTTTGAAAGGCGAATGGGGATTTAAAGGTTTGCTGATGAGCGACTGGGGATCGGTACACAGCACCAAAGAAGCACTGGAAAATGGTACCGATCTGGAAATGGGCACAGATTTGATGCTGATGTACAGCAATGTATCTCAAACCAACACTGGCGGAACGAGCAATAAAGAAGGCAATATGTACGACCGTTTTTTTATGGCTGATCCGGCTATCCTGATGGTGAAAAATGGTACGGTAAAAGAAGCATTGATTGATGATAAAGTGCGGCGGATTTTGCGGGTGATGTACCTCACGCACATGATCGGCCCCAAACGTGCTGCCGGTAGTTATAACACTTCTGATCATCAACAAACAGCCTTAAAAATAGCAGAAGAAGGAATTGTGCTGTTGAAAAATGAAGGCAACCTGCTTCCCCTAAACAAATCTTCGGTGAAATCTATCGCTATCATTGGAGAAAATGCCAGCCGGGAAAACGCAATGGGCGGCGGCAGTTCTCAGGTGAAAGCAAAATACGAAATTACACCGCTGCAAGGCGTAAAAAACCTGTTGGGCAGCAGCGCGAAAATCACTTATGCGCAGGGTTATAAAATTGCCCGGAATCAACAAGCTGATCCGCAAATGATTGAACAAGCTGTAGCCGCTGCCTCAAAAGCAGATGCTGCCATCATTTTCTGCGGATGGACGCATGGTTATGATTACAACAAATGGGATGACAACGCTTACGATGCAGAAGGTGTGGACAAGCCAAATATGAACATGCCTTTTGGTCAGGATGAGCTGGTTAAAGCCGTGCTAAAAGCCAATCCTAAAACCATTGTGGTGCTAATGGGTGGCGGCCCGATTGATGTTTCTCAGTGGATAAACAAAGCAGATGCCGTGCTGGAAGGCTGGTATCCGGGCATGGAAGGCGGCAATGCTTTGGCTAAAATTATTTTTGGTGAAATCAACCCATCAGGCAAACTGCCTATGACGTTCCCCAAAAAGCTGGAAGATTCTCCCGCAAATAAGTTGGGTGAATTTCCGGGTAAAAATGACGTGGTGCATTATAATGAAGGCATTTTTGTGGGTTATCGTTATTTTGATACGTATCATATCCAGCCGCAGTTTGCTTTTGGCCACGGTTTGTCTTATACCAAATTCGAGTATTCAAACCTGGCTGTTCAGGCTGGTGCAAACAAAGCAACTGTAAAAGTTACGATCAAAAACAGCGGTAAACAGGCCGGTGCAGAAGTGGTTCAGGTTTATGTGAAACAAGATAAACCTGCAGTGGAGCGGCCGGAAAAAGAGCTGAAAGCTTTTACAAAAGTGTTTTTGCAACCGGGCGAATCCAAAGTGGTTGATTTAGTTTTGAATGCGGATGCTTTTCAGTATTACAACGAAGATCAAAAAAAATGGGTTTTAGAACCGGGCAAATTTACGATTATGGTAGGCGGTGCTTCGGATCAGATCCTGCAAACTCAAAAAATTACCTTGTAAAAGAAGCATCTTACAAATACTTAAAAACCTGTTTAAATTTCTTTTCGGCTATTTTGGCTAAAGCCATTTAAATTGCCTGTAATCCACGGCCTGAAGGCCGTGGCAATTTGGCTGGTTTAGCATTAATTTCTTGTTTGTCATTAATCTTCTTGTTTTGTTTTCAAACCAAATCCGTATTTACTGATTTTTTGATGAAAATAACCACGTCGTTCACCGGCATCTGACAATGATTTTTCGTCGATAAAAGAAGCATCGGTTACTTTAGGAACGGCTATGCGTTGAGAACTGTAAATACCGCTGTGGCCACTGAAAAAATAAGCGGTAAAACAAGCCACCGCAAAAAGCAGCGCATGTTCGCCGCCAAAAAGCTCGATTCCCATAAAAGTACAAGCCAGTGGTGTGTTGGTTGCTCCGGCAAAAACGGCAATGAAACCTAAGGCGGCAAACAAACTGACAGGCGCATTTAGCAGCAGCGATAAAGTGTTTCCAAGTGTGGCACCAATGTAAAAAAGCGGCGTTACCTCGCCGCCTTTAAAGCCGGTGCCAAGTGTTACCGCGGTGAAAATTGTTTTCCACATCCAGCTCCAGGTATCCGAACCGCCAGCATGAAAAGCCGACGGAATAGTAACGGCACCGGGATATTGCGGATCAACACCTAAACTCAAATAATCCGGTTTGCCCAGCAGATAAGTCAGCGCGATGATGAGCAATCCGCCCAAAAACGGAATTAGCCATTTGCGGGAAACCAAACTTAAAAAGAAGGTTTTGATCTCATGCACTAAAATAGAAAACACATAGCTCGCCAAGCCGAACAAGGCCGAAGCAAAGATTACTTTCAGCAATAAAAGAAGATCTAAACTGATATACTTTGACCATAAATAAGGCGTTTTGGCCAAAATATCAATGTGATAAGCCGTGTGCTGAACGCCCCAGGCCGAAACCGTTATGTCTGCAACTAAGCTGGCCATCAGGGCTGGCAATAACGCGTCATATTTTATTTGGCCGATACTCAGCACTTCCAAAGCAAATAATGCACCGGTGAGCGGCGTACCAAAAACGGCCCCGAAACCGGCAGCAACACCGGCGGTCAGGATCAGTTTTACTTCCGTTTGCTCCAACTTCAACCAGCTGCCCATTAAACCGGCCATGCTGCCGCCAATCTGTACGGCCGTTCCTTCGCGCCCGGCCGAACCGCCGAATAAATGGGTAATGATAGTTGTAATGAGAACCAGCGGAGCCATTTGCCAGGGCACGCCGCCGCCCGGCTGATGAATTTCTTCCATGATCAGGTTGTTCCCTTTTTCGGCTGATCGGCCTGTGAACTGATACATAAAATGAATCAAAACCCCGGCAAAAGGCAGCAAAAACAACAGCCAGGGATGCGCAAAACGGTAATGAATGGCCCAGCCCAACAGCCATAAAAAAAAAGCCACCAAACTGCCGATGACGATGGCAACCGGAATAACCAGCACCGTCCAGCGCAGCAGCTGCCTGAATATCAGGTAGTGCTCTAAAGAAGGTTTGGGATTTTTTTCAGTTCCAGGCTGTGCTGTTTTTATCGGCATAAAATCAAAAAAATATAGCGCATTGATTTTTAAAGCTAAAGTTAAATTCGGGTAATGCTTCTTTTAGCTGATGAAAAACAAGCCCGCAATCCCAACAAAGTAGATGATCAAAACCAGTAACGAATCGATACCCATTCTTAAAATCTGGCGTCGCGGGCGGAAGATAAGTCCGTAAATGTAAATCGTGGTCAGCAGCATCCCTAAACCGGTGAGATAAATATCTGATTTTTGCGCCATCGGCAAAACTGCTTTTCCGGAGATCAGGCTGGCAAGCAAAAAAAGTATCGGTAAAAAAGCATTTCCGCCAAAAATATCGCTAATGGCCAAGTCATAATCTTTTAGTTTTACCGAAGCCAGCCCGGTTGAAACTTCGGGTAAAGAAGTTGCTGCTGCCAAAACCGTCGCCCCAAAAAGTACGCCCTGCATACCCATGTGTTTAGCCATGGCATCACTGCTGACCTCCAGTGCTACGCCGGCCATAAGCGTAATTACCGCACTAATCAAAAAAACTACAATGATTTTGCTGATGGGTTTTTTAGGCTGATCATCGGGCCGGCTGGCAGGTTTTGCAGGTACTTTTTGCGGATCAGCTGCATCTTTATTTACCCAGGGCAAATTATTTTTGGCTTTACTGATAAGTTTTACACTCACGATCCAAAAAAGCAATATCAGTAAATCAGCTGGTGTAAGGTGCCAGAAAATAAGCTTTGCAGGCAACTGATGCCCCATCACCACCAAAGACAATATGGCCAGCACCAAAACCGCTTCCAGCACCAGCACCAGCGAAACAGCACGGTAAGTGAGTGGATCTTTTTTGCCCAAACCAAACGCATCCAAAACCACCAAAACCACCGTTTGGATCGCGATTCCGCCCAAAACATTGCCAATGGCCAAACCCAGATCATTTTTTAGGGCAGCTGTAATTACAATCACCATTTCGGGCAAATTGGTAACGATAGCCAGAATAATCAATCCGCCCAAAGCTTCGCCGATCCCAAAATGTTTGGAAATTGCATCGGTGGTATCCGAAATTTTGATGCCCGCAAACCAGATGGCCACAGCAGCAACGATAAATATCAGGGCTAAAAGCGGAAAAGAAAGCGTGGAAATATCCATGGAATTTTTGCGGAAAAGGTAGAAAACAATCTTCACAATAAGTAAAATCGGAATATTATATTTTGTGAGATTTAAAGCGTGCTCGAATTTTTTAAATAGAAATTTAAAAAACCAGGATTAAGATTGTATAAAATTTTGGCCGAAAGATGTAAAATTAAAACTATATAAACTGATAGATTTGTATAGAAAATTTGATTGCGTTTTGATTTGCTGTTGCTAATTGGATGCTTCTTTTATCGACCTAAAACTTGGATGGCTCCGGTACAAAAACACTTTGAATTTTAGGTTGATAAAAGAAGCATCGGTTTTGTATCCAACAAAAAAGAAGCAAGCAATATTTACATTAATTATTTTTTAATTTGATCAGCATGGAAACTTTAAAATTCAAAACCAACATCAATTGCGGCGGTTGCGTGGCCAAAGTAACGCCGGTATTAAATAGTTTGCAAGGCATTGCAAACTGGCAGGTAGATACGGCCAACAGCGACAAAACGCTGACCGTAAATGCGGATAAAAATGTAACGTCGCAACAAGTCAACCAGGCTTTAAAAAGCATTGGCTTCCAATCCCAAAGTATTTAAAAACCACAAGCAAAGCCTGAGCAATCAGGCTTTTTGTTTTGAAATACAATTTTACAATTTTACAATTTTCAAAATTTAGCTTACTCATTTTTATCCCGATGGAAGAACAAAACCCTGAACTAAGCAAACCAAGCATCAGCCCAAGTGATCATTTGGCAAATGAACGTACTTTCCTGGCTTGGATACGCACCAGTATTGCGCTGATGGGTTTTGGTTTTGTGGTGGTAAAGTTTTCGCTGTTTATCAAGCAGTTATCTGTTGTTTTGGGTGGAAAAGGGATGCTGCCGGGCAAGGGTTTTTCTTCCTCTATCGGTATTGTGCTGGTGGCTTTGGGTGCAGTGGTAGCGTTATTAAGCTATTTTCATTATCTGCGCACCGAAAAACAGCTGCTAAAAAAAGCATATCAGCCATCGTTTGCATTATCACTTGGCGTTACGGTAGCCATCGTTTTGGTCAGCTTGTTGTTGTTGTGGTATTTGCTTCCGAATTTGTAAGCCGATAAATTTGGTGATAAACGATCATCAGAAATGATCTGAATTGGTTGGGTTACTGCGGTATCTTTGGATCATCAAAAAGCAAAAGCAATATGGAAAATCAGCCGCCCGAAAAAGAAGTTGTCAAAGCCCTGGTCAAAGTTACCCGATACATCATATTTGTATCGCTGTTGCTGGTAGTCGGGATTTTGGCTTTTGTAGGTTCGATGTTTTCTGGCAGGAAATCAGGTGCTGCCGAAGCTGTTTCAGCACAAAATACGACAACGACGGCAATTGCTTCAACCCAAACCATTTCTACACAAAAAATTGAAAAAATAATCCCTGCGGATGCCTGGAAAGCACCGGGCGAAGCTTCAATCCCGGCAGGAAAACAAGGCGAAATGATCCGCTATGGAAAAGATTTGCTGGCGCACACGGCCAATTATTTCGGCCCAAAAGGTAGCATCGCCCAAATTACCAACGGCATGAATTGCCAAAACTGCCATTTGGATGCTGGGACACGTTTGTTTGGAAATAATTACGCCAGCTTTATATCCAGTTATCCAAAAATAAGTTTTCGCAGCGGCAAAATGTCGCCTGCATCGTCGCGTATTGCCGAGTGTTTTGAGCGGAGTTTGGCCGGGAATGTGCCCGATACTTCTTCCAAAGAAATCCAATCGATCCTTGCTTATATGAAATGGATTGGAAAAGATGTGCCCAAAAAAGCAAAACTTTTCGGCGCGGCATCAGAAAAACTGGCTTTTATGGATGTGGCCGCTGATCCTGCAAAAGGCAAAGCGGTTTTTATCCAAAAATGCCGAAGCTGTCATGGCAACAATGGTGAAGGTTTGCTGGCTGCGGATCAAAAATCCTATCAATATCCGCCGCTTTGGGGCAAGCACAGTTATAACGACGGCGCGGGAATGTATCGGCTTGGCAATTTTGCAGGTTTTGTGAAGAATAATATGCCGTATGGTGCCACTTACCAAAACCCGCAGCTAACAAACGAAGAAGCCTGGAACGTAGCTGCTTTTGTAAACTCCCAGCCGCGGCCGCACAGAGATCAGCATAAAGACTGGACGAACTTGGACAAGAAGCCAATCGATTTTGCCTTTGGGCCTTACGCCGATCATTTCAGCGAAAAACAACATAAGTTCGGGCCTTTTAAGCCGATAAAAGAAGCACAGAAAAATCAATCGATATAAAGCTAATCCAAACTAAAAAACTATGAAAAAGTACACTTTAATCCTGGCCGCATTTGCCCTGCTTGTATTTGCAAAACCTGCCAAAGCGCAAACCGATGCTGTTTTTACCGGTGCAAAACCAACGTTGAAAAGCTACAATGCGCTGTACATCCTCAACTCCAACGATGATAAAAAGATAAAAGCTACGCTGCGCAACCTCGATAATGCGCTGGAAGACCCACGCTTGAAAGGCAAACTGCATGTAGAACTGATTGCTTTTGGCGATGGCGTTTCGGTGTTTATGAAGAGCAACCCTTATGAAGAAACCCTGAAAAAATTGCAGGAAAAAGGCGTGATCCTGGCACAGTGCAGCAACACCGTGCGGGAACGGAAGATCGATAAAAATGATCTTTTCGACTTTATTGCTTATGTGCCAAGCGGCAACGGCGAAATTATTTTGCGTGAATACGAAGGCTGGGCAACCGTGCATCCGTAAGTTTAACTATACGCTTTGTCATCTCGACTGTAGGGAGTGACCTTCATCAAATTTCTTTTTTATGTGTATTCTTTTGCTTGATGAAAAGAACCAAAATAAAAATTGCAATTTATTCGAAATTTTAAACTGAACTGATGGAAACAGCTATCGAATTGGCCCTTAGATACAAACCCGAAAAAGTGAAAATCCTGCTGATTGGTGAAGCTCCGGGCAGGGCAGACAAAAACTTTTACCTCGCCAATACCAATTTGTACCGTACCGTTTATGCAGCTTTCAGAGAGCTTTATGGTGATTTCTCTTCTGCGGAAGAATTCCTGCAATTTTTTAAAGCGGCTGGCTGCTTCCTGGATCATTTGAGTTTGGAGCATACAGAACGCCACGATTTGCCGAAAAGAAAACTGGAGCGGCAAAACGGCATTAGCGGTTTAAGCGGTCGCCTGCAAATCCATCAACCCGAAACCGTCATCATTTTGATGAAAGCTTTGGAAAAACAGGTGCAGCAGGCGATTGACTTGTCGGGCATCAAATCTATCCGGCAGCAAACTACCGTTTCTTATCCCGCAGGCAGCAACACCAATTATTTAGCTTGCGTTCGTGGCCTGGTGGCCATTCTGCAAACTGCTGTAGATTTGGATTGATACTGTTTTTATCGGCATAAAATCAGCAATCTAAATTTTAGCTGGTAAAAACAGCATGTAGTAAACTTTTGGCATTTGGCCAGATCAAGAAAGCAGCCCAGTAAATTACCTTAATTTACGGCCATGAATTTATTCGGATCGATGCTGGAGAAAGAGGTGCAGGCCAACAGCCAGCGCAAAAACTTTTCCGCAGAAACCGTTTTGGTGCAATCCAATAGTTATGTCCGCAGCATTCCGGTTGTTTTATCTGGCAGTATCCGGATGATGCGCCAGGACGAAGATGGCCGGGAAATTTTGCTTTATTACATCAAACCCGGCGAAAGTTGCATCATGTCTTTCCTGGCCGGGATACATGACGATACCAGTAAAATCAGCGCAGTGATCGAAGAAGATGCCGAAATTTTGATGGTGCCGGTAGCCAAAGCCAGCGAATGGGTAAAGGTTTATCCGGAATGGGCAGATTTTATCTTCAAATTGTACCACAAGCGTTTTGAAGAATTGTTATCGGTGATCAACGCCGTAGCTTTCCAAAAGCTCGACGACCGGATTGTACAGCTGCTGAAAAAGAAAGCCGGTATTTATCAATCCAAAGAAATCAACATTACCCACCAGCAGCTTGCCGAAGAACTGGGCACCACGCGCGAGGTAATTTCCCGGCTGCTTAAACAGATGGAAAAACAGCAGATGGTTACGCTTTCCCGAAATAAAATCAGCTTAAATTTAGCTTTGTAACATAAGTCACGGACTGATTGACTTTCCGACTGCTACTTTTGTGGCATAAATATTTAGATTGGAAATAGCCGGATACGCAGCAGCAGTTTTAATTGGATTATCGTTGGGCCTGATCGGCGGTGGCGGTTCCATTTTAACGGTTCCGATCCTGGTTTATTTTTTCGGGATCGGGCCGGTTATCGCCACAACTTATTCTTTGTTTGTGGTTGGGATAACCAGTTCTGTCGGCGCATGGAGCCATTACAAAAAGGGAAATGTGCGGTTGGATATTGCCTTGCTTTTTGGCGTTCCATCGCTCATTGCTGTTTTTACCATGCGAAAATGGGTGATGCCTGCGGTGCCGCAACACCTATTGATTTTGGGTAATTTCGAGATAAGCAAAGGCGTTTTGCTGATGCTGGTTTTCGCCGTTTTGATGTTGGCTGCATCCATCTCCATGATCAAAAAAAGTACGGTAAAAACAGTATCGGGGCAACAACTCAATTATTTTAAGCTGATAGTCCAAAGCATTTTCGTTGGCGTAATTACAGGTTTTGTAGGCGTTGGCGGCGGTTTTTTGATCATTCCGTCGCTCGTACTTTTTGCCGGTTTGCCCATGAAAAAGGCAGTTGGAACATCGCTCATGGTCATGGCGATCAGCTCTTTGTTAGGTGTTTTGGGCGATGTTTCCCGGCACGCACCAATCCATTATCCGTTTCTGATGCTGTTTTCCGGCTTTGCCATAACCGGTATTATCGCCGGAAGTTACCTCGGCAAAAATATAAATGACACCAAACTGAAACCGGCATTCGGCTGGTTCGTGCTCACGATGGGTATCTTTGTACTCGTCAGCACCATCATTAAAACATAAAAAATGGAATTCATCAACCAACCCTGGCCCTGGTACTTAGCCGGCCCGCTGATCGGGCTGATCGTTCCGGCATTGCTTCTTCTGGGCAACAAAACTTTTGGTATCTCCTCCTCGTTGCGGCATATTTGCGCGGCCTGCATTCCGGCCAACATCATTTTTTTTAAGTACGATTGGAAGCAGGAAAGCTGGAACCTGTTTTTCGCCGCCGGGATAATTTTGGGCGGATTCCTGGCTACTTATTTGCTTTCCGTTCCCGGATCGGTGCAAATCAATCCGGCCACAACTACACTTTTGCAGCACGAAGGCGTAAAAGATTTCAGCGGATTATTGCCACAAGACATCTTCAGCTTTTCCCAATTATTTACTTTGAGAGGGTTTATTTTCATCGTAATCGGTGGCTTTCTGGTTGGTTTCGGCACCCGCTATGCCGGCGGATGCACTTCCGGCCATGCCATCATGGGCGTTTCATCGCTGCAATGGCCATCGCTCTTGGCAACCTGCTGCTTCATGATCGGCGGTTTTATCAGCACCTGGCTTATTTTACCTTATCTACTCAAACTTTAGCCAGTCATGAAAAACTTAAAATATTTATTCCTGGGTGCTTTATTTGGCATTGTGCTGGTCAAATCGCAAGTTGTTTCCTGGTTCCGCATCCAGGAAATGTTCCGGTTGCAAGCCTTCCACATGTATGGCGTTATCGGCAGTGCTATTTTGGTTGGGATGATTTCGGTTCAGCTTATCAAACGCTTCAATATCAAAACGATGCATCAGGAAAAAGTTATCATTCCTGAAAAGAAATTTCATTGGGGCAATGTTTTTGGCGGATTGATTTTCGGTCTTGGCTGGGCAATTACCGGTGCTTGTCCGGGGCCATTATTTGCCCAAATTGGCAGTGGTTTTATGGTGATCACCATCACGCTTTTGAGTGCTATTGCCGGAACCTGGTTTTACGGTTTGATCCGCGAAAAACTGTCACATTAAACCGTTTTTTGTATCCATTTTTACCACAACAAACCAATTTTTACCCGATAAAAACAGCATACCATGAAGATCGAACAATTTGAAGATAAACACCTGTCGCATTATTCTTACGCCATTTTGAGCGAATGCGCAGCAGAAATTGTATTAATCGATCCTTCCAGAAACATCAATCCGTATCTCACTTTTGCAGAAGTAAACCAGGCTAAAATCATCGGTGTGATTGAAACCCATCCGCACGCCGATTTTGTGAGCTGCCATCTGGAACTGCACGAAACTACCGGCGCAACAATTTATTGTTCCAAGCTTTTAGGTGCCCTTTATCCGCAGCAAACTTTTGATGACGGCGACACGATTTCCTTTGGGAAAATCAATTTAAAAGCAATTAACACGCCCGGCCATTCGCCAGACAGTATTTGTATTATGCTGGAACACAATGGCAAAGACCATGCTGTTTTTACCGGTGATACTTTGTTTATTGGTGATTGCGGAAGACCGGACCTGCGGGAAACCGCCGGAAGTGTTACGGCTACGCGCGAAAATTTGGCAAGGCAGATGTATTATTCACTGCGAGAAAAATTGATGGTTTTGGATGAGGAAGTTTTAGTTTATCCGGCGCACGGTGCGGGCACTTTGTGCGGAAAAGCGTTGAGTGAAGCCAATTCGAGTACGATAGGCGCGGAAAAAATCAGTAACTGGGCTTTGTCTGATTTAAGTGAAGAACAATTTGTGAAAGCTTTGCTGGAGGATCAGCCTTTTGTGCCGAAATATTTTGGGTACGATGTGGAGCTGAACAAAAAAGGCGCGCCAAATCTGGCTGAATCCATCGCACAGATCAAACTGAAATCAGCTGGTGATACTTCTTTTATCGACCCAAAAACGATTATTATTGACACCCGGCCGGCAGAAGTTTTTAGAAACGGATATCTGCCGAATTCTATCAACCTGCTTACCAATGGCAAACTGGAAACCTGGCTGGGTAGCATCATCTCACCAGGAACAATATTTTATTTGGCTGCAAGTAGCAGCGAACAGCTAACTGAAGTGATCGAGCGTACAGCCAAAATTGGTTACGAAGTTTTTATAAAAGAAGCTTTTGTGCTTGGTCAGGGCGGTTTGAGAGCTGATTTAATCAATTTATCAGACTTTAAAAACTCCCCGGAAAGCTATCAGATTATAGACATCCGCAATGCCGCAGAACGCAAAGAACAATCCGGATTTATGGGTTCGCTGCACATCCCGCTGCCGGAATTGATGGAACGGTTTGCAGAAATCCCGACCGGAAAACCGATTGTGGTACATTGTGCCGGTGGCTACCGTAGCGCAGCCGGAAGCAGTATCCTCAAAAACTTATTGCCCCACGATACTGCTGTTTATGACCTCAGCACGGCTATAACCCAATTTTTATAGGGTAAAAGAAGCATTTGTTTTGATTGCCATGTCATCAGTCCTTTTATATCATGATCCGTTTAACATAGTTTTTTTGCTGAGGCCAATGCTTCTTTTATCACCAAAAAATTGGATTATTGTACCGATTGCAAAAATTATTGTCTTTTATATAGTTTTTGGAATTCTTAAAACCTTTTCAGTCCTATTTCATTTGTAAATATTTATTATTTTAGCAGGAATATAAATTTCAAAACCTGCTATTTTTTAAACAAAATCGCCATTAATTAATAATATGATTACAGAATTACAGCCAATAGAAGGCCAAAGTTTAACAATTGATGATCAACCAATCCTGGTTTCGGGAGTAGATATGGGCCAGCTGATTGGTACGCCGCATTTATTTTGCCGCTTTAGTGATACGCGGTCAGGTTTTATGGTGGTGCCGTTGGGAACGATGACTTTGCAGCCCGATGGCCGGATCACAGGGTACAGCCACCCAAACGAAGGCTACTGGCAGCCCTACGAATACGGAACGGTAGATGCCGAAGAAGGATTTGCATTTGTGGGTGCGGGCAACCGGTTTATACCCAGCTCTACCTGGCAGCAAACTTTTGGCAACATGCCCATCGGTTTTTATTGCGGCGAACCCGAAATGCCGCAAAAACTTTGCCTTTTGCCACAAAAAAAGACGGTTACAGATAATAAAATTGTTTATGTGATTGCTACCTGCCTGCCTTTTTACCAAAAAACGATACCCAAATTATTGCAGGAATTGCTGGCAGAAGGTATAGAACCTGCCCGGATAAAAGTAGTAATCAACGGCTGTAAACAGGATGACGAAAGGCTAATCAACGGTGTTTCTTATGCTTACAGTACGCATAATGCCTGGGAGCTAACCGCATTGTATGAAGCACCTTTGCGCTGGGAATTTGATTATGCTATGCTGATCCATGACACGAATGAAATTTATCCGGGCTTTAAAAGGCGGGTAGAAAGTTTCAACACGCATTTGCACTGGGACCATTTGCCGGCCACACCTATGGCGCGTTGCCTGCTGGGATTGTATTCGCATGATTTTTTGCTGCGGACAAATAGCTGGCTGAAAAAAGTTGATGGCATCAGCAAAACAGGTGCAATTATCGCCGAAGTGGCCGGCGAACTGATCCATCGTGCAAAATCTGTTTTGGTGATGAGCGACCCGGAAAGCAATGGCGGCATCCGGACTACGGAATGGCGGGAAACGGCAGACTTTTTTAATTCGGGTACCATCCGGGTTCGCCGGGTATTTCCGGCCATCAACCTGCATAAATTTACCCATATTGATTTGTCGGACGCGGTAAGTTTATGATCTTAAAAAACAATCAACACAAAAAAAGCCCTGAATTTATTTAAAAAATTCAGGGCTTTTTTTAATCTGGCTATTTGGTTTATCTTTCTGATTCGGGGAAATCTGCACTCAAAGTAAATTCTTTCCAAGCTTCAAAATCAGCATTCAGCATGGCTGTTTTTTCTAAAGCCATTTTGTAGGCCGGTTCGCCCAAAAGCAAACGAAGATGATGGTCGTCAGCTTCTACCGCTTTGATAATGGCTTCACAACCGCGAACGGGATCGCCTTGCTGCTTGCCGCTACCATTTTGGCTAGCTGCCATGCGTTTTCCTACAGTATCCTGATAATCAGCAATTTGTACATCAGTTCTCGAAGTTGACCTTCCGGCCCAATCCGTGCGGAAAGGCCCTGGCTCTACCAATAAAACCTTGATCCCCAGCGGTGCCAGTTCCTGCGATAAAGATTCCGACAAACCCTCAACCGCAAATTTGGTGGCATGATAATAACCGGTTGCCGTAAAAGCCCGCAAGCCGCCGATAGAAGAAAAATTGATGATGTGGCCGCTGCGTTGTTCGCGCATTTTCGGCAATACGGCCTGAACCATATTCACCAAACCGAAAAAGTTAGTTTCAAATTGTGCCCGGATTTTGTCTTCTTCGCCTTCTTCAATACTGCTGAAATAACCGTATCCGGCATTGTTCACTAAAACATCAATTTGGCCAAAAGTTTCCTGGGCTTGGGCAACTGCTGCGGCAACCTGCGCTTTGTCGTTCACATTCAGTGATAAAACCAGCGCAGTATTTTTATGTCCTTCGGCAATATCTTTTACCTGATCCGGATTTCTTGCCGTAATTACAGCGTTCCATCCCCGGTTTAAAATTAGTTTAGCCAGTTCTCGTCCAAAACCAGTTGAGCAGCCGGTGATAAACCAAACCGGATTGTTTGTATTTTTCATGTTTAACATTCGTTTTTGGTTAAACACAGCTTTTACAGCACTTGTTTGTTGGCTGCTGCTGCAAGTTTTATTTTATAAAACCGGATGCTTCTTTTATCGGGGGAAAATTGGTGGTTGGATATTACAGCGGTTTTGCATAACCCGATGCTTCTTTTACCAGGTAAAAATTGGTGGCTGCTTTTTGATTTTCAATAAAATATATCTACAACCCGAAATACCTTGCCTGCGTATCAGCACAAAAATAAAAACAGCACACGATGAAGGTTGAAGAACTTACAAAAGATTTTTTGGATGCACTGGCAGAAATTGAATTTCAGTACCTTACATTTTTTATCGTACGTGCGCCGCGGATGCTGGACGACAGTTTCGACAAGCTTAAAAATCATTACTGGTTTGCGATAGAAAAAGGTACGCCGGTATTTGGCTTTGTTTACGAGTCGGATTTACTGACAGAAATCCGAATGCGTTGTTTGGCCAATTATGCGCATTTTTCCCCAGAAGGGTATGTTTACGGCCACACACTTTAGCCCTTAGCTACAATCTATAAATTTATATCCTGATGAAAACACGATTTTTATCGGCCTGAACTTTGGATTTTGCCCATTGGTGGTTCACCAATTCTTCATTGCTGACAAAATGCAGCTCATGATCTTTCAGCACAAATTTTATTTTATGATAAGAAGCCAGTCGGCGCGAATCATCACGTTCTTTAATGATCAAAGTATCTTTAGAAATACTGTAACAGCCGCGGTAGGTTTGTGCAGATTTTTTATCGTAATGCACCACATAATTTTTTCCCCGCAAGTTGATTGATTCCATGTATTTGTTGGAAACTTTACTTACCCAATTGGTATTTATAAACCGGCTGGCAGGATTGTAAATAGCCGTAAAAATTTGGATTGATAATATTAACACCTTCATTACAAGTACATTATTATCCTAAAAAGTATAGATTCAGGTTCTCTAAACTCTCATACGAAGCGGATTTTGCAAGGTTACAGCTACTGTAATTTCATTTCTTTTCGATAAAAATATTTCGGTTTTTATTAATCCTGATTTAGGTTTTAATCGATGTTGATACTTCTTTTATCAACCCAAAATTTGTGTTGATCTTTATAAAAATACAAGGTTCTAATCCAATTTTATGCCGATAAAAACAGCATCACCAAGTTAGTTTTCCCTGATAATAATCCAGGATTTTCATCCGCAGAATATAATCATAGCGTGCAGAAATTAGGTTGATGTTTGCTGCATCCAACTTGTTTTTGGCCACTGTATAATCCACAGAGTTGCCCACGCCGGCATTAAATTTCACTTCCGTAGCTTTAAAAGATTCGGTGTAAGAGCGAACCTGGCTTTGCAAAGTGCGATAACGGCCGGATGAAGCTGTGGTATTGAAAAAAGCCTGCTCCACAGCTTGTTTAAGCTGGATGCGCGTGGTTTGCTCTATCAATTCAGCATTTTTGAAATCAATTTTGGCCAAAGCAATGCGGTTCCGGGCCTGCCAATTGGTAAAAATCGGAACCTGCAAACCCAAAGTGATTGCTGAATTATAGTTGTTTTTGAACTGATTGGCATAATTGATTTTCTCCGACCGGTAATCACTCTGGTTCGTCATCACATACGATTTGCTACCGTTTTGCAGCGTTACATAATCATTGCTGGCCACTCTGGCACTATCTACAAAAATACTTTTGCTGCCCGCGCTGGAATAATTGGTGTACAAATAAGCGTTTAATGAAAGCGTCGGATACAAATAGCCACGGGCCGAACTCACGCTTTTTGCCGCACTTTTGGCACGCAGCGAACTGGCTTTCACCAAAGAATGTTGCTCCAAAGCGGCTTCATAAATGGCATCCGGACTATTATTAAAAGAGGTAGTAAGCTGCTCGGCGTTCAGTGGCGCATAGCTTTGCTGTTTTTGATAAGGCACATTCATCAGCTGTACCAAGGCTACTTTTGCAGCTTCCAAATTATTTTGATTATTGATGATCGAAAGGCTGTCGTTGCTCAATTGTCCGCGCAAATCCGATAATTGATAAGGCGCAATGGCTCCGTCTTTGTTTAAAATTTCGGAACGGCGGATCTGTTCCTGCGAAACAGCAGCCTGGTTTTTAGATTGATTGACCAATTCCTGGTTATTCAAAATTTGTAGATAAGCCAGGATTACGTTTAAAGTCAGGTTGTCTTTTTGCTGCTGTAGTTCCAGTTTGCTGGCCTGGAAAGCGAACAGGTTTTGCTTGATCGTATTCCATAGCAAAAAACCGTTAAATAATACTACGCTGCTGCCAACCGAATAATTTGTGTAGTTAATCTGCTGGTTCAAGTAAGCATTGGTAGTTGGGTCAACGCTTCGGCCCTGGTTCAAGCCCTGAGTAACATTACCGCTTAGGTTGGGCAGCAAATTTAATTTTGCCTGATTGTAGTTGATGTTAGATCGCTGTGCCGCAAGTTCGCTTTGTTTTACGCCAAGATTGTTGCTGATCGCCGTTTCCACGCATTGCTGCAAAGTTAAGGCCGAACTGCGGAAGGTGCTGTCTTGAGCACTAACTTTTGTGGCATAAAAGAAGCATAGGAGCAAGCAGGGAAAAAGGGATTTCATAGGTTGTTTAAAATTTGCAATTAGCTGTCGGCAATCAGCCAGCAGCACAATAAGTATCAAAAATATTTAGCTTTTAGCTGAATGCTGACAGCTAAAGGCTCTATTCAATCCTGCCGTCCAGCAAATTGATAATCCGGGACCCGTAAGCTGCGTTTTTTTCCGAATGCGTTACTTGTATGATCGTAACACCTTGTTGATTGAGGGTTTTGAACAGTTCCATAATTTCTTCGGCTTGCTTGGAATTGAGGTTTCCGGTCGGTTCATCGGCCAAAATCACTTTCGGATTGGCGGCCAAAGCGCGTGCAATACCAACCAATTGCTGCTGCCCGCCGGAAAGCTGGTTTGGGAACAAATCCTTTTTGCCCACAATTTGAAAGCGATCCAGGATATCAGCTACAATGGATTTCCGTTCCGAAGATTTCATGTCCTGATAAATTAGCGGCGTTTCGATGTTTTCATAAACCGTCAATTCATCGATCAAATGATAAGCCTGAAAAACGAAGCCGATGTGTTGCTTATACAGAGCCGAACGCTGCTTTTCTTTCAACTTAAAAACTGATTGTTCCAAAAAAATATATTCGCCTTCGGATGGTTCGTCGATCATGCCAAGAATATGCAGCAGGGTAGATTTCCCGGAACCGGACGGCCCCATGATCGAAATAAATTCGCCTTCGTTGATGATAAGGTTAATATCTTTTAGTAAAAAAGTACGTTTCGGGCCGGTTGAAACCCATTTGTAAATATGTTTTAGTTCGATCATGGTTGTTGGTGTTTTATGCTGATTTATCCGATTATGGCTTTACTTGGCTACCTTATACAAAATCTGATACCAAAGACATGATTTCTTGATATACAGGCGATTAGCAAAAAACAGAGAGAAGGCAGTGTTCGGTATCGATACATGTATTGTTTCTTTATGATACAATTTTATGCCGATAAAAGAAGTATTATTTGGAATTTGATTCAGCCGAATCAGCTACGTAACAAAATTGATTCAATATAAATTTGATAAAAATCACTTGCATGGGTATTTTAATATTGTATTAATTAAGCACAATATTTAAAAATAGGCTTGTATTTTTTCTTTAAAAATGAGAAATCCTTAGCCTGTAGGTTTTTTATTATTTCAATTGAAAAACAAATTCTTTAAATTTTTACTTTTGGTCATTGTAAATCGGAAAATGCTTCTTGGCTTTCGATTAAAAATATCATAATAAAATGGCTGAATTTAGTAAAATACCAAACGGACAAAACACGGATCAGGAAGAAGCACTTACTTCCAAAATTGCTTTGGTTGAAGAGCGTTTGAAAGTTGGCGTGCAATTGGTAGAAACCGGCACTGTACAGGTTCATAAAAAGGTTATTACTGAGGAAGTAACGCAAGAAGTCCCTGTTGTTTCCGAAGAGATTAAAGTAGAACACAAGCCAATCAATCAATACATAGAAAATGTGCCGGCTATTCGTGTAGAAGGTGACACCACTATAATTTCGGTGGTAAAAGAAGTATTGGTGGTAGAAAAAAGGTTGATGTTGGTTGAAGAATTGCATCTCACAAAAACACAAATTGCATCTACTGCCACAGTTACAGAAACATTACGAAAAGAGACCATTGAAATCAATCGATTGAATTCAACACAAGAACACAAAACAACAAATCAATAATTAATTAACATTAAAAAACAACAATCATGGCACAAACAGTAATTGGAATTTTCGACTACACTAGTGAGGCTCAGGAAGCCGTTAGTTATTTAACAAGCAATGGTTTCAGCAGGGATAATATTGATATTTCTTCCCGCGGAGCTGAAACAGAAGGCAGCACATCAAACGATGATTATGAAGATGACGGCCACAGCAGTGTTGGTGGTTTTTTCAGTAATTTATTCGGAACCGGCGAAGAAACTGAAAAATACACAGAAGTTGGCCGCAGAGGTTCTATCGTAACCGTACATGCAAAATCTGCAGACGAAGCTGAAAATGCAGCCAGAATTTTAGATAATTATGGTGCAATTGATGTAAACGAACGTGCAGAAGCTTACAAAACTACCGGTACTTCAACATTAACAGGTACTACACCAACTACAAAAGCTACCGATGCAGATTCTATCAAAATCATTGAAGAAAAAATGCAAGTTGGCAAACGCGAAGTAGAAACTGGCGGTGTTCGTTTGCGCAGCCGTATTGTAGAGCAAGCTGTTCAGGAAGATATCCGTTTACGTACAGAACGTGTACGCGTAGAACGTACAAACGTAAGCCGTCCGGCTACTGAAGCTGATTTGGCTGCATTCAGAGATGCTTCTATCGAAATGAAAGAAACTGCAGAAGTACCTGTAGTAAATAAAGAAGCTTTTGTTACCGGTGAGGTTTCTTTAGGAAAAGAAGTAGAGGAAAAAAATCAGACCGTGCAAGGAACGGTTCGCAAAACAGAAGTGGATACTGAAAACTTTACAGATCAGGACACCAAATTAGCTTCTGGCACCACCAAAACGACTGGTAATAAAGATGGTTTTTATAAATAAAAATTCATCAGTTCTGAAAAATTAACTATAAAGGCACCAGTTAGGAATCTACTGGTGCTTTTTTTTGAAAACTTAAATTAATACTTAAACAATTATGGCAGAATTAGATGTTCAACCTAAAAAAAATAATCCCTGGTGGCTTTGGCTTTTATTATTGCTGGTGGCTCTGGCTTTGTTATTTTTCCTTTTACGTGGATGCAATAACAAAAAAGTAACCCCAACCGGTGTAGATTCGACTGCTGCAAACAGTGCCGATAAAACTCAGGCAGTTGCTGCAACTACCACAACCCCAATAGATTTTAATTCGCCAAAAGCTTCTTATGAAGAAATAACAGATACAAGTATTAGTGTCCGCGGCAACAACAATTACACAATCTATGGTTTGGGCGAGGATATCTTATTTGATAAAGATAAAAGTACGCTTAAAAGCACTGCAGAAGCAGAGTTAAAAATGATCTCAGGTTCTTTGAACAAACGTTTTAAGGGAGCAGAACTTAGCGTTTATGGCCGTACAGATTCTACCGGAACTACAACCCACAACAAGCAATTGGGCGCAGCACGTGCAGAAACTGTCCGGATGTGGTTAGTTAAAAATGAAAATCTACCTGATAGTGCCATAACTATCCATTCTCTGGGAGAAAGTAATCCGGTAGCATCCAATGCAACAGCAGCAGGAAGACAGGAAAATAGGAGTGTGGCAATTGTAGCTACGCCGAAAACTGGTAGTAAATAATTGTTTAATTTTTTAAAATAAAAAACGATGTCAATTAACGAAAACAACAACACTTCAAACTTGAAAGAATTGGGTGAAAGTGATTACGAAATTGTAGATGGCGAACCAAATATTAAAGGATGGGACGTAAAAGATGCTAACGGAAAACAATTTGGGGAAGTGACTGAATTGATTTTCAACTCCACTACCAATAAAGTTTTGTATTTGATCGTAGATCTGGACGACAATGACTTTGATATGAAGGACGACAAAAAAGTATTGGTTCCGATTGGTGTAGCAGAACTGCATGAAAAAGACGATGATGTAATTTTGTCGGGCGTAACAGCTGCACAATTAAGTTCTTTGCCTGCTTACGAAAAAGGTAATATTACTTCTCAAACAGAATCTGCCATCCGGACGGTTTTTGCGGGTGGAGCAGTTGCAGCAGCTGTATCACCGGACTTTTATCAGCATGAAACCTTTAATGATAAAAAGTTTTACGGCAAACGCCAGCCAGAAACTACGAATGCAAAAGCGATCCCAATCATTGAAGAAAAAATGGAAGTGGGCAAACGCGAGGTTGAAACCGGTGGTGTGCGTTTAAAAAGCCGTGTGGTGCAGGAAAAGGTAGAAGAAAACGTAAACTTGCGTTCAGAACATGTACATGTAGAACAAACTCTCGTTGAGAGGCCGGCTACTACAGCAGACCTGGAAGCCTTTAAAGAAGGCACAATTGAGATGAAAGAATACGCAGAGGTGCCGGTGGTAAGTAAAGAAGCATTTGTGACCGGAGAAGTTTCCCTTGAAAAAGAAGTGCATGAAAACACAGAAACCGTACAAGGAACAATCCGGAAAACAGAAGTGGAAACGGAAAACTTTACCGATGAGACTTCTAAACTAACGAACGAAAAAAAACTTCCCGGAAAATAAGGTGAAGATTTTTATAAGTAAATGATTTCAGGAGCATGTTAATTTTTTTGTCAGCCGCTTTTATACTTCTTTTACCGTATAATAATTCTTAATTTCTGTAAATCACAAATACAAAATTACGGGTGTAAAAGAAGTAATCTCGGTGATAAAATTTTTAACATGCTTTGAAATATATCAGGTACTTATTTTAAAATCTATATAATACTATTTCATAACAGACTATTGCTAATTAAACAATTTAACTAATAATTCTACTACAACAAAAAAAAACAATTATGGAAACTACCAGAAACGTAAACGAAGGATTTGCAACAACTAATTATTCAAGGCCATCCGGTTGGTCGCAACGCATTAGCTGGGCAGCTGTTTTTGCCGGGTTAATTATTGCTGTCTTTATTCAACTTGCTTTAACATTACTTGGCTTGGCCATCGGTTTGGGTACAGTTGATGCAACAAATCATAATACACCTGGAGCTGGCCTAGCCATAGGTTCGGGCATATGGTATGTGGTAAGTTTACTTATTTCTTTATTTTTAGGTGGCTGGGTGGCTGGTCGGTTGGCAAAAGACAAGCATACTTCCGAAAGCGTGATCCATGGTTTACTTGTTTGTGGTTTATTGTTTATTCTAACTTTTTATCTGTTGAGCAGTGCTGTAGGCAGCATTATTGGCGGAGCAGGCTCCATAGTAGGAAAAACAATTTCTACAGCAGCCCCATCCATTAAAGATGCTGTTCAAGATCGCTATGCGGGTAACAATAAATTGGCTAATGATAGCGCCAAAGTAGCCGACAAGGTGAATGCCAATAAGGATGAGGCTGAACAAAAAGCCAGACAAGTAGCTGATGATGCAGCTTCTGCAACATCAAAAGGTGCTTTATACGCTTTTTTTGGTCTTCTTTTAGGTGCGGGAGCTAGTGCGTATGGTGCTAAAAAAGGTAGGGATTCTAAAGAACCAGCAGATTATTATACCACAACAACAAAGGAAGCTTAAACTCCTTGCAGTTGAAAAGTTTAATATTACCTTTATTAAGTTTTATCTAAAAAAACTTAATAACAATTATTCCAATTACAATTAAATTAAAAAACAATGTTTGATCAGATCTTACAAATGGTTAAAGACCAGGTTGGTGGAAATTCATCAGCTTCTGCTGCAATACCAGCCGGACAGGAAGATGCAGTCCATCAAGAAATTGCAACCCATATTCATGATGGTTTACAAAACCAGGCAGCTTCTCAAGGCGGTGTAGGCGGATTAATGTCTATGCTCACCGGAAGCATGGGCTCCGGAAGCCCGATCACCAGTGCTATTGAAGGTGGATTGGCCAGTAGTTTGGGTAGTAAATTTGGCTTGCCTCCAATGGCAACTGGTGCTATTGCTGCTGCATTGCCAGGGATTTTACAAAAATTTGCCCATAAAGCAAATGACCCTAATGATTCCAGCATTACGCAAGATAGCATGACAAGTGCTTTTTCCGGTGGCGGTGGCGGACTTGGCGGTATGTTGGGCGGCATGTTCAAGTAAGAAATCAATAAAATTAATTTTGGCCGGCAGCATTTTCTTATGCTGACGGCTTTTTTATTAGTCATTTATTCACTTCTTAAGCTCTTCACCGGATTGGCCAATGCTGCTTTTACC
>CAXSBZ010000011.1:82741-91602 GCA_964236465.1 uncultured Sphingobacteriaceae bacterium | reverse complement strand
CATTTAAAAAAGCTATGCAAATTGCGCCGGATAACTTGGATGCACAAACGGGTTTGGGTATTGCAGATGTAAATGGGGGTGCACCAAGCCCGATGACAGGGATTTCTTTACTGCTGGGCGTGGTTGCCAAAGAACCGAAAAATCTAAAAGCTAATTTAAACTTAGGTTTATTTTCGATGAAGTCTGGCCAGTTTGAAAAAGCTGTTACACGGTTTAAAAATGTGGTTGAGCAAAAGCCGGAATTGGAGCCTTACTTTTATTTGGCAGAAAGTTACAAGCAATTAGGAATGAAACCGGAAGCCATTGCCGCTTACCAAAAGTGTAAAGAACTGGCAGGCGATCCGGCTTTCAACCAAAAAATGGACGAATACATTAAAGAGTTAAAAAATTAAATCATCTAATTAAAAGAAATTATGCCAAGCGGTAAAAAGAGAAAACGTCATAAAATGGCCACCCACAAACGCAAAAAACGTTTAAGAAAAAACAGACATAAAAAGAAATAATATACTTTTTTAAGATTAGGGCACTTTGTATAAGCAAGGCGCCTTTTCTTATTTTTGCGATAATTCACCGATATTTTAATACAACGGTTTTCCGTTGACAAGGCGTAAGTAATTGATAAAGGAATTAGTTATCGATGCTTCCCCGGCTGGTGCAACCATTGCTTTGCTGCAAAATAAGCAGCTTGTAGAGCTTCATGAAGATCAGATCAACAACAACTATACAGTTGGCGATATTTATCTTGGCAGGATCAAGAAGATTATGCCAAGCTTAAATGCTGCTTTTGTTGATGTGGGTTATGAAAAAGATGCTTTTCTGCATTACCTTGATCTGGGTTCGCAGGTACAGTCTTTACTAAAACTGGCAAAAACAGTTCGCGGCGGAAGTTATAAATCAAAATTGCTGGATCATTTTGAACTTGAAAAAGACATTACCAAGTCCGGTAAAATCTCTGATATTTTAAGCAAAAACCAACTGATACCGGTTCAGATCGCGAAAGAACCGATTTCTACAAAAGGGCCGAGGCTCAGTTCCGATCTGTCTATTGCAGGCCGATATGTGGTGTTGGTCCCTTTTTCGGATGCTATTTCTATCTCTAAAAAAATCAAAAGCAATACCGAACGTACTCGGTTGCGTAAGATCGTAGAAAGCATCAAACCCAAAAACTTTGGCGTAATTATCCGTACAGTTTCCGAGGATAAAGGCGTAGAAGAGCTGCAAAAAGACTTGCTGGACTTGATTGCAAAATGGGAAAATTTTATGGTCCGTTTGCCGGCTACCGAACCGGCAAAGAAGGTTTTGGGCGAGATCGACCGAACTTCAACTTTGCTGCGTGATTTGCTGAATGCTGATTTTCAAAGCATTACAGTGAATGACCAGTCTATTTTTGAAGAAATACGTTCCTATGTTCAGGAGATTTCTCCTGATCTGGAAAAAATAGTCAAACTGCACAAAAACGATGTTCCGATCTTCGAACATTACGGTATCGAAAAACAGATCAAATCTGCTTTTGGTAAAACGGTAAACCTCCCGGGCGGTGCTTATCTGGTCATCGAGCATACAGAAGCGTTGCATGTAATCGATGTAAACAGCGGTAACCGGACGGCAAATAAAGAAAATCAGGAAGAAAATGCTTTTATGGTAAACAAGGAAGCGGCGAAAGAAATTGCGCGCCAGTTGCGTTTGCGTGATATGGGCGGCATTGTGGTGATTGATTTTATCGATATGCACAATCCCACAAACCGCAAGGACTTGTTTGAATTTATGCGTGATGAAATGCGGTTGGACCGCGCAAAACATACTGTGTTGCCGCCATCCAAATTTGGATTGATCCAACTGACCAGGCAACGCGTTCGGCCGGAAATGAATATTGTTACTTCCGAAATTTGCCCAACCTGCCACGGAACCGGAACCGTCCGGCCAAGTGTTTTATTGCTGGATGATATCGAGAACAACCTCAACTACGTGTTGCAGGAGCAAAATGAAAAAGGGATCACGCTTTGTGTGCATCCGTTTATTGAGGCATACATTAAAAGAGGTGTTTACAACAAGCAGATGAAATGGTATTTCCGTTATCATCAATGGATTAAAGTAAAAAGTATGCCCAATTATACGATGAACGAGTTTCATTTTTTATCCTCTAAAGACGAAGAAATCAAGCTTTAATCAGCTTATTTATTATTTCAGGTTTACCATTTCACCCTTGTGTTGATACGATGTAAAATGGTAAGCCTGAATTTTTACATACTGTTTTTATCGGTGTTTTTTTGGTAAAGAAACCGTAAATTGTATGCTAAATCAGTAGGAATTAAATCCTGAAATCAATTTAAAAATTCTCTAATCCTATCAAATTGGCTAAAACTAAAAGTGCCTATTTCTGCCAGAGCTGTGGTTTTGAAGCACCCAAATGGCTGGGCAAATGTCCGTCTTGCGGTGAGTGGAATACATTTGTAGAAGAGGTGATCGAAAAGCCAAATACCACAGTACCCGAATGGAAACCGGCCAGCAGCAGTTTGCAGCGCTCCAACAAACCCGTTCCGGTTTCGGAAATTGTTTTTTCTGAAGAAGACCGGCTGATCACACCGGATAATGAACTGAACCGCGTGCTTGGCGGCGGGATTGTGGGCGGTTCTTTGATTTTAATTGGCGGCGAACCGGGAATTGGTAAATCAACGCTGATGCTGCAACTGGCTTTGATTATGCCGGGCATCAAAGTGCTTTATGTTTCTGGTGAGGAAAGCAACCGGCAGATCAAGATGCGTTCTGAACGGATCAGTGCTTCTTTTACCGGTAAAATTAATAACCCGTATGTTCTGGTAGAAACTTCTACCCAAAATATTTTTAAACAGATTGAAGCGATTGAACCGGATTTGGTAATCATCGATTCTATCCAAACTTTGCATTCGGCGCATATTGAATCTACGCCGGGAAGCGTTTCCCAAGTCCGGGAATGTACTGCCGAACTGATGCGATTTGCCAAAGAAACGGCTACGCCAGTTTTCCTGATCGGCCACATTACCAAAGACGGGGCTATCGCCGGCCCAAAAATTTTGGAGCACATGGTGGATACGGTTTTGCAATTTGAAGGCGACCGGCATCATGTGTACCGGATTTTGCGCACGATCAAAAACCGTTTTGGCTCCTCTTCCGAATTAGGGATTTATGAAATGCAGGGCGAAGGGTTGCGGCAGGTTTCCAATCCGTCAGAAATATTATTATCCCAGCGTGATGAGGCTTTAAGCGGCATAACCATTTCGGCTACGCTGGAAGGTTTGCGGCCAATGCTAATTGAAACGCAAGCTTTAGTGAGTGCTTCGCCATACGGAACGCCGCAACGGTCAGCCACTGGTTTTGATAACAAGCGGATGAACATGCTGCTGGCCGTACTGGAAAAACGATGCGGTTTTCGGTTGAGTGCCAAGGATGTTTTCCTGAATATTACCGGTGGCATCCATGTGGAAGATCCGGCGATTGATCTGGGTTTGGCTGCGGCCATCATTTCTTCGCATGAAGATATTCCCGTTTCTTTTAAAACCTGTTTTGCCGGAGAACTGGGCCTATCTGGGGAAATCCGCGCCGTAAACCGGATTGAGCAGCGCATTGCAGAAGCACAAAAATTGGGTTTTGAGCAGATCGTTATCTCCAAATACAACCTTCCTGCTGGTGGAAAAAATAAAAAACCCGTAGATTTTTCCCGTTTTGACATTGAAGTAAAAGCTGTCAGCCGCATTGAAGAAGTTTTTCAGTTGCTTTTTGGCTGAGGAATGCTGAAATTTATGTTGATAAAAACAGTATGCTTATAGAAACCCAGGAAATTATGCAGTTATCAGATCTTGATCTTTCAAAAACCTATACTTATGCTGATTATTTTAAATGGGATTTTGTTGAAAGAGTAGAATTGATAAATGGCAAAGTGTTTATGTTGGCTACTCCTTTTACGCTTCATCAGCAAGTTTCCGGGAATATCCTTTTTACTTTAGCAAATCATTGTTATAAAAAGCCTTTTGAAGTGTTTGCAGCTCCTTTTGATATTCGCCTAAGCAGAAATTTAAAAGAAGATGAGGATATTAAAACAGTTGTACAGCCTGATATTAGTGTGATTTGCAATCGCGATAAGATTGATGAAAGAGGCTGTATCGGTGTGCCGGATATTATGATAGAAATTATTTCTCCAGGAAGTAACAAAAAGGAACTGCAAGATAAATATGAGATTTATGAGGAATGCGGTGTACAAGAATACTGGATTATCTCACCTGATTACAATATTTTCTTTCGATATACTTTGGAGGAAAATGGAAAATATATTCCATCCAAACTATTGACATTTGGTGATGAAGTAACTACCCCTATTCTTCCGGGTTTTGTACTAAAGTTGGAAGAGGTATTTGATGATAATTAAAATTAATAGCTTTTCGCTTAATCAAAACCTTCTGTTTTTTTAAAGGTTATGGTTTAAATCGATTTTAAAAAACATGAAAAAAGTAATCTTTTCTATAGCCGTTATTTTTAGTGCGTTAACGGTTTCTGCACAAACCAGCACCAAACCACAGCCGGGTGCTGTGAGCATTGCTCCAAAAGGTAAAATTTATGGAGAAAAAGTAGATGTAAAAACAGCACATCCGATTGGTGATCTGGCTAAATATATGGGCACGCGTCCATCTATCACCACCACGATCACTGGCAAAGTAGCAACAGTTGCTAAAAATGGCGAAACGCTTACTGTGAAAGACAATACCGGAAAGATAATTTCTGTAGGTTTTCAAAAAGCCGGATATAAGTTTCCGCAAGATCTGGTTGGTAAAACCATATTGATCGATGGTGTGATTTCTAAACAATATACTTCTACTGAAGGAACACCTGCCGGCAGAAACAAAGGGAGTGAAGATGCCGGCGGTTATCACATTGCAGCAAAAGGTGTACAGTTGATGAACTGATACTTCTTTTATCAAGCAAAAAACCACGTCTTAAATTACAGGACGTGGTTTTTTATGCCGATAAAAACAGCATTCTTACTTACTCAAATACATCGATTTCTCTTTGTACAAATGGCGGAAATACGGGTCTTCCAGATCACGGATAAAACGGATCGCTTCTCCCGTTGATTTCATTTCCGGGCCTAATTCTTTGTTCACTTCCGGGAATTTATCAAAAGAGAAAACCGGTTCTTTAATGGCGTAACCTTGCAGCTTCCGCTCAATCGTAAAATCTTTGAGCTTGTTGGCGCCCAACATGATCTTTGTGGCAATGTTGATATAAGGCACATCATAAGCTTTCGCGATGAATGGAACCGTCCGCGAAGCACGCGGATTGGCTTCGATCACAAAAACTTCTTCTTTTTTGATGGCAAACTGGATATTCAACAAACCAATCACATTTAAAGCTTTGGAGATTTTGATGGTATGTTCTTCCATCTGCCTGATCACGTTTTCCGACAAATTAAACGGCGGCAAAACTGCGCTCGAATCGCCGGAATGAATTCCCGCAGGTTCAATATGTTCCATCAACCCAATGATGTGTACTTCTTCACCATCACCAATCGAATCGGATTCTGCTTCTTCTGCGCGATCCAGGAAATGATCAATTAAAACACGGTTTCCCGGAAGGTTTTTCAACAGGTTTACTACGGCTTTTTCCAGGTCTTCATCATTGATCACAATACTCATGCCTTGTCCGCCCAAAACATAACTTGGCCGAACCAAAACCGGATAACCAACCTGGTGCGCCACAACCAACGCTTCTTCGGCACTTTCGGCCACACCATATCTTGGATACGGGATTCCCAGTTCTTTCAACAGATCAGAAAAACGGCCGCGGTCTTCGGCAATATCCATGTTATCGTAAGAAGTACCGATAATTTTAATGCCGTGTTCGTGCAGCTTTTCAGCCATTTTTAATGCCGTTTGTCCGCCCAACTGAACAATCACACCTTCCGGTTTTTCCAGTTCAATGATCTCGCGCACGTGTTCCCAGAAAACCGGTTCAAAGTAGAGTTTGTCGGCCATGTTAAAATCGGTAGAAACTGTTTCGGGATTACAGTTGATCATGATCGATTCGTAGCCACATTCTTTTGCAGCCATTAATCCGTGTACGCAACTATAATCAAACTCAATGCCCTGGCCAATCCGGTTTGGGCCGGAACCTAAAACAATAATTTTTTTCTTATCGGAAGGAATGGATTCGTTCTCGCCTTCGTAAGTAGAATAATAATAAGGCGTTTTTGCTTGAAATTCGGCCGCGCAAGTATCCACCATTTTATAAACGCGGTGCAGGCCCAGTTCCTTGCGTCGCTGGTAAATATCTTCCTCGCTTACGTGCTGCAAAATGTAAGCAATCTGCGCATCCGAAAAGCCTTTTTGTTTTAAGTTGAAGAAGAAATCTTTCGGAATATTATTTAAAGAATAACGGCGCAGTTCAATTTCCATGTTCACTATTTCCTGGATCTGGTTTAAAAACCAACGGTCTATTTTGGTTACTTTCCGCACAGATTCTATCGGCACGCCCAAACTTAAAGCATCATAAATATGAAACAACCTGTCCCAACTTGGATGCTCCAAACTGTACATGATTTCATCTAAGTTTCGGCTTTGCCAACCATCGGCACCTAAACCGGCACGGCCAATTTCCAAACTTTGACAAGCTTTTTGCAAAGCTTCAATAAAGCTTCGGCCAATTCCCATTACTTCGCCTACCGATTTCATCTGTAAACCCAACTCTTTGTTGGCACCTTTAAATTTGTCAAAGTTCCATCGTGGAATTTTGACGATGACATAATCTAAAGTTGGCTCAAAATAGGCAGAAGTGGTTTTGGTGATTTGATTTTGCAGTTCGTCCAAATTAAAACCGATGGCCAATTTGGCCGCAATTTTAGCAATCGGATAACCAGTTGCTTTAGAAGCTAAGGCTGAAGAACGGGAAACACGCGGGTTAATTTCAATCGCAATAATATCATCATTGGCCGGGTTGACCGAAAACTGTACGTTGCAACCGCCGGCAAAATTGCCAATGGCACGCATCATTTTGATGGCCTGGTCGCGCATTGATTGGTAAGCGCGGTCGCTCAAAGTCATGGCCGGCGCAACGGTAATCGAGTCGCCGGTGTGAATTCCCATTGGATCAAAGTTCTCAATTGAACAAATGATGATGACGTTGTCGTTGTTATCTCGAAGTAACTCCAGTTCAAATTCTTTCCAGCCAATAACCGCTTTCTCCACCAAAACTTCGTGTGTGGGCGAAGCTTGCAAACCTCGGCTCAGCGCAGCATCAAACTGTTCTTTTTTATGCACGAAACCGCCACCGCTTCCGCCCAACGTATAACTCGGACGGATCACCAACGGAAAACCGATTTCCTGCGCGGCTTCTTTTCCTTCCAAAAAAGAGTTGGCGATTTTTGAAGGCGCCACGCCAATGCCGATGTCCACCATCAACTGCCGGAACTCTTCGCGGTTTTCTGTTTTTTCGATGGCGGCAATATCAACACCAATTATTTTTACGCCGTATTTTTGCCAAATGCCGCGTTCTTCAGCTTCTTTGCACAGGTTTAAAGCCGTTTGTCCGCCCATGGTTGGCAGCACGGCATCTATTTTTCGTTCCTGTAAAATCTGTTCTAAGCTATTGCAATCCAACGGCAACAGATAAACATGGTCAGCAATTACTTTATCCGTCATGATCGTGGCCGGGTTGCTGTTGATGATCGAAACTTCAATCCCTTCATCTTTTAAAGACAACGAAGCCTGCGAACCGGCATAATCAAACTCGCAGGCCTGGCCGATCACAATAGGGCCGGAACCGATAATTAAAACAGAATTGATGGAGGTGTTTCTGGGCATAGGGCTTTTTTACGGATAAAAAGTTTAGCTGCAAGCCAGAATTTTCGATACAAGGTAATGGAAAATCCCAACTTGTTTGTCGGGATGCAAAGGTAATTATTTGAAGGGGTTTTGAAGAAGTATTATTTATATTCGTTACAAGGCAAAGTTTATGGGTATAGTATAATTAACCCGAACCGGCACACCATTTTGTAAACCTGGATTCCATTTCGGTGATTGGTTGATTACTCTTGCAGCTTCATTATTTATATCTGGTGTAACGCCTTGCATAATTTTAATGTCTGTTAATTTGCCATCTTTTTCTACAACAAAGCTTAAAATTACTCTGCCTTGTATGCCTTTACTTCGAGCATCAGGTGGATAAATTATGTTACTTCCTAAAAAACGGCTGAATGCAGATACGCCACCTTTGAATTGTGGCAAAACTTCTTTTTCTGTATAAATATAATTATTGCCTTTATCGTCAGTGCTTTTTCCTTGTATTAACTTTCCGTTAGTATAATTTTCTGTAAAATGGATTTTTCCTTTGTTGGAAGTTCCTGTCCACATGCTGTCGCGCTTTCCATTTTTAACATTGCCTTCTTCTATAATTGTTTTATGGTCATCGCCAAAAACCGGGTAATGGCCATTGCCATCTTTTACCAATACTAAACCGGTTGAATCATAAACAGCTTTAATAATTTGGTTCTGAACTAAAGAAGCATAGTAATTCTGGTCAGACGATTGGTTGTATGTAACTACGCTATACATTTTTCCATTAGGATAATAATCATAAACATCGCCTATTGGCTGTCCATGTTCATACATAGAAACCCGCTTTTTATTTTTATTAGGATAAAAGCTAATGTTTTGTCCTTCCAATTTAACGGGATTTATTAAAGATGATTTGCCAATCATTTTCGGCTTGCCGTTTAAATAATATTCCAGCACATTGTACAATACCGTTCCTGAATCGGGTTCGCGCACAAGCCGGATGTAATCGGCACTGTCTTTTTGATCAACATAACGCCCGTCATTCTTCAAAAAATAAACGTT
>CAXSBZ010000011.1:0-82641 GCA_964236465.1 uncultured Sphingobacteriaceae bacterium | reverse complement strand
TTGTTTTTGTGCGAAACCGTTCAACACAAAAAAACAGGCGATAAAAGAAGCAAGGCAAAATTTAGGTTGCATAAGTTTGGATGGAGGTTGACGTAAAATGTTGACCGACAGGCATCTTTTTATCTTCCATTAAAAAACAAAATTAATCGGCGTGGTGTAAGCAACCCTAACAGGTACACCATGCTGTATCCCCGGGTTCCATTTGGGCGATTGACTGATTACCCTTACTGCTTCTGCATCAATTTCAGGGTCAACGGTTTGCAGGATTTTTATATCTTTTATGCTTCCGTCCTTTTCTACCACAAAGCCTAAAATCACTCTTCCTTGTGCATTTCTGTCTCTTGCCCCTGGAGGGTAGCGGATGTTTTGCCCAAGATAATTGCCAAAAGTACTTTCTCCGCCTTTAAAAGTTGGCAATGCTTCTTTTACCGTATAAATTTTAGTGTTCCCGCTATCATCGGTATTGGTGCCTTTAATAAATTTTCCGTCGGCATATTCTTCTGTAAAAAGAATTTTGCTTTTGTTGAATGTGCCTTTCCAAATGCCGTTTCTTTTTCCATCTTTCACGTCGCCTTCTTCCTCAACAAATTTAAAATCGCTGTCAAAAATGGGATAATGCCCGTTTCCGTCTTTAACAATTTCTACACCGGTTGAATCATAAACGTTTTGAATGTTTTCATTAGCCATAAAATGAGGTTCACTCCCTGTACCTTGTACACTTGATTGATAGTCCATTGACCGGTACAATTTTCCATTCGGGTAATAATCATAGACTGTGCCGGAAATCTTTCCTTTATTGTAATTGGCAACTCGTTTTCTCTTTGTATTGGAATAATAACTTAGTGTCATTCCTTCTAATTTTATTGGGTTCACTGTGGACGTTTTGCCAATTAATTTCGGTTTGCCATTCTTATAATAATCCAAAACATTGTACAAAACTGTTCCAGAATCTGGCTCTCGCACAATTCGGATATAATCTGCGCTGTCTTTTTTATCAACATACCGCCCGTCATTCTTCAAAAAATAAACGTTTTGTTTTTGTGCGAAACCGTTCAACACAAAAAAACAGGCGATAAAAGAAGCAAGGTAAAATTTAGGTTGCATAGGAATTAAACAAGCTTAAATATAGATACTGTTTTTAGCAATGATAATTATTTGTTGCCAACCAACATAATTTTTACCTGCTAAAAGAAGCATACCAATATAAAAAATATTATGTTTGAAAAGACAGACAGCTCCGCAAAAACCATGAAATTTAAAAATTGTACTTCTATTTCCCTTGGCCTTTTATCACTTGCTTTGCTAAGTTCTTTACCCGGAAAAGCACAGATAAAAACAGCAAACGATCCGGTTTACCAAAACCTCGATCAATCGGTAAAACCCGGCGACAACTTTTTCGAATATGCCAATGGCGGCTGGATCAAAAGAAACCCGATCCCAGCGGCGTATTCCAGTTGGGGGATTGGCAATGTGGTAGGCGAGGATTTGCGCGACCGGCTGAAAAAGATCAACGAAGACGCCGAAAAAGCAAACGCGCCAAAAGGCAGCAATACGCAAAAGATCGGCGATTTTTACTACAGCGGCATGGATACCGTTACGATTGAAAAGCTGGGCATTAATGCCATCAAAACACCTTTAGACCGTATCGATCAGATTAAAACCAAGCAGGATGTGCTGGATGCGGCGGCTTATTTAACCACCATCGGCGTTCGTAATTTTATTGGAGCAGGCGTTGGCCAGGATGCCAAAAACAGCGTAAAAATGATGCTGCAATTTCGGCAGGCAGGTTTGGGTTTGCCCAACCGCGATTATTATTTCAGGACGGATGCCCGCACCACCAAGATCAGGAACGATTATGCCCAACAGCATATCCCAACCATGCTCAAACTTTCCAGTTTGAATGATCCTGCTGCTGCCAATGCTGTTTTTAGCATAGAAAAATCATTGGCCGATAGCAGCCGCAGTTTGGTTGCCTTGCGCGATCCGTATAAAAATTATCATAAAGTTACGGTTGCCCAACTCAATCAGTTGACGCCCGCTATTAACTGGACTAACCTGTTCCCTAAAATGGGTTTAAATGCTGTTGATTCTGTCATTGTTGGCCAGCCGGAATTCTACAGCAATTTGGACAAAGCTTTGACCACTTTTTCGGTTGCCGATTGGAAAGCTTATCTCCGCTGGAAACTCCTTTCTGCTTATGCCCCTTATTTAAGCAAAGATTTTGAGCAGGAGAATTTCCGCTTTTCGGGAACGGTTTTATCTGGAAGAAAAGAGCAATTGCCACGTTGGAAACGCGTGCTGGATACCGAAAACGGGTTGATGGGCGAGTTGCTGGGGCAGTTGTTTGTAAAAGAATATTTTCCGGCAGCCAGCAAAAAACGATATGTAGATATGGTGGAAGCGATCCGTGTAGCGTACCGCGAGCACATTGAAAAATTGGATTGGATGAGCCCGGAAACCAAGCAAAAAGCTTTGCTAAAATTGAATGCTATCCATCCGAAAGTTGGTTATCCCGATCAATGGAAAGATTTCTCGACGTTGCAGATCAGCCGTGCTTCCTATGCGCAAAACGTGATGAACGGCCGCAACTGGCAGTATCTGGAGAATATACACAAATTGGGCAAACCGGTAAACCATGCGGAGTGGAACATGACGCCGCAAACTTACAACGCCAATTATAGTCCGAGCAACAACGAAATTACTTTGCCTGCCGCGCAGTTTATGATTCCAGGCGTAAAAGATGCGGATGTGGACGATGCCGTGGTTTATGGTTATGTGGCTGCTTCTACCATCGGCCACGAAATAACACACGGTTTCGACGACCAAGGCCGGCAATACGACGCCAAAGGAAACCTAAAAGCCTGGTGGACGCCGCAGGATTCGGTCAAATTTACGCAGCGTGCGCAAAAATTAGTCGAGCAATTCAACGGTTACAAAGTGCTCGACAGTTTGCATGTAAACGGCAAAGCAACTTTAGGCGAAAACATTGCCGATCTGGGCGGAATTGTTTTAGGTTTGGATGCTTTCAAAAAGACGGCCCAATACAAAGAAGGCAAAACGATAAACGGGTTAACGTCTATTCAACGTTTCTTTTTGGGCTACTCTTTGGGTTGGTTGGGACATGAGCGCGACGAAGCTTTGGCCAACCAGGTGATGACGGATGTTCATTCACCAGGCTATCTTCGGGTAAATGCGCCTTTTTCTGATGTGGATGAATTTTACACCGCTTTCGGAATTAAAAAAGGTGATCCGATGTGGATAGACCCGGATAAGCGGGTGAGGATTTGGTAATACTTCTTTTATCAGCTAAAATTTAAAGCGATGCCAGCCATCGCTTTTTTTATACACATAAATTTATCTTTGGCTGAAATGGTGATGCTAAACATTTTTACCGATTGGGTCCGTGCCCAAAGCCCGCTGGAAGTTACCGGCGTTATCACCGGTATTTTGTGCGTTTACCTCGCTGCCAAAAACATCATCTGGAACTGGCCTTTTGCCATTATCAGCGTTTTGGTTTACATTTTTATTTTTTTTAAAGCGAAGTTGTATGCCGATATGGGCTTGCAATTCTATTTTTTGGCGATGAATAGTTACGGCTGGTATTTCTGGAGCCGAAAACCAACATCAACAGAAAAAGTTCCGGTCATCAGGATTACTCAAAAAGAAATCATCTTTTCCATTATCGGTGTTATTGTTTTTACCACAGTTTTAGGTTTTTTGCTGAAACGTGGAACGGACGCCGCTTTCCCGTTTATCGACAGTTTCTGTACGGCTTGTAGTTTAATCGGACAAGTATTGCTGGCGCGAAAAGTACTGGAAAATTGGTTGATCTGGGTTTTCGTGGATGCAATTTACGTGGTCGTTTATACGGCCAAAAATTTGCATTTAACGGCTGGCATGTATGTTTTGTATTTGATGATTGCCGCTTTAGGTTACCGGGATTGGCGGCGGGATTATCGGTTGCAGGAGTAAGAAAGTTGGGAAGACCGGAAGTCAGAAAAGTCGGAAAGCAATGTTGTCATTTCGACCGAAGGAAAAATTTTCATTTAAAAAATAAAAAGATTTTAAGGCGATAAAAGAAGCATTGTGAAAAATTGAATAGAGTTGTGCCGCATTGTCATTTCGACTGAAGGGAGAAATCTTATTTCAACATTAAAAGGATTACCACTTTGAAGAAGATCTCTCCTTTTGGTCGAGATGACAGGAACCGATGACAGAAAAAACAAAAAAATGAACCAACCAATCATCAAAATAGCCATCGTCGGGCCGGAATCTACCGGAAAATCTACCCTATCCAAATACCTGGCCGATCATTATCACACCATTTGGGTTCCTGAATTTGCACGAAGTTATTGTGAGGATTTAACAGGAGATTGTACCTGGCAAGACGAGGTCAATATGTTTCACGGGCAGTTGGCATTAGAAAAAGAACTCCTGCCAAAAGCCAACAAATTGCTCATTTGTGATACTACTTTTATCACCGTAAAAATATGGAGCGATGCCTTGTTCGGGAGTTCGCCGCAGGAAGTGCTGGACGAATTGCCCAAACAGCAGTACGATTTTTATTTATTGCTCGATATTGATACGCCGTGGCAGGATGATCCGTTGCGCAACTTCCCGAACCAGCGCGAACATTTTATGCAGGTTTGGCACCAGGAATTGAAATCGCTAAATGCCAATTATGAAGTGGTTTCGGGAATTGGAGAAACACGTTTTCAAAATGCCATAAAAGCAATTGATACTTTTATGGCAGCAACAGAAAAAGCTGTTTAGTGATTGGTTGTCGTGGTGTCGCTGCCGGAAGAAGCAGTACCGGAAGCACTGGTCCCTAAAGAGGGCGAACCTTTAATCGATTGGGTTGTGTCGCTCGCGCCAGAACTGCCGGCCGAACCGGAATCAGGCTTTGCATTGCCGGTTTTTGTTGGGCTGTTGCAGGCTGAAAGAGCTGTTCCGGCAGCAATCATCAACGCTAAACTTAATTTTTTCATGTTGTTTTTTCTTTTTAGAAGCCGCAATCAAGCTAGCTTTTGTTTAGGTTAAAGATGCTTCTTTTACCGACATAAAATCATTATTTCACCGCTTTTACCAAATCACTCATTTCCGGAATTTTGGCAAAAGTTTCTACCAGCTTGTGGTTTTTATCGTAAACGGCCTCGTATGGCGTAGTGCGCACCTGATAAAATTTTTGCACCAAATACGTATAACCTTCCGTTCCAACGCGGATGTTCGGGTATTTTTTAAGCTGATAATCATCCACAAACTTAGTCAGTGCTTTAAACTGGCGGTTCGGGTCCACAAAGCTGATCATCACAATCTGCGTATTGCCAAACTCTTTGATATGTTTGGTCAGTTCCATTGTTACATGCTGGCAATGAGGGCAATCCGGCGCAAAATACATAATCATCACGGGCACATTCTTTTTCAGATCGGCCGGCGTTTCGTACTTATTTTCTGTTGTGAGGATGCGGTAAGGCGGAATATCTTTGTTGGGCGGTGCATCCTGCGAACAAGCGGTCAGGGTAATTCCCAGAAAAAGGATTAAAAAATACAATGGTTTCATGTTGATCATCATTTTATGCGATGCTATTTTTAGCACCTATTTTTCTTCAATAATTGATAACTGCAGCAGCACATCTTCTTCCAAAATCGGGAAAAGTTTGCGTTCGCGGATTGTGTGGTAAACGGCATCAAAAATACCCATAAAATCTCCTTTTAATGAAGGTACCAGCATGGTTTCCATTTTTCCGTCCGGGTTAAGGCAGGTCAGTTCGCCCTGCATTCCATCTTCCTCCAAACCAAAACCAACGGCCAGCGGCGACATGCCCTGATCCAGTTGCGCTTCCTGCACATCAGACCGTTTTTTGATGAACGTACCGCGCGAACCATTCAACACAAAACCCGGCAAGGGATTGGCTACCAACATACTGGCATATAAAAAGACGTTCAGATCTTCAGCATATTTTAGGTGGATGAAAAAATAATCCGGTACTTCTGTTTTGTGCCGAAACCTGCCCAAAGTTTTGGTGTACGAAAGCGGTTTGCCAAACAAAGTGATGGCCTGATCCAACAAATGCGGGCCCAAATCATATAGTAATCCGCTGGCAGGCATGGGTGTTTCTTTAAAAGCTTTTGGCCCGATTTCTGGCCGCCAGCGGTCATACCGAAAATGTACTTCTACAATTTTCCCTAACTTTCCGGTATCCAAAACCTGTTTTACAGATAGCACATCACTATCCCAGCGGCGGTTCTGGTAAACTAAAACTTCACGGTTTACCTGTCTTCCCAGATCAAATAATTCTTTGGCTTCGGCTGTAGTTGCGGCAATCGGTTTTTCAATCAGCACATGTTTGCCAGCCAGCAATGCTGCTTTTGCCAGCTCAAAATGGGTGAAGTTTGGCGTATTTACCACAATCAGTTCCAATTCCGGGTGGTTAATTACCTCCTCCAAAGTATCATAACTTTTTAGGTTTGGGTAGATTTGGGCCGCTTTTTTAGTATGCCGCTCGGCCACTGCATCCAAACTAAAACCCGGATGTGCATTTAAAAATGGTGCATGAAATATCCTGCCGGACATGCCGAAAGCCAGTAAGCCGGTTTTGATGGGTTGATCCATGTTGATAAAATTGCTATGCTAAAAAATGCTTCTCGTTACGCCGCCATCTACCTGGATAGTGGTGCCGGTAATGTACGAAGCTTTTTCGGAAGCTAAAAAAGTGATTAATGCTGCCAGTTCTTCGGGCTGGCCAACCCTGCGTAACGGAATGTTTTTTGCTCTTGCTGCTAAAGCTTCGTCTTCGGTCAGGCCTGCGGCTAAATCTTTTTTGATGGACATGCTTCTGATCCGATCCGTTAGGATTAAACCCGGACAAACATTATTGACCGTAATTTGATCCGGGCCAACTTCCTCTGCCAGTAGTTTGGCAAAGCCGATAACACCCATCCGGATGCTGGTAGAAAGTACAGAACCTTCCAAAACAGACTTAACAGATGTTCCTGCAATGTTGATGATCCGGCCGCCGCCTGTTTTTTTCAAATGCGGCAAAACTAAGCGCGTTAGGCGAACGGTGCTTAACAAATTCAGTTCAAAAGCAGCTTGCCAAGCTACGTCATCAAAGCTTTCTACCGGGCCAAAAGGCGGGCCGCCGGCGTTGTTCACCAAAATATCAATCTGCCCAAAATACGTTGCTGCTTGTGCGATAAAATTTTCGATTTGTGCGGCATCCGTTACATCTACCGGAATAGCAACTACCTGTCTGCCTGTTTTTTCGCTGATTGCGCGTGCTGTTTTTTCCAGTTCTTCCCGGTTTCTGGAGCCGATAATCACCCTTGCACCTTCTGCCGACAACGCTTCTGCGGCTGCCCTGCCCAAACCTTTGCTTGCTGCCAAAACTACGGCTACTTTATTTTTAATGCCCAGATCCATAATTTATATCGATAAAAGAAGTATAACGGGCAGCGGCAACCGCTTGTTTTAATGCTGAAAAAGGCCGGAAATAATGTTGATGCTCAACGCCACAATCACGGTATTGAAAACGAAAGACAGGATGCTGTGTACCCAAGCCAACCTGCGGATTTTGCGCGAACTGATCTCGACATCAGAAACCTGAAACGTCATGCCGATGATGAAAGAAAAATACACGAAATCCATGTAATCCGGGTTAGGTTCTTTTGGAAATTCAAGTCCGTAGCCAAATTCACCGTTTTCGTCTTTTTCTGCATAAAAAAGATGTGCATAACGCAACGTAAAAACCGTATGGGTAAGCCACCACGAAATTACAACGGAAGCAATTGTGAGGATTACATGCTCTGTTACCTGTTTTTCAGATTGGCCTTTGCTGGACTGCAGCAGGATAACCACCGCAAACAAACTTACAAATGCCGAAGTGATGATAAACAGAAATATAAGTGTGATGCTGGAATCTTCCAGCTTTGCCCTTTCTCTAACCTCTGCCGGGTGTAGGGTAAGCATCAAAATCCAGCTGATGGTTAAGATACTGAAAGCATAACTGATCCAAGTAAGTATTAGGTTGATGGGTAATGAAAATTTTCGGGTGATGAAATAGGTAATTAGTGCAACTGCCAAAGCGATAAACTGGCGGTGACGTGCATCTAAATAAGTAGCCGTTTTTTCGGACATGATTTATAATTTAACGAGATGAAATTGCTTGATCAAATTTAGGTGATAAAAGAAGCATGGTTAAGCAATTACTTCTTTTCGCCGCCGTCTTTTCCATATCTGGCCCATGTGCTGCGTTGGGATTTCATCGCCCAGTAATTTTCCCCATGGTTTTAAATCTTCAATTCGGTCGAAAATAATCTTTAAAACAGCTACCATCGGGATGGAAAGAAATGTGCCGGCAACGCCCCAAAGCGAACCTACCAAAAGCACGACAATGATAGAAACCATCGCATTGATCTGAACTTTGGAGGAAACAATCCGCGGAACCAAAATATTATTATCAATAAATTGGATAATGGAGTAAGCAATGATGATACCTAATTGTGTGCCATATCCTTCTTTGGTTACCGTAGCAATCAGCAAAGGCAAAATGATAGCGATAATGCCGCCGATATAAGGCACCATGTTTAAAATTGCACCGATGATACCAAGCAGTAACGCATATTTCACATCCAAAATAAACAAGGCGCCGCAATTTAAAACAGCAACAATCAGTGCTTCAATCAGCAAACCAACAATATAGCTTTGGATGGCTACTTTAGTTTGATTTAAAATTTCAGCTACGTTGTTTGTGTTTTCTTCCGAGAAAATTTCATACAAAAAATTTAGGATCAATTCTTTGTAAAGCAGCAATAAAAATATGTAAACCGGGATCAAAAAAAGCACGCTGAACAGGCCGAACAAACTGCCAATTGTTTGGCCAACCAAGCCTTTACTATTGTTGGCAGCATCGTTAAGCATCAGCATTTGTTTTTGGATGCTTACCCCAAAAGTATGCTGTATCCAGGTTTCAATTTCTATGGTAATTTGTGCGCCTTTAGCTTTTAAAGCCGGAAAAGTATCGCCAAACTGGATCATTTGCGAAGACAAAAAATACAAAACGGCTACCACGAAAATAATCATGGTAAGCATTGTTAGTGAGATGGCCAGGATTTTAGGAAGTTTCCAGCGGCGCAGCCGATTGTAAAACGGGTTGAGTAAAATAGCCAGTAAAATCGAGAAGCTAATCGGCACCAGCAAATCCGCCAGGATATAAAGCACCATTACAAAAAGCGACAAACCAAACAGGATGATCGTAGCTTTCAGGTAAAACGGATATTGTTTGATGAGCATAAAATGAGTTTGTTGGCTGCTTTTTCTACAAATAAAAAAAATGCTGCGGCTTAATTTTTATGGCTGTTAAACCTTAACGATATTTGGCAAACAAGGTTTAATTTTATGCCGATAAAAGAAGCATACGCCATTTAATCAACAGAAACAGTTAATCCTTCCTGCTGCAAAATTTTGCGGTACACTTCTACCTCGGTAAAAGAACCTTCTAAAATAGCGCATTTGCCTTTGGTGTGTACTTCCCAGGCAATTTTTTGCGCCTGGCCATCGTTGTAGTCCAGATATTTTATCAGGCAATAAATGACATGATCGAACGAGTTGACCTCATCATTCCACAAAATCAGGCGGTGGCTTTCTTTTAACCCGGCCAGCAACTCTTCCAGCGTGAAGCTTTCTTCTTTAACCTCTGTTGACATAGCAGCAAATTTAGCAAAAATAAAAACCGGATATTTAGCAAAAATCAATAATCTATGATCGTTTAGAACTATTTGAATGAAACCTTTTTAACCATTACGCATGAAAATCTTTTCTGTTCTACTCTTGTTTGCCGGATGCTCCATCACCGCGTTTACGGCTGATGCACAATCCAAATCACTTAAAAACCTAAAAAAATCGACACAAAACATAGTGGTTGATGGCAATTTGAAAGATTGGGGCGATAGTTTGAGCTATTATAACCCCGACAAAAAAATACATTACGGGCTGGCCGAAAACCAGGAAAACCTGTATTTCGCCATCCGGATTGAAAACCGCGGGCAGCAGGAGCAGGCCATGCGCAACGGCATTACGCTGGCTTTTAATCCCGAAGGAAAAAAGAAGGAAACGTATAGTTTGACTTTCCCTTCGCCTGACCGGGATGAAAATAGCATTTTCATCATGCCAAAAGCAGACCATGCCATTACCGAGCAGCAGCTGAAACAGGAAGACCAGGACGAACGGCGCAAGGCAGATTTGCTGAAACTGCGCGACATCCAGGTGAAAGGCTTCGCGGATGTGGAAACCGACCATATTACCACAGCTAATACTTATGGCATAAAAACAGTATTGCAGTTTGATGAAAGCGGCGCATTAGTTTACGAAGCGGCCATCCCGATCAAAATGCTACATTCGGATTTGAACAGCAAACCCTGGCTGTTTGATATTAAGATCAACAGTTTTGCAGCTTCAAGCGGCAACCGCGATGGTTTAAAACCTCCTGGTGAAGCTGGTGGCATAGGCGGCGGTATGCGTGGCGGCGGCATGAACGGTGGTGGAATGAGAGGTGGCGGCGGAGGCATGCGCGGCGGCGGCAGAATGGGCGGTTACGGCGGCGGACAGGGCAGTTATGGCAGCAGCGAACAGGGAAAAACGATAGAGATCAAGGATAAATTTGCCTGGTAAAAACAGTATCAGGCGGTAAAAGCTTTAACCATTAACCATTAACAATTATTTTTTGATGCTATAATTTTCCTTGTATCTTCATCGGTTCCGTTTACATTTTGATAATATTTTAACTACAGGGTTTTATGGATTTAAGGGAAATAACAGACAAGATTATCAGTGGCGATTTAAAATCACTGGTAAGTTCCGGAAACACAACAGATATTCATCCTTCAGACGTTGCCCGGATATTGAATACGCTTCCTGTCGATACGGCTGTTACTTCATTCAACACATTTTCAGAAAAAAAGAAAATTATTATTTTTGGTTATGTCGGCCATTTTCTTCAAAAAAAGATCATCGAACAGCTTCCAAAAGAAAAGGCTTCCAAAATATTAGATCATTTAAGCTCTACAGACCGGTATTCCTTTTTTACCTCACTAACCGCCCTGGAGCGTTCCGAATACCTTGATTATTTGGATGAAGACAATAAAAAAGCCACGCTGGATATGTTGGGTTATCCCCGGCAAAGTGTTGCCAGGCTGGTTAATACGCAATTTGCAACGATCAAAGAAGATATGACCATTGCGGAAGCGGTTGAACATCTGCGTAAAAACCACGCTGACACTGATATTGCCAATGTAATTTATGTGGTAGATGCACAAGGCAAGCTGCTGGACGACATCCCGGTGCGGCGGTTGGTGTTGAACGATCCTGCAAAAAAGATCCATGATATTATGGACGGGGTTTGTATCAAACTAAATATTGAAGAGAGCACCGATGAAGCCATAGCCAAATTTAAAGAGTATGATCGTACCGTGCTGCCCGTGGTTAATGCGGAAGACTTGCTGTTGGGCGTCATCACCATTGATGATGTAATTGATGTAGCCGAGCAGCGCAGTACCAGGGAAATGCAAAAGTTTGGCGGGGTAGAATCTTTGGAATATCCATACGTTAATACACCCGTTTTATCGCTGATAAAAAAGCGTGCCGGCTGGCTCATCATTTTGTTTTTGAGCGAAATGCTTACGGCAACTGCAATGGGTTATTTTGAAGGTGAAATTGCCAAAGCCGTTGTTTTGGCACTGTTTGTACCGCTGGTAATTTCGAGCGGCGGCAACAGCGGCTCGCAGGCAGCAACTTTGATCATTCGGGCGATGGCCGTAAAAGAGCTTGGCGTAAAAGACTGGTGGTATGTGATGCGCCGTGAGCTACTTTCTGGTGCTTGTTTGGGATCGATCTTGGGCACAATTGGTTTTCTACGGATCACTTTGTGGCAGTATTTGCATTGGTACGATTACGGTGCCCATTGGGTTTTAATGGCCATCACCATTTTTTTCTCTTTGATCGGCATTGTTTTGTGGGGAACTTTAAGCGGTTCCATGATCCCGATGGTGCTTAAAAAATGCAAACTCGATCCCGCTACTTCATCGGCACCGTTTGTAGCTACTTTGGTGGATGTAACCGGGCTGATCATTTATTTTAGTATTGCCGCTATTATGCTGAAAGGTACTTTGCTGTAGTTGAGGCAGGTTAAGATTAAAATTTGCGCTTTTAAGTTGATGCTTCTTTTACCAGGTAAAAATTTGTATTCTGTTTTGCCGGTTAAACACACAAGTATGATTATTAGCTGTTACGAATGATTAAACTGAAAAATCAGCAGTATATGAAAACAAGGAATTTGGGAAAAAATGGGCCGGATGTTTCAGCCATAGCAATGGGTTCCCGCATGTCAGCAGCAAACCGCAACGAATGGGAAGCTACCAAAAAGGAAACTATTGAAACCTTACAATATAGCATCGATTCGGGCATCAATTTTTTAAATACCGCTGATTTTTACGGGATGGGCATGAGTGAGCTGATAATAGGCGAAGCGATCAAAGACCGAAGGGACAAAGTTTTTTTGAGCGTTAAAACCGGGACTTTGAAAGACCCCAAAGGCCGCTTTACGGGATTAGATGGAAGACCGGAAGCCATTAAAAACTTCTGTGCTTATTCGCTAATGCGGTTAGGGGTTGATGAAATTGACCTTTATCAGCCTGCCCGTATTGACCGCAATGTGCCCATTGAAGAAACCGTTGGTGCTATTAAAGATTTAATCCAGGAAGGAAAGGTGCGTTATTTAGGGCTTTCGGAAGCCAATGCCGAGCAGTTAAAAAGGGCACATAAGATTCATCCTGTTTCTGCTTTAGAAATTGAATATTCACTGGCCACCCGGTTTATTGAAACTGAAATTTTACCTACCGCCAGGGAGTTAGGTGTAAGCGTGATGCCTTATTCTGTCCTTTATTATGGTTTTTTAACCGGCAACATGAAATTTCCTTTACCTAAAAATGATTACAAAAGTATGTTTCCGAGGTTTCAGGGTGAGAATTTGGAGCATAACTTAAAGAAAGTAGAATTCTTGAAGGAGATGGCAAAACAAAAAGGCGTGTCAGCGGGTCAACTGGGCTTGGCCTGGGCATTGAACCAGGGAGAAGATATTATTCCGATTGTAGGCATGAGCAAACCCGAACGTGTAGAAGAAAATTTGCAAGCCTTGGATATTGAATTTACAACAGCAGAAATGAGTGACTTGAACGAAGCTTTTAAAATTGGTGCAATACAAGGCGACCGCTATCCTAAAGCATTACAAGACATGGCAGCTTCTTAAAATTAGGCTTTCAGTTAAAAATCTTTAATAAATGAATCGTCAAAAGGCCGGGGGTTTGTAACCCCAGCCCTTGAGCTACAGATTTTTAATCAATTTACTATATACACTAAATGTCTTTTATTGATCCAATCCTGATACTTCTTTTACCGCCCCAAAATCCATTACTCCACTTTATACCGATAAACCTGCCGAGCCAAATCACCAGCGTCATCAATACCTTCAATTACCACGCGATAAGTCGCTTTGCTATCGGCATTAAAAAAACTGAAAGAAGCTTTTCCAACAGAATCGGTGATTAAATGCGGGTTCCAATAAATCGTAGTGCGCAAATCTGCCACTACTTGGTTGGTTTTCGGATCATCATATTTTGGCGCATAAAACTCTTTGGTAGTGGTAAAACCTTTCGGGCTGTAAGTAACGATGCCGGGCGTGTACTGCTGGAAAGCATAACTCGGGTCATCACCGCGCCTGGTGGTAATAACGAGCACACCGCCGCCGCCACGGCCACCGTAAATAGAAGTATATCCGCCAGAACGCAGCACCTCAATCGTGGCCACATCCGTTGGCGGGATAGATTGCAAATAATTAGCATCCACATAAACGCCATCCACAATCAGTTGCATTGGTGTGTTAAAGCTGCGGGTAGAATAAGGGATGCCATTCCTGAAAATTACACCCAACAACCTACCTTGCAAGCATTGATCGATGGTAGCGCAACCCAGCTGCCGGAAAATATCACCTTTGATAATCTGGTCTGCATTGCCCGAACCATTCAAATTAGAAGAGTTTTTTACCGGCTCTTTTTTCTCCGTGATTGTTACTTCTTTAAGTAGGATCGTTCGATTTACCAAGCCATATTTCCGCAAATTATCGTACTGTGTTTTGCTATTGCGCAGGTAGCCGGCCAAGTCATTGCTTAGGTTGACGGAAACATCGGGTGCATTTTTATTTTTGGTAACGAATTGCGGCGGCACATTGTCCAGCGTAACTTCCACATTTTTACGGCCTTTAACACCACGTGCCTGGATCACAAAACGGATGCTATCCGGAAAAAGCAAATTATCAAACTTAAACCTACCGTTTTCATCCGTAACCGTATCCAGTAAAAACGCGCCTTTGGTAGTGGTAAACAACGTAACCTTGCTTTTGGCCACCGGTTTGCCACCCGCCGTTTTGATCGAACCCGAAATTTCCATTGATTTCTCGGGCTGAAAACTGATTTGCGGAAAACTGTTTCCCATCAGCAGCGGCCAGGCAAAACGGCGGTAACCTTGCGTCATCATCAGCACATCCAGATCGGCTTGTGTTTTTTCGGTCGGATGCGCAAAATAATAACCTGGCTGCTCCACGTAGCCTTTGATATCCGAAGTTAAAAGCAGATCAGATAAAATCGTATTTTCCTTGTTTTCATCCACTGGCATTTTGGTTTCATCCGTTACGGCAACCGAAAAACTGCCCGCAACCGGCACTTTTGCTTTGTTTACCACAGTAAAATTAAGATCAACTTTTTGCCGTGGCAAAGTAGTTTCAGGCGAGGAAACAGCAACGTTCAATTGGTCCGGGTTTTGAACAAAGATGATCCGCTCGTTCAGCGGTTCGCCTTGCTGCGTAAACAGTGTAAACTGCGCAATCCCCGAAGGAAAACGGCTTTTCGGGATTTTGGCTGAGAAAGACTGGCTTTCCAGCTTGCTTTTGGCTGTGTAATAAACGTCGCCTCCAGATTGGCCGATCACCATAATATCCGTGCCTTGTTTCTGCTTAAAAGTTTCGTTTCCTACCGAAATGCGCAGGCTGATAAACTCCGAATCGCTATTGTTTACACCCAGAACAAAACCCTGATCAGCAGCTTTTGGCAGCTCAAAATCTTTTGTAGAACCATCCGGAAAAGTAATTTTGGCCGAATAGCTTTTGCCGCTTTCCGGGAAAAGTGAAAATGTGCCCATGCCCAGATGCTGGGTGTTTATTTTGGCAACTTCAGCGTTTGAGTTGTTCAGCACGCTTCCTTTGATATCCACGCCCAAACCATCGGCACCAACTGCTTTAAAAGCAATTTTAGACCGAACACCATTTACCAAATTACCGCTTTCCGGGAAAAACTGCACATCCACATCGCCGGAAGTGGCTTTGATCGGTACTGTTTTTACCACTACTTTTTTGGTATCGGTGGTAAGGCTGGTAATGATCTGCCCGGATTTTAAACTTCCCGGCTGCGGGTTGCTGAAATTCAGGCTGAGATTTCCATTGTCATCCGTAACGCCTTTACCTTTTAAAACCGTTTTAAAATCCAGCTGCACGCGGTAAGTAACGGGTTTATCGGCATAAGGCTTATTGTCGAGATCGGCAAAATTGATAACGGCATTGATCTGCTGCAAACCATTCTCCGCAGAAAATTTGTAATTTACCCTGGTAAAAACAGTATTGCTGATGGCATTGCCCACGCTGATGGTTTTGTCGAAATAATAATCCTCGCCAAAATTGCGCATCCATTGCGTGTACGCCCGGATGCGGTAATTACCTTCCTGCAAAGTATCTGTAAGCGCAAAATTGCCCCAGCTAATACCGGCCGAAAGCGGCAAGCGCAAGGATTGTTTGATAGAATCTTTATCGTTGATCAGCTCCACATACAAGATTTTGCTCAAACCAGAAGGCTGATGTTTGCTGCCGACGGTGGTGTAAGCTTTAAAATAAAGCTGATCGCCGATGGCATAATAAGGCTTATCTAATTGCAGGTGAACTTTTTCTACCGGATAATTATTGGTAAACTTTTGCAGCTGAGTGAGGATTTTTTTCAACGGATCATCATCCTGCCGGGCAATAAAACCAACAAAACATGTTGATAAAAACAGCAGAGAAATAAGGATTAAGCGATTAAATTTCATAGCGTTAGAAAACAGAAAACAAGGTAATAAACATAACCGGTTTTGTAGTAAAATATTTTATCGTAGCGGTTAAATTGTAAACTTAAAAACTGTTTTTCCACATCATGCTTTCCACCGGCCGCGTGGTTGGTTTGCTATATTTGGCGTTGGCTTTGGTGTTGTACAAAGTTTCGATCTCGCCTTCCACTACAAAATAAATGAGCTGGCCAATCGGCATCCCCAGATAGATTTTGACCGGCTGCGTTACTGAAATTTCCAGTGTCCAGGTATTGCAAAAACCCACATCGCCTTTGCCAGCCGTGGCGTGAATATCGATGCCCAAACGGCCGGTGCTGCTTTTACCCTCTAAAAATGGTACATGGCTATGCGTTTCGGTATATTCCACCGTTACGCCCAAGTATAAAGTGTTGGGTTGAAGCAGGAAACCTTCTTTCGGGATTTCAAAATGGTCGATTTCATTGTGCAGCTTGGCATCCAAAACGCGGTTGCGGTATGTAGCCAAATATTTTCCCAAGTGCACATCGTAAGAATTGGTGCCGAGACAGGTTGGGTCAAAAGGTTCAATAATGATCGTTCCTTTTTCAATTTCCTGTAAAATCAATTTGTCTGATAAGATCATAGTTGCGAAGATGCGGAACCTAAATTAATATAATTTAAAAGATATTGCCATCCTTTTCGCAACTTTACTTCATGGGGATTGCTTTTAGGAAAAAGGTGGACGACGACACCGAATTTGCCCTTTGGAAAATTGAGGAAAATGCCGAAGAGCTTTACCAGCAGCTGCAATTGGATGAGGAAGAAAAAGCATTTATCCAAAAACTAAGCAACAGCAAACGCTATTTGCACTGGCTGGGCACGCGCGTGCTGCTGCGCAAAATGCTGAACACCAAAGAATATATTGATTGCAAAATTGATGCGCACGGCAAACCCTATTTAACCACCATTCCGTACCACATTTCTTTGAGCCATTCTTTTGATTATGCCGCGGTGATGATTAGCAAAAACCAACCGGTTGGCATTGATATAGAAAAAATTGAACAGAAAGTAGAACGCATTGCCCATAAATTTTTGCGTCCGGAAGAGCTGGCTTTTATCAACCCAAACGATAAAATCAATCAGTTGTATGCTTGCTGGTGCGCCAAAGAAGCGGTTTACAAATGTTATGGCCGCAAAGAAGTTTCTTTTTTGAACCATATTTTTCTGACAGATTTTGTTTGCTGCGATGCCGGAACCGTTCATGCAACTATTAAAACAGCTACCGTTGATTTGGATTTTGAAGTAGAATATTTGCAGTTTAACGAGTACATGATCGGTTATGCAAAAATGGTTTAAGGATTTAGGTATGAGCTGTCAGCTGTCAGCAATCAGCTCACTATGAACTATTAACTATAACCCATCAACTTAAAACTATGAGCAAAAATAAACAGGTTTTTTTTGAAGATTGGGGTTTGATCGATTACAAAGAAGCCTGGCAAAAGCAGGAAACCATCTTCGCCTCAACCGTAAAACTAAAAACCGAGCTGCGCAACCGCGGCGAAGGCGATGCTTCTTTTACCGGCATAAAAACAGCAACGCCCAATTACCTGATTTTTTGCGAACATCCGCACGTTTATACTTTGGGCAAAAGCGGCAAAAAGGAGCATCTTTTATTGTCCGAAAAAGAATTGGAAGAAAAACATGCATTGTTTTTTCCGATCAACCGCGGCGGCGATATTACTTATCACGGGCCGGGGCAGTTGGTGGTTTATCCGATTTTGGACCTGGATAATTTTTTTACCGATATTCATTTGTACCTGCGCACTTTGGAGGAAGCTGTCATTTTAACTTTAGCAGAATTTGGTATTCAAGGCGGGCGTTATCCCGGCTATACCGGTGTTTGGCTGGATGCCAATGATCCGCAGAAAGCCCGAAAAATCTGCGCAATGGGCGTGCGGTGCAGCCGCTGGGTTACCATGCATGGTTTAGCTTTCAACATCAACCCAAACTTGGATTATTTTAAAAATATTATCCCCTGCGGGATAGAAGACAAAGCCGTAACCTCGCTGGCTGCGGAATTGGACGAAAAAGTACCGGTAAAAGAAGTATCAGTGTTTTTGAAGAAGAATATTTATGAGTTGTTTGAAATGAAGTAGATGAATAGTGCATTTAGCATTAAATTTTCCCTTTTTAATGAAAAAAAGCCTTCCACTTTAAATAAAATATCTTTTTAATTAAAATAATTCAATAAAATAATCCAATTACTGCTATTTCTTGAAATTTTATAGCTACTTTGCTTCAAAATTAAAAGGAATAAGCGTATGAAATTAAATTTACTTCAGTGTTTACTGTTCTTTTTGCTATTGAGTCCGGCTATTTATGCACAAAACAGGACAATATTAGGAACAGTAACCGACAAAAATGACGGATTGCCACTACCAGGCGTAAGTGTAACCGTAAAAGGCAACCGTACCGGGACCGTAACAGGTATAGATGGCAGGTATAAATTGGCTGTTCCTGCCGGAAGCCAAACGCTTGTTTTTACTTATATTGGTTACCGCACTACAGAAATGGCTGTCGGTACAAACAGTATAGTTAATATTGCTTTAAATGTTGCTGCAAACCAGCTAAGTGAAGTAGTAGTAACAGGTAGCGGTGTGGCCACAAGCAAGGCAAGATTAGGTATAGATGTTGCAGCTGTATCTTCCAAAAACTTGCCACAAACCCCCACAGCCTCTGTTGATCAGGCTTTGATAGGTAAAATACCGGGAGCGCAAATATCATCAGTAGATGGCACACCAGGGGCGCGTGCCAATATTGTATTAAGAGGTATCAATACGATCCAACGCGGAACTTCTCCCATGCTTTTGGTCGATGGTGTGGAATCCGGTGCTACAGACATCAGCTTGCTTGATTTAAGTAATGTAGATCGTATTGAGGTTGTACAAGGTGCGGCTTCATCTACCATTTATGGTGCACAAGGTGCAAACGGTGTTATTCAGGTATTCACCAAAAAGGGTGTATTAGGCAAACCTCAAATTAATTTTTCGAGCAGTGTGGCAGCAAATAGCATTATCAATAGCGGTAATGTACACCAGGCCATGTACAACAGTTTTAAAACAGATGCCAACGGAAACTTTCTTGACAACAGCGGAAAAGTAATAGCATTAGACCGTGATGGCACTTATCCGGGTGTTGTGTGGCAATACCCTGCCGGAAATGGTAACCCAACAGCTATGTCTAATCCTTTAAATATTGGCAACAAACCCTATGGCACTAATTTAAATTACTACGATCACATCAAACAGTTGTTTCAAACAGCTTATACGACTAACAACTCCGTTAATATTTCAGGTGCTTCAGAAAAAATTGACTACGATGTTGCTGTTTCCAACAATCATCAGCAAAGCACCATTCGTACCGATGGTTATAATGACCGTACTAACCTTACTTCAAATTTGGGTATTGAATTGTTTAAAGGGTTTACAATACGATCTATTACGCAATTAATTTACAATCATAATACGATCAATAGAAGTTTGGGTATCGGTAATTCAGGCGGTTTGTTTAATGCTTTAAACTCATCTCCGTTTTACGACTTGAATCAAAGATTAGCTGATGGTACGCTGCCTTTTTCTTTAAATTCAGGAACGGTAAGTGTTAACGGTTCAAATCCATTTTATTATACCGAATACGGCTCTACGAATGATAACCGGGTTGATATTCTCCAGAATTTGCAGGCAGATTACAAAGTGAACAAGTTTGTAACTTTAAATGCAAAATACGGGATAAATTATAGTCGCCGTGAAGCTAACTATATTTACCAGAACCAATCAGGTAATGTTGCTTCACAGGATTTAAACAATTTCATTAGTAATTACAATAATGCGAATACAGGTGAATTAAACAAAAATAGTTATACAACATCTTTTCAAAACTTTAATGCTTCGGCAACCATCCGTACAGATTTTGAAAAAGATTTTCACTTGAATGTCCCAATCACTACGGCTACATTATTGCAATACGATTATCGTAAAAGAAATTATCAAGAATTTGATACTTACGGGTTAGGGTTGCCATCTTATCCAATTTATAATTTTCAGCAAACTTCAACCCAAGCGGTAAACTATGATTATACGGAGCCGTTTGTTACGTTTGGGTATGTGGTTAACCAAAAAATTGATATTGGCGAATATGGTGGCGTGGCTGGTGGTTTCCGTAGTGATTATTCTTCTGCATTTGGCGGAGGCTCTAAGCCATTTACGTTTCCGAATGTAAACGCTTATCTACGTCCGTCTTCATTCGGTTTCTGGAAAAATTCTTCTTTAGGTAACAGAATCCCTGAATTTAAATTAAGGGCCGCTTACGGACAAGCTGGTATCCAACCGCAGCCATTTGACAGGTACCCTACGCTTGTACCACAAAACTTAGGTACCGGGCTTGCATTTGCCTCACGTAATGCAAATAAAAATCCTGCGTTGAACGTAGAAGTTTCCAAGGAATTTGAAGTAGGTACTGATTTTGACGTAAAAGGCTCTAATGGAAACTGGTTGTCAGATATTATTTTCAGCGGAAGTTATTGGACACGTAAGGGTTCAAGAATTATTTATGATGTAAGTGCACCACCATCAACAGGTGCCAATACGATAAAAAACAATGCTATCTTCCTTTCATCACATGGTATCCAGGCATCTGTAAACATTAATGTTTACCGGGGAAAGAACTTCAACTGGAACTTTACCAGCAACTTTAGCAAGCAAACTTCCCAGATCAATAAAATTGATGGCCCTTCAATTATTTTAGCAAGCGCTGCAGGCAGCACACAACTTGTTTTAAATGAAGGAACAAAAATTGGCCAAATTTATGGTTATAAAGCTTTAACCAGCTTAACGCAAACCAACCAGGAAGGTGTACGGTATATCAATGATGCCGACCTTGGTAATTATGAAATTGTAAATGGCAGGGTTGTAAACAAAACAACAAAAGGTGTTCAATTTACCAATGAAGCTTATTCTTTTGGTGATCCCAATCCAAAATTCAACATGTCTTTTATCAACAGCATGTCTTATAAAGGTTTGAGCTTTAACTTTCAGTTTGACTGGGTTCAGGGCAGCCATTTGTATAATCAAACCAAAGAGTGGATGTACCGTGATGGTATAAGCAGCGATTATGATAAGCCGGTAACCATCAACGGTGTAACGGCAGCTTACACAGCCTATTACAGAAGTATTTATGCAGATTATTTTGGAGCACGCAACGGCCCGGCCCGTAATGGTACCAAAGATTACTTTTATGAAGATGCCTCTTTTGTGCGCTTGAGAAATGTTTCTTTGGCTTATGATTTTACTAACCTGATCCACAATAAAGTTTTCAGAAGAGTACAATTGATTTTAACCGGACGTAATATCTTAACATTTACAAAATATACAGGGTTTGACCCGGAAATTAGTACGGGCACATCTAACTCTGCGTTTGACCGTGGTGTGGATAATAGCTCTTCGCCCAACCTAAAATCTTACCAAATCGGATTAAACCTTGGATTTTAATTAATACATAAAATAAGGAATGAAAAAATATAGCGTAATTATAACGTGGGTTGTTACTGCAACTTTGCTAAGTGCCACGTCGTGTAAAAAACAACTGGACGTAAAAAACCCAAATTCGCCAACGCTTGATCAAGCACAAACCGAAAGCGGTATTATCTCTTTGGCCAGCGGCGGTGTTTACATTACCGGTTTTAACGGGAGCAGCCCAACTATTATCAATGGTTTAAATGCACTTGGTAATAGTTATTTTGCCCAAGGGATTCAGTACCATGAATTGATGGGCGATAACATCGGTGCCGAAGCATCAAACAACAACATCAACGTAGCTAATTTGCCGGATTATGTGGTGTTGGATGACGGTACAAAAATTTCAAATACTTCGCCGCAAAAGTCGGTATTGCGTATTAGCAACACGCGCGATAAACGGCCTTCGAATGCTTTTTATATGGAATGGGCTTACATGTATAGTTTAAATAATGCTTGTAACCAAGTGCTTTCCTTGGTTGATAATATTACGTTTTCCGGTGATGCAACCACAAAAAAGAACACCATAAAAGCATGGTGCTACTGGTGGAAAGGTTTTGCTTACGCTAAAATCGGATCGTTGTATTATGCCGGAATAATTAATAATGGTGTAAATACAGTTGTGCCGAACTATGTAAATGCAGCAGCTATTATTGCAGAGTCTAACAAAAACTTGGATGCTGCAGCCACTTTGCTCTCTGGTATTACTGCTACAACTGACTACACTACAGTAATGGGGAAATTGCTGCCAAGTTTTGTACAGATAGGCCATGGAGCTGTACCAACACCAACCATGTTTGTCCATAATATAAATACACTAAAAGCCAGAAATATATTAGCCAATACAAAAGTTTCAACGATGACAGCTGCTAATTGGACTGTTGTACTTGCGTTAACTAATGCTGGTATTACCAGTACAGATAATGTATTTGTGGGCCGTACGGCTGTAAGCAACAATTTCTTTTCAGCAACCGGCGGTTCTGTAGCGGCTTTAAGTACAGGCCCACCAAAGGCGTCAACTTTTAAAATTAGCGAACGTTTGATTCAGAATTATGATCCTGCGGATAAACGATTAGCCAACAACTTTATCCAAGTTACACCCTATTTAAACCAAGTGGGTGGTTTTACATTTAGTACCCGATGGCAGTTAGTCGATGGTAGTAATCACTTGCCGGGAGTTGCTATATTAAGTGATAGGACACCGGGTAATTACGAACTGTATATCGGAGGTTCATACGAAGAAAATGAGTTAATGAAAGCCGAAGCTTTAATAAACACCGATGCCATTCCTGCCGCTTTAGCCAGTATCAATAATGTGCGTAGTGCTCAAGGTGCAGGCTTGCCAGCGTTATCGGGTATAAATACTGTTGCTGCAGCTACAGCAGTTTTACGCAGCGAGCGCCGGGTAGCTTTGGTGTTTAGGGGATTGGCTTTTTATGATGCCCGCCGTTATGGAATTACTTATGACGTTTCAGCAGGAGGTGGTGTTACCAACGCAGTAGTTTTAAGTACAACTGGTACAGTAAATACTAAAGCAACAATCAACTATAACTTTCTTGATTATTGGGATGTTCCGGCTGATGAGTTTGTATTAAATCCTCCTACTACAGGTAGTGCGCCGATTAAAAATCCGAATTAGTAAATAAAGTTTTGCTTGCAATCAACGGGCAGTTTCTATCAGAAGCTGCCCGTTTTTTATTGATGCTTCTTTTACCGGCATAAAAACAGCATCATCCATTAAAATAACAAATGTAAAGCAGATAGTCAATTATCAATAATGCAACTTCCAGCATCAACAGAAACTAGGCAATTCTTTTAAAAATTATTTTTTCTGCGGGATAAAAGACAAAATGCAGCGTCTGTGGCAGCAGTGATAAAAAAATCTTATGCCGCCCTATTTACGTATTGTTTGAAATACCCGTTTAGAATGAAAATATTTTTCCTGCTGCCTGTTTTTTTGTTAACCAGTTTTGTTTCCTGCAAAACAGATACAACTTATAACCCGGCCCCGGCTGTTGCCAATAATATACCGGTAAAAGAAGCATTGCAATATTTAGCTTTAGGCGATTCTTATACCATCGGCCAGTCTGTTCCGGCAGATGCTTCTTTTCCAGCACAATTGGTCAAATCATTGAGCGGGCAGCAGTTAAACTTTGCTGATCCAAAGATTATTGCCCAAACCGGCTGGACAACGGACGACCTACAAGCAGCTATCAACATAGAAAAACCAGATGCTAAATATGATGTGGTTACGCTTTTGATTGGTGTAAACAACCAGTTTAGAAATTACAGTCAGGTTACCTACCGCCAGCAATTTGTTGCGTTGTTGAACCAGGCAATCTACTTCGCCAAAAGCAACAAACAGCATGTTTTTGTACTTTCGATACCGGATTGGGGCGTTACACCTTTTGCCAACGGCTATAACAGGAGCATGATTGCCCAAGAGATCGATCAGTACAATGCCATCAACAAAGAAGAAAGCGCAAAAGCTGGCGTAGCTTATGTGAATGTTACCGCCATTTCCAGAACTGCGGCAAACGATCCTTCCCTGATTACTGCGGACGGCCTGCACCCTTCAGCTAAAATGTATGGATTGTGGGTAAAGGAACTGGAACCGGTTGTAATTTCTAAATTGAAATAAAAGTTTTTGTCATCCTGGACTTGTTTCAGGACTCCAAGTGTTAATATAAATCTTCTTTTCTAATAAGATGCCGAAACGAGTTCGGCATGACAGCATATACTTCTTTTACCGCCTAAAAATAGTTGTCGGGTTATTCGGATACTTTCCATCTTTGGTTCGATCTGGTCCACTTCAAACGTAATCGGGTCGTCTCCGCTTAAACCTAGCAAAACGGCAATATCCGTTCCGTGGCCTTTGCCGGTTTTGGCCAGCGAACCGTAAAGCAGGATTTTTATTTGGATAACTTGTGCTAACAGATGAGAATTTTCCAACAATTGAACAAACTGCTGTGCGGCGTGCCACGGCCCCAGCGTATGCGAACTGGACGGCCCGATACCGATTTTAAACATATCAAAAACAGAGATCTGCTCTTTTTGCATCCTCGAAATTACTATTTTTAAAAGCGATGTTTCTTTATACTCACTTGGATGGAAAATTGGTTGGATAAATATTTACTGCCTTGTCCGTTCAAAACTTTTACCGGTTTTGATTGTCCCGGCTGTGGTTTCCAACGATCAGTTTTAGCTTTGTTTCGGGGCAATTTTGCAGCGAGTTTACACCTGTATCCGGCCACAGTTCCGATACTGTTTTTAGCACTGTTTTTTTTAGTGAAGATGAAAGTCCCGATCAATCAGCGAGAAATAATAAGGAAAGTTTTACTGCGGATTGCTGCTGGAACTATAATTGTTTCTTATGCTTTTAAAGTCAGCAATTTATTTTAAAGTTTTAACAATAAGTGGCTTACAATTCCATCTTCGCCATCAAAAAATTATAATCCTTAACGACAGTTTCCAAAAAATAAAGATCATCAAACTTACTGCTGATGCTCAAATGCGTTTTGATCTGATTGGCCATTTGGTGTATCAAAACCTGGTTACGGCTTTGGATCACTTCATGGATCAGCACAATATCTCGATCTGCCAGCTGGTTTACTTCCTTATAAATCGGAATATAATCCTGACCAACCGGCGCAAAAGCAATCTGGCTAACGTCTGTCCGCGGTTTGGTAGTAACCAAAGTTGTGCCCGCAGCCAGATCGCCAATCCGCTGTTTGTTTTTGGTAATGATCACTGAAATTAATCCCGCCAATTGAAACGTGATCAGAAAATCCACGATCCGAAATAACCAACGGATGATATATTGGCCCAAACTTGGGCGCGCGCCATCCAAACTAATTACTTTAATATTCATCACGCGCTTACCAACCGATTGTCCGTTGAAAAAAACTTCGCAGATTAGATCGTAAAAAACTAATAAGACGAACCAGACAAGGTACAAACCGTTAAAAAAATGGCCAAATAGGCTTACTTTTTCTGATTCGCTGTAAGCAACGATTAAAGAAAATGTAACGATGATTAAAATAAACATCCCGAAATCAATTATCCGGGCTACCATCCGTTCGCCCAAACCGGCTACTTCATAATCAATTTCAATATTTTGGCTGGTGGTTATTTTAATGGTTTGCATGGTTAACAAATATATTTTTTATTGGCCGAAATAATTATCTTACAAAACAATTTAAACCGGGTTATCGAAAAATTTATACGCTAAAAGAAGCATGAGGGAAGCTTTATTTATCAAACAAAATTCTGAAAAATGGCAGCAGTATGAAGCTTTGCAAACGCCTGATCCAGATGAACTGGCCAAGCGTTTCATCAGCCTGACGGACGATCTGGCTTACGCCAAAACTTTTTATCCGCAATCCAAAACTACGGCTTATCTCAACGGGCTGACGGCGCGCCTGCATCAATCCATCTACAAAAATAAAAAAGAAAAGTCCAACCGTTTCATTTCATTTTGGAAAGTTGAACTGCCTTTGCTGTTTAAATTGTATGAAAAACCGCTGCTTTACGCTTTCCTATTTACGGTTGTTTTTACGTTGATGGGTGCGCTATCAGCCAAATATGATCAAAATTTTCTGCGGCTGATTTTGGGCGATCAGTATGTAAACATGACGAACGAAAACATTGCCAAAGGCGATCCGTTTGGCGTTTATAAACAGGAAAACGAGTTCAGCATGTTTTTTATGATTGCTGCCAACAACATTTTTGTCTCTTTTTATTGCTTTGTCGGAGGCGTTTTCTTTTCGTTGGGAAGCGTTTACGCGCTGGTCAAAAACGGGATCATGCTCGGCGCATTTGAGTATTATTTTTTCAGCAAAGGCTTGGGTTTACAATCTATTCTGGTGATTTTTATCCATGGGACGTTAGAAATTTCAGCCCTGATTATTGCCGGCGGTGCAGGCCTGGTTTTGGGCAACAGCATCCTTTTCCCGAAAACCTATACCCGGATGGATTCTTTTAAACGCGGTGCCAAAGACGGCACCAAGCTGGTGATCGGCCTGGTACCCATTTTTATCACGGCTGCTTTTTTTGAAAGTTTTGTAACCCGCCACACTGGGATGCCACTATGGCTAAGTGTATCGATACTGTTTTTATCACTCCTTTTTATTATCGGTTACGTCATCATCTACCCCAGTTATCTCCACAAAAAACTCAACCTAAACCAATATGCAACCAAAAATTGAATTAGCCAAAACCCGAGACTTCGGTGAGATCATAAACGATACGTTCATCTTCATCAGCCAAAACTGGAAACCTTTATTAAAATCGTATGCGATTATTTGCAGCTTTTTTGTTGTAGCAAGTTTGGTGGTGGCACTTTTGCAGCAACACAAATTGATTGATTCGATGGAAACCACAAGCCCGTATTCAACAAGTTACAATTTTGGAAGAAGATTCGGGGCCATGTTCGGCTTAACCTATTTGTTAAGCCTGATATTCGGTCTACTTAAAGTTACTGCAATCACACTTGTTCCGCTGTCGTTTATGGCATTATATAAAGAAAAAGGAAACTTGGCACCGGAAACAGAAGAAGTTTGGGGTTATTTCAAACATTACTTTTTTCGTGTTTTGGGTAGTTATCTGGTAATTGGTATTTGTTTGGTTGCAGGTTTTGTGTTGTGTTTTGTTCCCGGTTTTTATTTGTGGCCAATCCTGTCGCTCATTTTACCGGTCATCATTTTTGAAAACGCAGATCTGGGTTATTCCTGGTCAAAAAGTTTTCAGCTGATCAAAGAAAACTGGTGGCAAACTTTTGGAGCCATCGTCGTGATCTGGATCATTGCCTACGCCGCGATGATGATTTTTATCCTTCCGGTTTCTTTGATAACCATCGGAAGTATGTTTATAGCCAGATCGCATCCAAGTTCTTCTGCGCTAATCCTCACCACAATTATTTCTGCACTTTGCCAAGTTTTCCTGGTGTTGACATCTATCACTGCGGCTTTATGTTATTTTAGTTTGAATGAACAGAAAGAAGGCACCGGATTAATGGGCCGCATCAACAATTTCGGCAGCAACGATCCGGATGCCGGTTTGCCAAAAGAAGAATATTAAGCTGATGTACAAAATCTGCCTGCTGCTGTTCCTGTTGGTTAATGCTTCTTTTATCACCCCAAAATCGGTGGTAAAAAAAGCATTGCCGGTTTTGCAAACGGATAGCAGCACTATCAAAATCCGCAAATTTGATATAGTTGCTTTGAACGAATACCGGCAGCAGCGTGATTTTAAATACACCGATAATCCGGGCGAAGCGGTATCACTATGGGACCAATTTTGGCGGTGGTTTTGGTATCAGGTTGATAATTTAATGGCTGGCAAAGTTACCGGCAGCATCATCAATTTACTGTTCATTATCTTGGGCGCAGCTGCATTGGTTTTCCTTATTTTGAAGTTGACCGGAATGGACGTGATACAAATTTTTACCGGTAAAAACAGTACACTGGAAATTCCGTACCACGAAAGCCTGGAAAATATTCACGAAATCAGCTTTGAACAGGAGATTGAAAAAGCAATTGCTAGCCGTAACTTTCGTTTGGCAGTCAGGCTGCTATATCTTAATTGCTTAAAAAAGTTAAGCGATGCCGGAGCGATTAAATGGCAGGCCGACAAAACCAATCTGGCTTATCTCCACGAAATCCAAAACCCGGAACAGCAGCAAAAATTTGGTTCGCTCACGCGGCAGTTTGAATATGTTTGGTACGGAGATTTTAAAGTTGATCAGGAATATTTCCGGCAGATCAGCCAGGATTTCCAGCAATTTAACCCAAAATTGCGATGAAGGATTTAAAAATTTACCTCATCATCGGCTTTTCGCTGCTCATCGTTTATTGTGTGGTGCAATACAATCGCCCAAAACCAGTGGATTGGAACACCACTTATCTCGACAGCGATAAAATCCCGTACGGCACGTTTATTTTATACCATCAGCTGAACGATATTTTTCCGGGCGCAACTATCCGCAGCAGCCGGCAATCCATTTATAATACGCTCATCAATTCTCAAAAAGAAAAAATTTATCAGCCCGGCAGTTACCTGATTATTACGCCAAAAGCTGATGTGGATAAATATGATTTTGAGCAACTGGTTGACTATATGAAAAAGGGCAATGCTGTTTTTATCGCCTCTTTTTACATGAACCGATTTTTGCGCGATACTTTAAAGCTTAAAATCAACAGCGAACCTAATTTTTTAATTGATAAAAAAGCTAAGATTCACTTGGTAAACCCAGCTTTGAACCCGAAGAAAACTTATGCTTTTGACAGGCAAATCGGCAATCAGTATTTCAGCAAACTGGATACTTCGCGTGCGGTTGTGCTTGGCAAAAACCAATTGAACCATGCTAATTTTGTACGATATGCTTTTGGTAAAGGGTTTTTGTACTTGATGCCGACACCGGATTACTTTATCAATTATAACCTGCTGCAACCCGCCGGAAATGAATATGCGGCCAAAGTGCTTTCTTACCTCAACCCAAAAGGAGAAATTATTTGGGACGAGTATGCTGTAGCCGGTGCAGCAGAAATTGGTGATTCGCCGATGCGCGTATTTTTAAGTCATGCTGAGTTGCGTTGGGCTTATTATATTGCTTTGTTTAGCTTGCTTTTTTTTGTTTTGTACGAGATCAAACGCCGCCAGCGCATCATCCCGGTTGCCGATCCAATGCGGAATACGACTGTAGAATTTGTGCAGGTAGTTGGTCAGGTTTATTATCAGCAGCGCAACAATTTGAATATTGCCAGTAAAAAAGTTACTTTTTTGCTGGAACATATTCGCAGCCGTTATCAATTGAAAACCAATGAATTGGATCAGGAATTCGTTCAAAATCTTATTCAAAGATCTGGTGCAGACGAAAGTTTGATCAAAGATATTTTGAAATACATTGATTTTGTACAAACCGGCAAACAGTTATCAGACAAAGAATTAATCAATTTTAATCATCTAACAGAACAATTTTACCAGCAATCTGGCCAATAATGGAAGAAGAAATATTTAGTTCGAGAACAGATTTATCAGCCTTAAACCAATCCGTTGCCGAGATCAAAAATACGCTGGCAAAAGTAGTAGTTGGCCAGCAGAAAATGATCACGCTGCTGATTGCTGGGATTTTGGCAAGCGGCCACATGTTGATCGAAGGCGTGCCCGGCGTAGCCAAAACGCTGACGGCCAAATTGATTGCCCGATGTATTGATGCCAGCTTTTCGAGGATACAATTTACGCCCGATCTGATGCCTTCGGATGTGCTGGGCACTTCTGTTTTTAACCCAAAAGAAAGCAGTTTTGAGTTTAAACCAGGGCCGATTTTTGGAAACGTGATTTTGGTTGACGAGATCAACCGTTCTCCGGCAAAAACGCAATCAGCTTTGTTTGAGGTGATGGAAGAGCGGCAGATTACGATTGATGGCAACACATATCCGATGCAGGAACCGTTTGTGATCCTGGCCACGCAAAACCCGGTTGACCAGGAGGGGACTTACCGTTTGCCGGAAGCGCAGCTCGACCGTTTTTTGTTTAAAATTGAAGTGAAATATCCTTCGCTGGAAGAAGAAACGGCTATTTTGCAGCAACATCATCAGCAAAAAACTACTGAAAAACTGGATGAAATCAAACCAATCCTAACCGCTGCACAAATAGAAATGTACCGCAACCAGGTGAGGAATTTGCATGTAGAACCGAAATTGCTGGAATTTGTAGCGCGCATTGTCCACGAAACTCGAAATAGTAAATCGCTTTATCTGGGTGCTTCGCCGCGTGCTTCGCTGGCTATTGTTCAGGCTGCCAAGGCAATTGCAGCAATCAGCGGTCGTGATTTTGTAACGCCGGACGATCTGGTTTATGTAACGCCAGCGGTTTTGCGGCATCGGATCATGCTTTCGCCGGATAAAGAAATGGAAGGCGTTACGCCGGATGAAGTGGTGCAGCAAATTATTCAAAAGATGGAAATACCCCGATAAAAACAGCATTGTGCAAAACATCTACCGGCAGTTTTACAAAGATCTTTTTTTGGCTAACCGCCTTTTCTTCGGATTAGGCTTTGCGGTGATACTGTTTTTACTGTCCTTTTTTTTCAGCTGGCTGGGTGATTTGCCGTTGTTCTTTTTCTTCGGGCTGATGTTGTTATTGCTGATTGACATTTTGCTACTTTACCGTACTCAAAACGGATTGTTTGCCAGCAGAAATACGCTCGAACGTTTGAGTAATGGTGATGAAAACGAGCTGGGAATTTATATTGAAAATTTTTATCCGTTTGCAGTAAGTTTGGGTTTGATCGATGAAATTCCGTTTCAATTTCAAAAACGAGATTTGTGGTTTCAAGCTGAATTAAAATCGCGCGAGCATAAAATGATTAATTACCAGCTCAGGCCAACCAAGCGCGGCGAGTACGAATTTGGCCAGATCCGGGTTTTTGTGCAATCGCCTTTAGCTTTGATTAGCCGCCGTTACAATTTTGATCAGGCAGAAACAGTATCTGTTTATCCTTCTTTTTTGCAGATGCAGCGATACGAATTGCTGGCCGTTTCCAACCGTTTGACCGAGCAAGGCATCAAAAAAATCAGGCGGATTGGCCACAGCATGGAGTTTGAGCAGATCAAAAATTATGTTCCAGGCGATGATTTCCGTAGTATCAACTGGAAGGCCACGGCCCGAAAAGGCGATATGATGGTGAATGCTTTTACCGACGAAAAATCGCAGCATGTGTATTGCATCATCGATAAATCCCGCGCCATGAAAATGCCTTTTGAAGGTTTGAGCTTGCTGGATTATGCAATCAATGCGACACTTGCTTTACTAAATGTTGCGATGTTGAAAGAAGATCGGGCAGGTTTAATCACCATTTCTGAAAAAGTAGGAGCGGTACTTCCGGCAGACAGAAGGCCAGGACACTTGAATAAAATCCTGCAAATTTTGTACAAAGAAAAAACCCGCTACCTGGAAAGTAATTTAGAAGCACTGTACATCTCTGTGCGAACAGTAATTAAACAACGCAGCCTGGTTGTTTTCTTTACAAACTTTGAAAGTTTATCCGGCATGGAAAGACAACTGCCTTATTTAAAAAAAATAGCAGGTTTACATTTACTATTGGTAGTGTTTTTTAAAAATTCAGCATTGGAAAATATTGCCCAACAACAGGCAAAAGATGTAGAAGAAATTTACCACAAAACAATTGCAGAAAAATTTTTGTACGAGAAAAAACTGATTGTAAAGGAATTAAATCGATTTGGTATTCAAACTATTTTGTGCGATCCTAAAGATATTACTGTAAGCACAATCAACAAATACTTAGATATAAAAGCACGCAAACAGATTTAAAAAATGGTAAGTAGAGTTTTATCCAAATTACAAAAAAGCTGTGATCATGATTGGTGCTTCTAACAAAAACCAGTTAATAAATATCGTTTTGTAATGGTTCTTTTTTTCTAATATAACTTTCATGTTTATCATGTTGCAAACTTAGTGCCTCAGATTTTGCAATCCGTCATCTAAATATAAGTTTAAACATATAATCGTTTGATTAACCTTTATTTTTTAATTATTTAACTTAAAAATAATCTGATACTGTTTTTATATCGATAAAAACAGTATTAAACAAAATAGCTTGTCTGGAAAACCAGACAAGCTATTTCAAAATATATAAAACTGAACAGTTTTACGGGAAGGATGATTACATCATGCCGCCCATGCCACCGCCACCACCCATTGGAGGCATACCGCCACCTTTTTCGTCTTCTGGGTCATCTGCCAAAACGCATTCTGTTGTCAGCAACATTGCAGCGATAGAAGCAGCATTTTCCAAAGCAACACGGCCTACTTTAGTTGGGTCGATAACACCGGCACCAATTAAGTTTTCGTATTTATCGGTGCGGGCATTGTAACCAAAATCAGCAGTACCTTCTTTTACTTTTTGTACTACGATAGAACCTTCAATACCTGCATTTTCGCAGATTTGACGCAGTGGTTCTTCAATAGCACGACGGATAATCTGTATCCCTGTGTTTTCATCTTCGTTTTCGCCTTTCAAATCTTTTAAAGATTCTACCGCACGGATGAAAGCAACACCACCACCGGCAACAATACCTTCTTCAACCGCAGCGCGGGTTGCATGTAAAGCATCATCAACACGGTCTTTTTTCTCTTTCATTTCTACTTCGGTAGCAGCACCAACGTAAAGAACAGCAACACCGCCGGATAATTTAGCCAAACGTTCCTGCAATTTTTCTTTATCGTAATCTGATGTTGTTGATTCAATTTGAGATTTGATCTGGTTAACCCGATTTTTAATTTCTTCGGATTGACCAGCACCGTTGATAACTGTAGTATTGTCTTTATCAACCACAATTTTTTCAGCAGTACCCAAATAAGAAAGATCAGCGTTTTCTAATTTGAAACCTCTTTCTTCAGAAATCACTGTTCCGCCAGTCAAAATAGCGATATCTTCCAGCATTGCTTTACGGCGATCACCAAAACCCGGAGCTTTAACAGCAACAACTTTCAGTGAGCCGCGGATCTTATTTACAACCAAAGTAGCCAAAGCTTCTCCGTCCAAATCTTCCGCAATAATTAATAATGGTTTACCAGTTTGAACTTGTTTTTCCAAAACCGGCAGCAATTCCTTCATCGAAGAAATCTTTTTATCGTAGATCAAAATGTAAGGGTTTTCTAATTCCGCTTCCATTTTATCAGCATTGGTAACGAAATATGGGGAGAGATAACCGCGGTCAAACTGCATGCCTTCAACCGTTCTTACTTCAGTTTCTGTACCTTTTGCTTCTTCAACAGTAATTACACCATCTTTACCAACTTTTTCCATCGCAGTGGCAATCAAAGCACCAATCACTTCATCGTTATTAGCAGAGATAGAAGCAACTTGTTTGATTTTGTTATTGTCTTCACCAACCGTTTGAGATTGTTTTTTCAAATCTTCAACCACAGCAGAAACTGCTTTGTCGATACCACGTTTCAAATCCATTGGGTTTGCACCAGCAGCAACGTTTTTAATACCGGCAGTTACAATAGCTTGTGCCAAAACAGTAGCCGTTGTTGTTCCGTCACCTGCAATATCAGCCGTTTTAGAAGCAACTTCTTTCACCATTTGTGCGCCCATGTTTTCCAAGGAATCTTTTAATTCGATTTCTTTAGCAACGGTAACACCATCTTTAGTAATAATTGGAGAACCAAATTTTTTGTCGATAATAACGTTACGGCCTTTTGGACCCAAAGTTACTTTAACCGCATTGGCCAAAATATCAACGCCGCGTTTTAAAGCATCGCGTGCTTCTACATTATATTTAACTTGTTTTGCCATTTTATTGATTTTTACTTAGTTGATTAAAATATTTTAACGAAATCAGTTTGATTTACAGAACTGCGTAAACATCTGATTCACGCATAATTAAGTACTCTTTACCTTCATAAGTAATTTCAGTACCGGCATATTTGCCATACAAAACCTGGTCGCCAACTTTAACGGTCAACGGCTCATCTACTTTGCCTTCGCCCACGGCAACGATTGTGCCGCGCTGTGGTTTTTCTTTTGCAGTATCAGGAATAAAAAGTCCGGATGCGGTCTTTTCTTCGGCAGCAGCAGCTTCTACTACTACTCTGTCTCCGATCGGTTTAATGTTTAATGACATTTGTATTTGGTTTTTGAATGAAAAATAAAATTATTTATTGCCGATGGTCAAACAGCAACTGTGCCAAAGCCCGGTTTAGGTACATATTGGCTTATCCAACAGCTTATCTTGTCAAAATTACTTTTCCAAAATACTAAAAAATGATTGCTTTGAGTGATATGTGCCAACCTGACAGCCAACAAAAAAGGCTTCCGAATTACCCGAAAGCCTTGTATTGATGCTGTTTTTATCACCTATTTTTTAGGCAGTGATTGCTGCACTGGAGGCAAATTAAGCGGCGCACTCACCGGAGCCGTAGGTTTTGAAGCCTTATCGATTTGTTCCTGGTTTTGTACACCGTTTGCAGATGCCGGTCCGTTTTTAGAAACCACATTTACCACCAACGAAAGGATCATCAGCGTAATTGCCAAAACCCAAGTCCCTTTTTCCAGGAAATCACCGGTTTTTTGTACGCCCATCATTTGTGATGAACTCGAAAAATTAGAATTTAAACCGCCGCCTTTCGGGTTCTGGATCAGCACAATCAAACCAAGCAGCACGCACACAATTACAATCAGGATAACAAGCACTAAATACATTTTTATATCAATTTATTTTTTTCTCTATTTCTGTAATCCGGGCTGCAAAGTAAACGCTTTTTTCCGGGAATTTCAATATCAGCTTTTTATAAGTATCTAAGGCTTTGTGGTAAAGCATTTGGTCGTGGTAAATTTTAGCCAGCGTTTCCGTCACCAAAATATCTGCATCTTCCGAACTCTTTTTGGCCTTGTTTTCCGTGTCCAGCCTGTCCATACTTGGCGGATGGATATGCGGTTCTTCAATAATAAAGCGTTCGATCAACTGGTTTTCTTTGTGTTTCACAACCGGTTCAACAGCTTTTGGCAGCACATTTTCCGGTACTTTAAGTGGTGCTTCAGCATGGAAAATACTTTCGATATATTGCTGGTGCAGCTCCGGGCCAACGCTTAAATCCGAAGGTTTTTGCACGTTTTTAATGTATGGCTGATAAGTCCCTGCGTATTCCTTGCGCGTTTTGTCCAGCCACCACATAAATGTGTACGGCATTTTCTCATCGTGATACTTGGAAACTGTTTCCTGTTTTTCTTCTTCCGCAGCAGGTTCCGGCTTTACAAAACCTTTTTTAAGTCCATTTTTATCTACTTGATTATCAATAGTTTCTACTGGTTCAATTGTCGATTTAAGTGTTTGATTTTGCCCAAACCTATTATTAAAAGTGAAATAATCAATCGAGGCAATATTGCTCAGCATCGCTTTTTCCGCCTCATCCTGAACAGGCTGCAAGCTTGTTTTTTCCGGTGCAGTTATTTCCGGTTTTGGCTGATCGGTTTTGGCTGATACTTCTTTTACCGCACTAAAATTAAAGTCCTCAATCGCCATGATTTCGTCATAAACCTCTTCGTCAATTTCCTGTGAAGCAAAATTTTTCGGATGGTTTATAATTTCTTCGGATGCCAAAATCGTCTTTTCCGACGAAAAAACTATTTCGTCATCCGCTTCATTTACAAAAGTCTGCGCCACGTCTTCCACCCGAAAATCATTTTCCGCAGCAATCGTTTCCTCCAAATTTGGGTCGATAAAAGAAGTATCCGTTATCTTTTCGGCAGGAACATCTTCTACAAAAACCGCTTCCTCATCTTCAATTTCCGCAGGTTTTGGGTCGATAAAAGAAGCATCTGTTATTTCTTCAGCAGGAATATCTTCCACAAAAACCGCTTCTTCATTTTCAATTGCCGCAGGTTTTGGGTTGATAAAAGAAGCATCGGCATCAACCAAAACAGTTGAAACAAACGGATAGATTTTTTCCACTTTTGGCTTGATAATCAATTCCGGCTGATGGATCAACCGAAACAAAATTTCCCGGTTTGCGGCATAAACTGCGGCAGATTGAATCGCTTTTTCGGCCATTTCAACATCCGCATTTTGTACAGATTTGGCCAGCAGCAACCAAAAAATACTGCAAGCAGGATAAGTTTGCACCAACGCTTCCAACTGTTGCCGCTGCAATTGGGCGATAGCGGTTGGATGGAATAATTGCTGCAAAAATTCGGGACGTAACCCGTTCTGTATCTGATCCACGGCTGAAACTACGATTTGCTTACCAATTGGCAAAAGCCTTGTTAAAAATATCTTCCGTCAGCTGCACATTAATTGCCTGGATCAGCGTCTGTTCCTTCGTGCCGATATCGCCCTGATAATCCTGATAGCGCGAAAAAGGCTGCTCAAAACTCAATTTCGGATCCAGGTTATTGGTGTATTTTACGCTTACTGTGATGGTTAAACGGTTGGTATTGGAAAGCGGTGCCGTGCTGCTGTTGGCCGCCGGCAAAACAGTTGGCGCAATCGTATAGCCTGTAATCCGGCCTTCAAACGTAGCATCGGCATCGCCGCGAACGGTGCTCAAACGGGTTTGGTTTCGGATGCGATCCTGCAAAGCGGTGGTAAAACTTTGGCTTAAGTTGTTGATAACCAATGGTGCAACGTTTTCAAAAAACATCACATTCACAGTTTTCAGGGCACCAACCGAACCGCCGTTCAGTTTGTAAGAACAGGCCTGGAAAACCAGCAGCATCGGCAGAAATAAAATCAGCAACGTTTTTTTGCCGATAAAAGAAGCATTGACCATTTATTGTATTTGATTATAAGTTGAGTTCTTTGATTTTTCTATAAAGTGTGCGTTCAGAAATCCCAAGTTCCTGCGCGGCAAATTTGCGTTTGCCTTTGTGCTTTTTCAAGGCTTTTTTAATCAGGTCTGATTCTTTTTCTATCAATGAAAGCGATTCTTCCACTTCTTCGGCTTCCTGCGTAATATTAAAATCTTTATTATTTTGCGGAGCTGGCTGCTGAATGGTTAAAGTAGGTTCCTGCTGATGATTTTGGTGATGGTTATGATGATCGCTATCTATCTCAATATCACGATAAAGCTGGTTCAAAACCTGCGGATTGCTGGTAAAATTAGCTGCAACGCCGCCATTTTCGATAATATCCACCACTAATTTTTTCAAATCCGTCATGTCGCGCTTCATATCAAAAAGCACTTTATACAGAATATCTCGCTCCGAAAAATCGTCTTTTTTCTGCTGATTGATACGCATCGGCAAATTGCTGCCGCTGTTTTCCTGCGGGATGTATTGCAACAGGCTTTGTGCAGTAATCGTATGTTCGCGCTCCAAAACCGCTAATTGCTCAGCAATATTTTTTAGCTGACGAACATTGCCCGGCCAGCTGTAATTTACCAGCATTTGCTGCGCTTCTTCGTTCATTTGTATTGGCGGCGAACGATATTTCGCAGTGAAATCTGCCGTAAACTTGCGGAACAACAAATAAATATCTTCTTTCCGGTCGCGCAACGGCGGAATCCGCAACGGAACCGTATTTAATCGATAATATAAATCTTCCCGAAACCTGCCTGATTTTACCGCATCGTAAACATCTACATTGGTTGCCGCGATGACACGCACATTGGTTTTTTCTACTTTGGATGAACCAACTTTGATATATTGCCCGGATTCTAAAACACGAAGCAAACGCGCCTGCGTGCCCAACGGCATTTCTGCAATTTCATCCAAAAAAATAGTGCCGGTGTTTACCGTTTCAAAATAACCTTTTCGCTCGCCGATAGCACCGGTGTAAGCACCTTTTTCGTGGCCAAATAATTCAGAATCAATGGTTCCTTCGGGGATGGCGCCACAGTTTACAGCGATAAACGGGCCATGTTTCCGCGGGCTCATCTGGTGGATGATCTGTGAGAAAACCTCTTTTCCGCTGCCGCTTTCACCACTGATCAAAACCGAAATATCTGTTGGCGCAACCTGGTTGGCAATATCTATCGCACGGTTCAGCAAAGGCGAATTGCCGATAATGCCAAACCGCTGTTTTATTTCCTGTATCTCCATACTGTTTTTAGCCTACAATTTTACCGATCAAGGTAGCCGTTGTGCATTTTTCAATCAACACATTTACATAATCTCCCGGCGCAAAACGTTCATCCGCCGGAAAAACTACAGTTGCATTTTTATCGCTCCGTCCGCTATAATCCAATGCTGATTTTTTAGAACGTTTCTCAATCAAAACCTGTTGAACCTGGCCAATCTGATCTAACAAACGTTTGTGCGAATGCGCTTGCTGTTTATCCACTATTTCGCGCAAACGACGGCCTTTTACCTCCTCCGGAATATCATCAGCATAACGTTTGGCAGCCAAAGTTCCCGGCCGTTCAGAATACATAAACATGTAAGCAAAATCATATTGCACGTAATCCATCATGCTCAGCGTTTCCTGATGTTCCTCTTCCGTTTCAGAGCAAAAACCGGTAATCACATCGGTAGAAATAGCACAATCCGGCAAAATTCTGCGGATCGCATCAATCCGGTTCATGTACCAGGCACGATCATACGTTCTATTCATTAATTCCAAAACCCGACTGTTTCCGGATTGAACCGGCAAGTGAATGTACTTGCAGATGTTATCGTACTTTTTGATGGTTAAAAGCACTTCATCCGTAATATCTTTTGGGTGCGAGGTAGAAAAACGAACGCGCAGTTTTGGGTTGATCAAAGCCACGAATTCCAGCAAACCTGCAAAATTCATGCTGATGCCTTCTTCATTTGTCCATTTGTAAGAATCCACATTCTGACCCAATAACGTAACTTCCTTATAACCACCATCAAACAAATCTCCACATTCTTTCACAATAGAAAAAGCATCACGGCTGCGTTCGCGGCCGCGTGTAAACGGAACCACACAGAAAGAACACATGTTATCGCAGCCACGCATAATCGAAACAAAAGCATTAATGCCGTTGCTGTTTAAGCGCACCGGACTGATATCGGCATAAGTTTCTTCGCGGGAAAGCAGTACGTTCACCGCCTTTTGGCCGCTGTCCACCTGTTCAATCAAGTTCGGCAAATCGCGGTAAGCATCCGGGCCAACTACTACGTCAACCAGTTTTTCCTCTTCCAAAAACTTGGCTTTCAACCGTTCGGCCATGCAGCCCAAAACGCCGACCACCATTCCCGGATTCCGTTGTTTAGAAACTTTAAACTCTTTTAATCTGTTTCTTACACGTTGTTCCGCGTTTTCGCGGATCGAACAAGTGTTGATGAAAATCACGTCTGCTTCTTTAAAATCCGAAGTGGTTTCAAAACCCTGATCCGCCAAAATGGAAGCCACAATTTCGCTGTCAGAAAAATTCATGGCGCAACCATAACTTTCGATGTATAATTTGCGGCCATTATTTTTTAAAACCGGTTTATCCAGCACCAACGCTTCGCCTTGCCGGCTTTCATCATGTTTGCCGATTAAAAAATCCAAATCCATTTTTAAAAATTGAGAATGCAAAAGTAAGAAATTGTTATTTAATTGCGTGACAGATTGGCAGCATTAAACTATAATCCCAATCTTACTTCAATTTTATGCCGATAAAAGAAGCATCCGCGTTTTCAAACGTATCAATTTAAATACTATTCTATATCTTGTACAGATTTTTGCTGTTCGGGCGTATAAAAGCGTGGAGGTTTTTGAAATGAAGTTTAGCAGGTTTCGCCGTAAAAAGTGGTTCAAAAGGTTGGTTTTGCCCTTGTCGGTGTTATTGGTTTTAATGTTGATGATTGCGCTGGTTATCAATATTTATTTTTCGCCCATGTTATCCGATCAGCTTAAAAAAACAGTTTTCAAGCTGAGCAATGGTTTGTATCAGGTTGATTTTGAGCAAAGTAACCTGCATATTCTGGCTGGCCGCATTGTGATTGACCATCTTACTTTAAAACCAAACGATGCTGTTTTTAACCGGCTAAAAACAGCAGGAAAAGCACCCAATAATCTGTACACGCTTTCGGTTGACCGGATCGTTTTCAAGCATATCCATCCGTTCAAACTGTATTTTAAACATGAATTTGATGCAGATGAAATTGCTGTCAGCCAGCCTTATGTGCAGGTAGTTTATCAGGAACTTCAAAAACAGGATTTACCCGAAAGAAATAAAAAAACTTTTTATCAGCAAATTGCCGGAACGCTGAAATCTATACATGTTGCCCGGATTTTGTTTGGTCACATCAGTTTGCGTTATCAAGAAGAGATTAATCACAAAATCAGGATCAGGCATTTAAAAGAAATTAATTTACAAGGAACTGATTTGCTGATCGATTCGGCCAGCCAGCACGATCAAAGCCGTTTCAATTTTTGCAAAGATATTACTGCGGTTTTCAATAATTATTCAGCACAAACTGAAGATCATTTGTATCAGTATCAAGCCAAAACTGTTACCTTTTCCAGCTCAAAATCAAGCATCAAAATAGCCGATGCTGTTTTTATGCCGATAAAAACAGCATCCGGCCAACCAGAACTGCAACGGCGGCACATAGAGCTGCAATCTGATTCGATCAATATCAACCACTTTGATTACAAGGCTTTTATCAGCTACCGGAAAATCAGGGCTTCGGATATAACTGTTTTTGGCCGGAAAATAGATTTTTTCCATAACCGTCTTTTACCCCGAAAAACCGCTGATCCAACCAAAACCGGTTTGTATAATCTGCTGAAAAGTGTGCAGCGCGACATCGCCATAAAAACAGTTCATTTTAAAGACGTTGATGTTGTTTATACAGAAATCAGTGCAAAAACCAAATTGCGCGGTGCCATTGCTTTTGAAAAAATGAGCTGTTCTATCAGCAATATTGTTACCGGAAACGATACGCTGCAAGCCAATCGGAAACTCAATGCCAGCTTAACGGCCAATTTGATGGGTTATGGAAAACTGAATGTTAGTTTTCAGTTTGATGCTGCCGATCCGGCAAATGTGCTCTATTATAAAGGCAGCCTCGGGGCAATGAATTTGGTGAACCTCAACAACGCTACGAAACCACTCGGTTTGATCCAGTTTACAAACGGCATCGTTACCAGCCTGAATTTCGATATGCAGGCCGATGCCAGGAAAGCGACCGGGAAAGTTGTTTTTCTGTACCAAGACTTGAACGTGATTTTGCTGAAACAGGATGAAAAAAACGCACTGCACCGCATGTCTTTTATGTCGATCCTGGCCAATGCTTTTGTGCTGATCCGCGATAATCCGCGATTTAATGATTCGACGCGTGTGGCAAATGTGGTTTTTGAAAGGCCGGAAAATACCTCTTATCTGGGTTTGATCTGGCGTTCGGTTTATGCCGGGATCAAAGAATCAATTGGCCTATCCGCAGAAGTTGAACAAAAATTGCGGCAGAAAGTAACTGATTATAAGGAAAACAAGCAGCAACGGATTATCCAAAAAGCTGAACGCCAGCAGAAAAGAAAAATGCGCCGGTTAAAGCGCATTGAAAAAAGGGCGGTAAAAGAAGCACAGCAATAAAGCTAATGCTCTTTTTATACGATATAATTCCAGTTGTTGGTGTCTTCCTGGCGGCCGTATTTTAGATCATCCAAAGTGCGGCGCAGTTTCGGTGCAAATTCTCCTTTTGCCGGATCTGGAAGTGTAAAAATTTCTCCTTTAAAACCAATTTCTACAATAGAAGTGATGGTTGCGGCCGTGCCAACACCAAAAGCTTCAGTTACTTTTCCGTTTTTAATCCCTTCTAAAACTTCTGCAACGGCAACGCGGCGTTCTTCTACTGGTGTGTTCCAGCTCCTGGCCAATTCTAAAATGGAATCGCGGGTTACGCCTTTCAAGATTGTATCACGTGTTGATGGCGTTACAATTTTCCCATCTATTACAAAAACAATGTTTGCCGCGCCCAGCTCTTCCACATAAGCATGTTCGTGCGAATCCGTCCAAATGATCTGGTCAAAACCTTCTTCCGCTGCTTTTTTCATCGGCAACATCGAACCGCCATAATTCCCTGCTGCTTTTGCAAATCCAAACCCGCCATCGCAAGCACGGGAAAATTCAATCTCCACCTTAACTTTTAATTCTTTAGAGAAAAACGGACCAACCGGACAAGTTAAAATGCAAAATTTATAGGTGGAAGACGGATACACGCCCAAAGCAGCTTCGGTAGCAAACATAAACGGGCGAATGTACAACGCGTGGTTTGCTTTATCCGGGATAAACTGCTGGTCAATTTCAACCAATGCGGCAATGCTTTGCACAAATAAATCTTCGGGCAGTTGCGGCATGCACAAACGCTCAGCAGATTTATTAAAACGCTCGGCATTTTTATTTGGGCGGAAAATAGAAACGCGGCCATCGGCCAATTTGTAAGCTTTCAAACCTTCAAAAAAAGATTGTCCGTAATGCAAAGCTGAAATTGCAGGACTCATGCTGATTTCGCCATAAGGTAAAATTTGGAAATTCTGCCATTGGCCGTCCGTATAATCAGCCACCAGCATGTGGTCGCTAAAATGTTTTCCGAAAATTAAATTTTCAAAATTAATTGTGGCTAAGCGGGAAGTTGCTGCTTTGTTGATTTGTAGGTCGAGCGTATCTGATACCATAATGCTTGAAATTGGATTGAAATCGACCGCAATTTACAATTTTTGTTTGTTTTGGGAGTGAAGATTAATCGGGAAAATCGTTTTTTGGATGCTTCTTTTAGGCACTAATTTTTTGCATTGACTAATTATAGTTGTAACAAAAGCGGACGGTATTGTCCGTAATCAGACATCAATTGTTGAGGTTTAAAACTGATAATGAACAATTTAACCAGTTGGCGCAATATCTGCCTCAATCAAAACTAAAATAAAAACTTTTGAAGGCGATTCTTATAACGAGGCAATGCTTCTTTTATCACCCTAAATTTATGCCGATAAAAGAAGCATTCAAAATAGATTGAATTTTTTTAACTAACCAGGTAATAATTGTAATGCTTAAAAAATAATACAATGAGTATAATTGATTTCAAAATCGCGCTTCGTACTTTTTTAAAAGGCAAATGGTATAATTTTTTGAATATTGCCGGATTGGCACTTGGTTTGGCGGGGTTCATTTTTGTTACCTTGTATGTTGATAACGAAACCAGTTATGATCAGTGGAACAAAAATGCCAGCCGTATTTTTTTGGTGGAAAGAGAGATGCCAACCGGCCCATCTCCTTATACACCCGGAGAATTAGCGGAAGCGATAAAAAGCCAGTGCCCGGAAGTGGAAGAAACAGGCAGGACAAATACAGCCTTGTTTCCAATTACATTTTATACCTCAGCAGGAAAATTTCCAATCAAAAAATGGGTTGGTGCAGATTATTCGATTGCCAAAATATTGGGTGTTAAACCCAAAGGCTTTAATTTGAACCCGCACAGCATTACGCCTACCATTTTGTTATCAAAAGGAACGGCTAAGGTGCTCTTTCCTCGCAACACTTCTGTTCAAAATAAAACGGTGTATATGATGCCAAAGTCAGAAATGCCGATGACGGTTGCAGGCGTAGCGGAGGATGCACCTGGCAATACTAATTTAAACTTTGATTGTCTTGGTTTTGCTGAAGACATTACCCAAGGGAAGGACCAAAGCTATGCCAACCAGATTTATCAAACTTATCTACTGGTAAAGCCTAACACAGATATCAATCTCCTTTCCAAAAAAATCGATAAAATATATAAAGAGGCCGCATTGGCCGATAGCAGTAATGTAGTTAAGGAATCATTAAACAGGTCGGGAGCAGCAGCAATCTATTTAGACCCTTTAAACAATTTGCATTTGAAGCCTCATTATGGTTCTCCTGTAAATGACCAGATTGTAAAAGGCTTGGTTGTTCTGGCTTTGATAATATTGATTATAACCGGCGTTAACTTTACAAACCTTTATATTTCCCAGGCTTACAAACGTGCAAAAGAAGTTGGGATTAAAAAAGTTAATGGCCTCTTGAAAAGACAAATAGCCTTTCAATTTCTATCCGAAATTTTTATCCAATGCCTTATTGCTTTAATTATTTCTATCGGGATAGTAATCCTTGCCTTGCCTTATTTTAACCAATTGTTACAAGTTAAGCTATTGGTTTCAGGTATCAATCTCCACATCATTGCACAATTGTTCCTTGCATTAATTTCACTTACCCTCATTGCCGGCATTTATCCGGCTTTGGTGATGGCAGGTTTTAAACCGGCTGAAGCATTGAGCGGAAATCAGTTTGCTAATGGAAGGAAGTTCTCCTGGATACAAAGTTCGATAACCGTTTTTCAGTTTACTTTTGCTATCGTTTTTATCATAACTCTGATTGTTATCAACCAACAGGTTACTTATATGAAAACTGAAAACCCTGGTTTTACAGCCAAACAGGTTGTGTATATAGATAACCAAAGTTTGTTTAATAACCCAAGGAAGTTTGAATCCGTCCGCAACCGGATAAAAGCCATACCCGGCGTAAAAAATGTTACCGTTGCTTCCAATGTTCCGGGCGGCACCATCCCGGCTTCTTACGAGTATGTTTTTCAGGGCAAAGCATTTGCGATGAATACGATTGGTGTTGACTACGATTATTTTCAAACTTTAAATATCGGATTGAAAGAAGGCCATGTTTTTTCTTCGCCTTTCCCGGGAGATTCTACCAATGCTGTCATCAATGAGGCTGCTGCAAAGGCAATGGATTTAAAGAAACCTATTGGTAAAACCGTAAACGGTTGTGGCGGTAATTACAGGATAATTGGTGTAATTAAAGATGTAAAAGCTTATGGGTTTGAAGAAAACATCAAGCCAACGATCTATTTGATGAATGATCATTGCGGATTGGCTAAAATACAAATTATGATTAGTGCCGAAAACAATGCTATCCCAGCAATGCTGACAACCTTAAGCCATCGGTGGAGCGACATCAATAAACTGGACGGAGAAAACTTCAACTATCATTTTCTGGATGAATTATACGGACAACTTTTTATCAGGCAGGAACAGTTGCAAACCGTTTTGACCTGTTTTTCAATATTAGCCATATTTATTGCTTCGCTTGGCCTTTTTTCTTCGGCAGCACATGCTATTCATTTACGTACCAAAGAAACTGCGATCCGGAAAGTAGTGGGCGCAAAGGCAGAACAATTGATGCTGACTTTAAGCAAGCCGTTTTTTTATAGCGTTTTAATCGCGAATTTGATTGCCTGGCCTGTTTCCATCATCATTGCAAACAAATGGTTGGCAACTTTTGCTTACCGGGTCAATCTTTCTATGAACCCTTTTGTAATTGCTTTAACAATTTCAGTTTGTATCGTTGTGTTTACGGTTTGTTTGCAAACAATCAGGGCAGTTAAAGTAAACCCTGCAGATAAGCTGAAAACATAGTTATATGCTTCTTTTAGCACTATAAAAACCGCTTAAAAATCTTATCTATGTAAAATAAATGTACATCCATGGAATTTAAAAAGATATTGATCGGGATTGATGACAGCCGCCAATCCGAAAAAGCAGCAACTTACGGTTTTGCTTTAGCCAAACTGCTTCAGGCAGAAGTTGGTTTGGTAGAAGTAATAGAACCGATGATTGTGCCGCCGATGAGCACCGGAATTGTAGGCGGTGAAATGGATATGCTCAGCAACCTGCCGCCGGTAGAAATGATGAACGCGCAGGATGCTTCGGCCAAAAATGTAATGCAGCGTTTTGTGGCGCAATATGGTGAGGAACACAACATTACACAGTTTTTAGAAAGCGGAGACGCGGCAACTATTGTGGTGGATACGGCCATTAAATTTCAGGCTGATCTGATTGTGGTTGGCTCACATGCGCGCACGGGTTTCAACCGTTTTTTTACCGGAAGCGTGGCCGAAGATGTAACGCGCCATACCGAAATCCCGGTGTTGATCGTTCCTCTGAAAGACAAAGATTAGGGTGATAAAAGAAGTATGAGTATTTCCGGGCTTTTCTGTCATGCCGAACTTGTTTCGGCATCCCATCAGAAAAGTTTTGAATTTGCCTGAGGGATCCTGAAACAAGTTCAGGATGACAGCCCAACAAGAACATTAATACAACAACCTGAACCGGATTGTATGCTCAATCTGCTTCAGTTCTGTTAAAACCTGCTGGCCATAACCGGCATTCACATCTGTAATCACGTAGCCAATCTGTGCATTCGTTACCAAAAACTCGCCCACAATATTGATGTGATGGCGGGCAAAAACATCATTTATTTTAGCTAAAATCCCCGACACGTTTTTATGGATATGGATCAACCGGTGTGCATTATTAATGCGTGGCGGCTGCAAATCCGGAAAGTTGGTGCTGGTATGCGTTTTGCCTTCGTTCATAAAATCCATTACACGCTTAGGGATAAAATCTGTGTTGCGCGGATTGTGCTTCACATCGTCAAAAATGATAATTCCTTTTTCACAGGCAAATTCGGCCGTTTTGCGGTTTATTTTGCCAAAACAGCCAATCACTTTCAGCCGGCCGGCGTTGTCCAGCTGCGTTTCAGTGGGCTGCGTATCTTCATCACAAAATAAAATCCCGGCTTCCTCCAGATACTTTTTTTCAATTTTCGGGCGGATGCGAATGTTGTAGCCTTCCTTGGCCAATTGCACCACAGCTTCGTCGGCAACCTCGCCGGTAACCAAACATTTGATGCGGTTTTTAGGATAAGAAATGGCGCGCGGAAACTTGTTGATGTACAAAAATTCATCAAAACTCGGCGTTACATAATCGGCTTTTTCAACGATGGCTTTGCGTTCAATGTTCTCCGTAAAAGCAAAAAACTTTTGGATCAAGCCAAATTCTTTCAGCTGGAAATCCGAATGTCCGTCGCCGATGCCAAACAATTCGCCTTGCAAATCCAGTTCGCGCAGCAGCTTTACTTTGCCGCCTTCCTGCGAAAGCGGATTGGTTTTGTCGTAACCAATGATGTTTCCTTTGTCATCAAACTCAAAAGTATTGGCATAAATATTTTCTGTTTTGATGTGATATTTGGTCACCACCGGCGTGATGAATTCTTTAAAACCACCAGAAACGATCAAAACCTCATCGCGGTGTTCTTTAAAAAACTGACGGTTGCGGGAGAAGGAAGCCGATACTTTTTTGCGCAAATGCTTCACCAATAAATCCAGATGGCTGCGGTTGGCTTGCAATAATTTAACGCGTTGAGACAAGCTTTCGGAAAACGACAAGCGGCCTTCCATCGCTGCGTTGGTCAAATCTTCAATCTGTTTATAAACTTTTTCGCGTTCAGGATGGTCTTTTAAAGAGATTCGTACAAGCTCGTCCAATGCTTCAACTTGTGTAAATGTGCTGTCGAAATCGATGATAAAATATTGGGACATGAGTAGGAGGTTTGGGGTGTGAGCAATCAGCAATCGGCTTTCGGCTATCAGCGTATGCCATGAACTATCAGCTACGAACTATTAACTATGAGCTATAAACTATCAACAATATTCCATCATGCTTCTTTTATCAACCTAAAATTGGTGTCGGTTTTTTATCTTTGCCAACGGCCACAAAAGTAAATTCGCCGTGGATGGCGCGGTAACGCACTTCGGCATACATCTGTTCAACAAAAATTTCGACCATTACTTTCATGCTCGTCCGGCCAATGTGGATCACACGGCCCACCAGTTCCATAATTGTACCAGCCGGAATCGGCACCGTGAAATTGATCTTCTCCGAAGAAACCGTAACCAGCCTTTTGCGGCTAAAACGCGTGGCCGTTATAAAAGCAACTTCGTCCATCATCATCATGGCCGTGCCGCCAAAAAGTGTGTCGTAATGGTTGGTGGTATTTGGGAATACGGTTTTGAAAACCCGCGTTACGGCGTTTTCAATGCGTTCGTCAGTGGTCATTTGCAAAGGTAGTTTTAATCATACAAGCCCAAAATTTATCCGTTGGAAACGTATGTTTCGCAAATTTCCCGGATCGATTGCTGCAACGGTTTAAACTCAAAACCGATTGCTGCTTTGATTTTGCCATTATCATAATCCTGCATCCGGCTGGCTGCTTGTGCCGAAATTTTATCCACGCCCATTTTTTTGCCGGTAAAAACAGTACCCAAAGCAGAAGCGCGCCAAGCCAGTTCCAGCATCCAGGATTTCGCTTCGGTTTGCGGCGGTTTTAGGTTAAAGTTGTTTGCAATCTCCGTAAAAAGCTTTTTGTAGGGCCAGTTTTCGGCGTTGATAATGAACCTTTCGCTGCGGATTGGGCTTTCCATCAGCCCGATCATCACTTTGGCCACGTCTTCCACATCCACCAAACCGCAACTGCCGGATGTGTAAAATTTCAGTCCTTTGCGTACCGTTTCAAAAATCTGTCCGGTGCCTTCTTTACCTGCATTCTTCCCGATAATTAAAGATGGGTTCACGATCACCGCATTCAAACCTTCGGCCATGCTGCGCCACACTTCCATCTCACTTTCGTACTTGGAAATCGCGTAGGCGTTATCTTTCGGCGTTTCTTCCAGGTGATGGTTTTCGTTGATCAGCTCATTTGGTTTCCCTTCGCCAACAGCCGCAATCGAACTTACGTGGAGCAAACGAATGCCTTTTTCAACACAAAGATTAACCAAATTGGCCGTGCCTTCTACATTATTTTGGATGAGTTGTTTTTTGTGGGAAGGATCAAAAGAAACCAAAGCCGCGCAATGATACACTTCGGTCACATCCTGCAATGCTTCGTTTAGGGCATCAATTTCGAGCAAATCAGCTTCAACCCAAATTAGCTGTTTTGCAAACGGAAGCAGGATTTTCGGTATGACAGAGTTTGTGCGTTTGGTGCAGCGGATACTGTTTTTACCGGCTAAAATTAATTGCCGGCAAAGTTCTGAACCGAGAAAACCTGTTGCGCCGGTAATTAAGATCATGGAAGTATTTTTGAAATTATCCAGGCAAACTTAACTATTCGGGTTGATTATTGAAGCAGGACAGCATTAGCGCAACAAGCTGCGGATGCTCTTTGAAACTTTATTGCAAAACATAAATTGGACTGAATTAGGTAATCAATCAAAATAAATTTCACCATTTAATATCATCTTCCCAACGTTTGGTTTCAAAGTCTTGGTTGTAAAAAAAATAAAAAAATTGTAGTTATGTTTGGTTTATGGATGTAAAAGAACCCGCTGTCAGCCTTTTAAAAACCAAACAACACTTTGAAATTTTAGATGGCCTTAGAGGAATTGCAGCTGTTGCGGTAGTGATCTTTCATTTTATGGAAATTGCCGTTCCGGATTACAACAATAGTTTTATTGCGCATGCTTATTTGGCTGTCGATTTCTTTTTCTGTTTATCCGGTTTTGTAATTGCTTATGCTTATGACAATAAACTGCAAAAAATAGGGATTACTTCTTTTTTTAAGTTGAGGCTGATCCGCTTGCATCCACTGGTCATCATCGGTTCTGTGGTAGGTTTGCTGGCTTTTGTGTTTGATCCGTTCAGCAACTTGCACGAAGTTTATTCAGGCAAAATCCTGCTCCTGTTTATAACTTCTTGTCTGATGGTTCCTTACCCGATTGTGCACGAGCGGTTTCTTAACCTTTTCCACCTCAACCCACCAACATGGTCGTTGTTTTGGGAATACATTGCCAACATTGGTTATGCGCTGGTCCTGGTTAGGCTGCGCAACAAAATATTGTGGCTTTTGGTAGTGATTGGCGCAGTTTTACTTTGTTATGAATCCCACAAAGCCGGCCAACTCAGTATAGGCTGGGGAGGTGGTAGTTTCGGCGGCGGCGGCGCAAGGGTTTTTTATTCTTTTTTGGCAGGCATATTGGTTTATCGTTCTCATTGGATCATCAAATCTCGTCTTGGCTTTGTTTCGATAGGTATACTGCTGGCCATTGTTTTTTTAATCCCCTTTTCGGATAAGTTCAACTGGATAATCGATCCTCTGGTCGTAATCTTTTACTTTCCATTATTAGTTGCTTTGGGTGCCGGGGCCCGCTTAACGGCTGCATTTACCAAAATTTGTAAGCTTTCAGGAGCAATTTCGTATCCGCTGTATATGGTACACTATCCGTTTATATGGCTGTTTATGAGTTATGTAGAGAAAAGAAAACCAACTATGAGCCAGATGGAAATTGTGATGATTGTGTGTGTGATTTTATTAATTGCACTGGCATATTTTACCCTGGTTTTTTTAGATATGCCTATCCGGAAATATTTAAAAAATAAAATAGTGCTTTACCCAAACTCAGATTAAACCTGTTTCTGATGCTTCTTTTATCACCTAAAAATTTGATGCTGTACAAATGCAATACGAGTTTTTAGGTGATAAAAGAAGCATGTTGTTTAGTAAAAAATTCAGCTTCAAAATTAATGTTGATGGGTCTTTTTATATAAGCTGCTAATCAATCTTTCATCCGCAAAAAACTTTCCTAATCCTTTTTTTAGCCAAAACATTATTTTGAACTCAGTAATATTTTGATGATGCTGTTTTTATAAGGTAAATTTTGGTGAAATATATAACCCAAAACTTACAATCGTTGTTATGAAATTGCTTAAACTGAAAAATAAGTTATGTAACGTAAAAAATAGTTGTAAAACTGATTTTTAAGTTATACATTTGGTTATGGAAGAACTAACCAAAACAGAAGAACGCGTGATGCAGGTTTTATGGCGACTTAAAAATGGCTTCGTCAAAGACATTATTGATGCTTTGCCCTATGACCCGAAGCCGCCTTACAATACCATTTCGTCGGTGGTGCGCCTGCTGGAAAAAAAGGGTTACGTAGCTTTTAAAGCTTATGGCAAAACCTACGAATACTTTCCGGCAATCTCCAAAGCTGAATACCGCAAAGCTTCTTTCAAAAAGTTTTTTGCAGGATACTTTGATAATTCTGCCGAAAATCTTTTTTCCCATCTGGTAAAAGAACAACAGTTGAGCGAAGAAGATTTGAACAAAATCAAAGCCATCATCCACAAAAACGAAGAAAAATGAATGCTTTAGTTTATCTGCTGCAAGTATCGGCCTGCACCGCTGTTTTTTACCTGTTTTATCGGTTGCTGCTTCATCAGCTTACTTTTTTTACGATCAACCGGTGGTATCTGCTAGCCACCATATTCCTAAGTTTTATCATTCCGGTTTTAACCATTCCGGTCAATCCGCAGCAGCAACACATTGCGGTTGTACAGCAGGCGGTTTATATCAATACGCTGCAAATGGGGCCGGCAAATGTAACGGACATCAATATGGCTCAAATTGCAGAGCCGATAAATTGGATGCAACTGCTAAAATATTTTTATCTGATAACTGTAACCGGATTGGCTTTTCATCTGATCATCACTTTAATTATCTTTTATAAAAAAATAAAAGGCAAGCAGCTAAGCAAAGTTGGCCGCGTAAATATCCTGCGTGGAGACAATAAACTCAATAACGGCTCCTTTTTCAACTACATTTTTTTGAACGAGCAGGAACTTTCTGCGGAAGAAATGCAGCAGATTATTGCGCACGAAATGCTACATGTGAAATTGTATCATTCGGCTGACCGCTTACTGGTAAAAATTGCGCAGATCATTTTATGGTTCAACCCATTTATCTATCTGTATGCCAAATCCATCGAAGAAAACCATGAGTTTGAAGTGGATAGTGTAATGGCAAATTCAACAGATAAAAAAGTTTATGCCGATCTGCTTCTGCATCTTTCCGTAGCCGGGCAAGGATTGCTTTACCACAGTTTTAGTAAAATACCGCTTAAAAAACGCATCATCATGTTATTTAACCAACCCTCAGCAAAAATGAAAAAAGTAGTTTACGTATTGATCTTACCGGTGGTATTGATCAGTTGTTTGGCTTTTGCCCGATTGAAAAAAGAGAATTCAGCAATCAATAAGGAAAGTAAAAACAAAAAGGCGTTACCTCAAAAATCAAAAAATGATCTGTCCCTGATCAAGCAAATCAAAAAATTGTATGCTAAAAACAGTATCCCGGCAAGTTTATCAAACCAAATTGATACCACAAAATATCGTCAAAAACTTAAACGCACACCCGAACAACTAAAAGGCGAAGCAGATTTTAAAGCTTGGCGGGAAACAGAGGATTTTAAAGAGAAAGAGAAGTTTGCAAAAGATGTTCAAGGGAAAACCATAACTGTAAAAATTGAAGATATTGTTGATAAGGATGCGAGCAAAACTTCTGACATATTCAATGCAGAAAATGGCAGAATAAAAGGTTTTTTAGTAGTTTATAACAATAAAAAATATTTTTTGCCAACTCATCGTGATACCCAAAAGCAATTAAATAATACACTCCAAATTGGAGATGAAATTACTTTAAAAGTTCATTTTAGCACATTCGGAAGAGATTCGCTTGTTACAATTTTACCCGCTAATATTTATAAAGATAACGTTAAGATATTCCAGTCAGCGGATGTAGATAGAGTCCAAAATTATGCTTTTTCATACGAAGCAAACAAAGTCCGGTATGCAGATGGTCAAATCACACACATCCAAAAATATCTAAACGGCAAATGGAAAAGTGCCGTTTTGGAAATCGTTAACGGTTATAAACTCAACTTAAATTTTAAACCAACGGCACCTGATTTTAGCAGTATTGAAGAAAATGATCACGTCGTTTTCCGTTTTGTGCATGAAGTGAAAACCGGTGTAAAAACATACCAAATTAATGATTGGATCTCTATCACCACAAACATTAAAGATTATGGCATCAAAAACCCGGAATTCTTTTATAAATTTTATGAGCCAACTGTTGCCCAAAACCAGGATCGAGAACATAATTTTAAAGTTACCGATTTAAATTACCAAGCTGCTGAAAACATGGTTACAGCTCTAAAAAAGGATCAGCGTAATTCTTATATTTCGGTGGGTAAAAGCATCAATACAAATACTTTGAAAAATGAACAGGAGCGTATTTATAAATTTTTGGCTGCCATGTTTCCTCATATTGAAAAGAAAGACATTGTTTTTAATGTTGATACCACGCTGCAAAAAGGTTTTTGCACGATAAAAACAGTAATCAAGCCGATAACATAGCCATATTCAATGCTTCTTTTACCACTATAAATTTCGGTTGTTGCTAATAAATAACAGATATTTGAGCTGAAACTAAGCTGCTTAAATGTCTTTGATTGATTTTTTTATGCCGGTTGATGCCGCGCGTTTATTACCGGAAAACACGATTTTGACCGGTCGCCTGGGAACGTGTATCCGGATTTTTGCCGAATCTTTCCCGGACTTGGAAAACCAAAAACCTGATCTGGCCATCATCGGCGTGCAGGAAGATCGCAACGCCGACGGCAATACCGGCTGCGCGCTCGGCCCGGATTATGTCCGCGAAAAACTGTACCATTTGTTTGAGGGAAGCAACAAAACAAAAATCGCTGATCTGGGCAATATCCGCCGTGGCGAAACCGTAACGGATACTTACATCGCTATAAAAACAGTAGTGGCCGAACTGATCAAAAAAGATATTTTGCCGATTTTGATTGGCGGCAGTCAGGATTTAACGTACGCACAATATCTGGCCTACGAAGTGCTGGAGCAGAAAGTTGATATGGTGGTGGTGGATGCGAAACTGGATATGGAAGATGACAATTTTCAGGATACGATCGAAACTACTTCCGCAGCTTTTCTCAACAAAATCTTTATGCATCAGCCGGATATATTGTTCAATTTCAGCAATTTGGGTTATCAAACATACTTTGTGAACCAAGACCGTTTGGCGATGATGGAAAAGCTGTTTTTTGATGCACACCGTTTGGGCAATCTAAGCGGAAAAATACAGCTGACCGAGCCCGTGATCCGCAATGCCAGCATGATCAGTTTTGATGTTGGCGCAATTCGTTCTTCCGATGCCGGGGCCAATTTTAACGCCGGGCCAAATGGTTTTTATGGCGAAGAAGCCTGCCAGATTTGTCGTTATGCGGGTTTTAATGATAAGCTGACTTCCATCGGTTTTTATGAATTTAACCCGGCTTATGATAGCAACGGGCAAACGGCGATGTTGCTGGCGCAGATGGTGTGGTATTTTATTGATGGCTACTACAACCGCAAAAAAGATTTCCCGGTGCACCCGAAATCACAATATCTGATCTATAAAACGAGTTTAAAGCATGAAGAACATGAACTGGTTTTTGTAAAAAGTAAAAAGTCTGAACGGTTGTGGATGCAGATTCCGTACCCAACTGGCGGCTCAAAAAACGAGCGTTTCCATTGGGTGCCATGCCATTATGATGATTATTTGTTGGCAGTTTCCGGGGAAATGCCCGATCTTTGGTGGCGCACTTATCAAAAATTAATTTGAAAAATTTGCTGATAATCGGCATACTTCTTTTACCACATAAAAATTGATATGAAAAAAATACTATTTTTAATGTTGTCAGCCTTGCCTTTTCTGGCCAGTGCACAAACAACTGTTTATGATTTGAAAGGAAAAATCGGCACGCTGAACCAGCCTGCAAAAGCGTTTTTGATCCACCGCGAAAAAGGACAAAACATGACCGATTCTGTTGCCTTGATCGCCGGGACTTTCGAGTTTAAAGGAACCATTAGTGCAGCTACACAGGCACTTTTGCTGATTGACCACACAGGAACCGGCCTTAACAGTTTGGGTCGAGGTGCTGATGTGCTGAATTTGTATCTTGAAAACGGGACGATTTTGGTTAACGGAAAAGATTCGGTAAAAACAGCAAAAATCACGGGTTCTAAACTGAACGATGACAACGTAAAACTGGCCGCTGCCATCAAACCGGTGCTGGATAAAGCGCAGGTTTTGAGCACTCAATACCAACAAGCTACAGAGGCTGACCGGCCAAAATTAGCCGATAAATTTAAAGATTTGCAAGCCGAGCAAAAGGTGATTTTGAAAGCATTTATCCAGCAGCATCCGGCCTCTTTTGTTAGCATGGATGCGTTGCGGTCTTTCGGCGGCCCCTCTCCAAGTTACAGCGAAGTGATGCCGCTTTTCAGCACTTTGGCTCCGGCGGTACAAAACAGCGATAATGGGAAAGATTATAAAGCCTCCATCGAAAAATTAAAAGGAACTTCGGTTGGGGCTATGGCGCCGGATTTTACACAAAATGATCCGACAGGCAAGCCGGTTAGCTTGTCTTCTTTCAAAGGGAAATACGTTTTGCTTGATTTTTGGGCTTCCTGGTGCGGCCCTTGCCGGCAGGAAAACCCAAATGTGGTGAAAGCTTTCAATCAATATAAAAGCAAAAACTTTACGGTTTTGAGTGTTTCTTTGGATAAACCTGAAGGCAAACAAGCTTGGTTGCAAGCTATAAAAGATGATAATTTGGCCTGGAACCACGTTTCCGACCTGAAATTCTGGAACAATGACGTAGCCAAATTATACGGCATTCAATCCATTCCGGGAAACTTTTTGATCGATCCAACCGGAAAAATTGTTGCCAAAGATTTGCGCGGCGATGACCTGACACAGACTTTAGCGCAAATGCTGAAGTAGCTCAAATTTAGGTTAATAAAAGAAGCATCGGATTGATCATTAATCTGGTGCTTTTTTTTGCAATACTTCTTTTATCGGGTAAAAATTCAGATCAAATCAAAACCAATATCTTTCCTAAAGTGCATCCCGTCAAAATAAATCCGGGCAGCATCTAATGTGGCTTGTTGCAAGGCGTTGAACATCGTATCCTGCAAACTTGTTATGGCCAAAACGCGGCCACCGGAAGTTTTGATTTCTCCGTTTTCCAGCTTGGTTCCGGCCTGAAAAACGATGGAACCGCGCACGTTTTCAATTCCGGTAATGGTTCTGTTTTTTAAATATTCTCCGGGATAACCGCCGGCTACGCACATTACCGTTGCCGCAATCTGATTAGAAATTTTTAGGTTGATTTGATCCAGTTTTCCTTCGGCCACAGCTTGTAAAACCTCCACCATATCATTTTCAATCCGCGGCAAAACCGATTCCGTTTCCGGGTCGCCCATGCGGCAATTGTATTCGATCACGTACGGTTCGCCGCCGCAATTCATCAACCCGATAAAAATAAAACCTTTGTATGGCAAGTTGTCGTTTTGCAAACCTTGCATCGTCGGGATCACAATGCGTTCCTCAACTTTGGCCATAAAAGCAGCATCTGCAAAAGGCACCGGCGAAACTGAACCCATGCCGCCCGTATTTAAGCCGGTATCGCCTTCGCCAATGCGTTTGTAATCTTTGGCTTCGGGCAAAATTTTATAGTTTTTGCCATCGGTCAGCACAAAAACAGAAAGCTCAATGCCTTGCAAAAACTGCTCAACAACAACTTTAGCACTCGCCACGCCAAATTTGGCATCGCGCAGCATAGCGGTTAGTTCGTGTTGCGCTTCTTTCCAACTGGTGCAAATTAAAACGCCTTTTCCGGCAGCCAAGCCATCCGCTTTTAATACAATTGGCAAACCGTGCGTAGCAAGATAAGCCAAACCTTCCTGCAAAGTTTCGGGTGTGAAGGTTTTGGAAGTAGCGGTTGGAATACTATTTTTAAACATAAATTCTTTGGAGAAATCTTTGCTGCCTTCCAGTTGTGCAGCAGCTTTTTGCGGACCGATCACCGGAACATTTCTGAGCATTTCATCTTCCAGAAAAAAATCATGGATACCGTTGACCAGCGGTTCTTCCGGCCCAACTAACACCAGATCGATACTGTTTTTATGCACTAAATTTTTGATTCCTTCAAAATCATTTACGCTGAGGTCGATGTTCTCGCCATAAATTCCGGTTCCGGCATTGCCGGGCGCGATAAATAATTGATCGCATTTCGGGCTTTGCGATAATTTCCAGGCAAAAGCACTTTCTCTTCCGCCGGAACCAAGGAGCAGGATATTCATGCGGTAAAGATAGAAGTTTAGCCAGTAAGGAAGTTGTTTGAACTATGCAGTAATAGAATTTAGCTAATCAATTAAAAGAAGATTTCTCTCTTCGTTTGAATTGAAAAATTATTTATATAACTTTTAAATTGACAATTTATCCAATAATAGTTTCATCCAAAATACTTTCAGGAAATTCAAAATGTTTTGCGCACCAGCCAACTATTCCTTCTGCCTGTTCCAAACTCACACTCGGGAAATCTTCTAAAAATTCCTGAATCGAAATTCCTTTCTGCAAATGCCAAAATAAACTTTGCACAGGTACTCGTGTACCTTTAAAAACCGGTTTTCCAAATTGGATGTTTGGATCTGCAACAATAAAATCAGAAAGCTTATCCATGTTCAAATATAATTAAAGCCACTGATTTTTAGTCGATAAAAGAAGTAATTTCAAAACCTGTCCAAGCGTTAAGCTAAACAATACAGTTTTCAATCAAAATCCGTAATTTTACCTGCCATTATGGCTTCGGCTGTGGATGGCGTAATTGTTGCAAACGAAGAATTTTATCTTAAGATCAAATACATGTTGGGATTTATCAGTAAGCTTTTCGGAAATAAATCGGAGAGAGATGTGAAAGGTGTACAGCCTTTGGTAGAAAAAATAAAAGCAGAATTTGCTAAGCTGGAGCAGATCAGCAATGATGAGCTGCGGGCAAAAACCATTGATTTTAAAGCAAAGATAAGCAGCGGATTGGGAAAAACTGATGCACAGATCAAAGCTGCAAAAGAAGAAGCAGAAAACGATTTATCGATAGAAGTGAACCGCAAAGTAGAGCTTTATTCGGAAATCGACAAGCTGGAAAAAGACCGCAACAAAGAGCTGGAAGTCATTTTGATGGAGATTTTGCCGGAAGCTTTTGCCGTGGTGAAGGAAACTGCGCGCCGTTTAGCCAACAATAAAACGCTGGAAGTTACGGCAACAGCTTTTGACCGGGAACTGGCTACTTACAAAAAAAACGTACTGATTGCCGGTGATAAAGCCATCCATCACAATACTTGGATTGCTGCCGGAAACGAAGTTACTTGGAACATGGTGCATTATGATGTGCAGCTAATTGGCGGTATCGTTTTGCATGAAGGAAAAATTGCCGAAATGGCGACCGGTGAAGGTAAAACACTGGTTGCAACGCTGCCTGCTTACCTAAATGCGCTGGCCGGACAAGGCGTACATATCGTTACCGTGAATGATTATCTAGCGCGAAGAGATAGTGAATGGATGGGTCCGTTGTACGAATTTCATGGTTTATCGGTGGATTGTATTGATCGCCACGAACCAAATTCTGAAGAACGCAGAAATGCTTATTTAGCGGATATTACTTTCGGAACCAATAATGAGTTTGGGTTTGATTATTTGCGTGACAACATGACACGCAGCCCGGAAGAATTGGTGCAGCGCAAACTGCATTACGCAATGGTGGATGAGGTGGATTCGGTTTTGATTGATGATGCCCGTACGCCGCTGATTATTTCCGGCCCTGTTCCGCGCGGAGATGAGCATGAGTTTTATGATTTGAAACCGCGCATTGAGCGTTTGGTAAATGCGCAAAAAAGTTTGGTAACTGCCAAATTAAATGAAGCCAAAAAGCAGATCGCCGAAGGTAAAACAGGTGTAGAAGAAGGCGGTTTGGCTTTACTACGCGCGCATCGTGGTTTGCCCAAAAACAAAGCTTTGATTAAGTTTTTAAGTGAGCAAAACATCAAACCAGTGCTTAACAAAACGGAGAATTATTATATGCAGGACCAGAATAAAGAAATGCCGAAAGTAGATACGGAACTTTATTTTGTGATCGATGAAAAAAATAATCAGGTTGAACTGACAGAAAAAGGTATTGAACTGATTACCACTTCCGGAGAAGACCCACACTTTTTTGTGATGCCGGATGTGGGAACAGAAGTAGCCGAAATTGAAAAATCAGGTTTATCCGCCGAAGAAAAAGTTGCTAAAAAGGATGAATTGATGCGGGATTTTTCCATCAAATCAGAGCGTATTCATTCCGTAAACCAGTTGTTGAAAGCTTATACTTTGTTTGAGCGTGATACCGAATACATTCTGGATGACGGCAAAGTAAAAATTGTGGATGAGCAAACCGGCCGTGTGCTGGATGGACGCCGTTATTCTGATGGTTTGCACCAGGCGATTGAAGCCAAAGAAAATGTAAAAGTCGAAGATGCTTCACAAACTTTTGCCACAGTAACGCTTCAAAATTATTTCAGAATGTACCACAAACTTTGTGGGATGACGGGTACGGCTGTTACTGAGGCAGGCGAGTTCTGGGAAATTTACAAACTGGATGTGGTTGAAATTCCAACCAATACACCGGCAAGCCGTTCCGATCGCCAGGATTTGGTTTACCGGACGATGCGCGAAAAATACAATGCCGTTGCAGATGAAATTGTAGCTTTAACCCAAGCCGGAAGACCAGTTTTGGTTGGGACAACTTCCGTAGAAATTTCCGAATTATTGAGCCGAATGTTGAAGTTGCGTGGCATCAAACACAATGTCCTCAACGCAAAACTGCACCAAAAAGAAGCAGATATCGTAGCCGAAGCAGGTAAAAAAAGCACCGTAACCATTGCTACCAACATGGCTGGCCGTGGTACAGATATTAAGCTGGGCGAAGGTGTAAAAGAAGTTGCCGGTTTGGCGATTGTAGGTACAGAACGCCATGAATCCCGCCGGGTTGATCGTCAGTTGCGTGGCCGTTCTGGTCGTCAGGGCGATCCGGGTTCTTCCCAATTCTTTGTTTCTTTAGAAGATGACCTGATGCGTTTATTTGGTTCGGAGCGTATCTCCGGCCTGATGGTGCGGATGGGAATTGAAGACGGCGAAGTGATTCAGCATTCCATGATCACCAAATCTATCGAGCGTGCACAGAAAAAAGTAGAAGAAAACAACTTCGGAATTCGGAAGCGTTTGCTCGAATATGATGACGTGATGAACTCGCAGCGCACCGTAATTTATACACGCCGTAAAAATGCTTTGTTTGGAGAAAGGCTTGATGTCGATTTGAACAATACCATTTTTGATGTTACAGAAGATGTAGTTACCGAATACAAAGACGCAAATAATTACGAAGGTTTCCAATTGGAAATGATTCGTTTGTTTTCTGTAGATACGGCAATTACGGCCGAAGATTTTGCCGGTAAAAACAGTATGGCTTTGGTAGAAAAAGCTTTCCACGAAATCACGGATTACTACAAACGGAAATCAGAAGCGATTGCCAAACAGGCTTATCCGGTTTTGAAAGATGTTTATGATACGCGCGGCAACATGATTGAAAACATTATCGTGCCGTTTACAGATGGCGTTCATGGGATACAAGTTGCTGTTCCGTTGCAAAAAGCGATTGAAAATAACGGCCATGAAGTGTTGAAATCATTTGAAAAAAATGTGGTTTTAACGTTTATTGATGATGCCTGGAAAGAGCATTTGCGCGAAATGGACGAGCTGAAGCAATCGGTACAAAATGCCGTTTATGAGCAAAAAGATCCGTTGCTGGTTTATAAGTTTGAAGCTTTTGAATTGTTCCGCCAGATGCTGACGAATGTGAACAAGGAAATTGTAAGTTTCCTGTTTAAAGGAGGTATCCCGGTTCAGCAGCAACCGGAAGAAATCCGCGAAGCAAAACCAGAACCGAAACTGGATATGCGCCAAATGCGCGTGACCAAACCACAATTGGTGCACGAAACAAACGGCGTGCCCGATGAAGATACGCGCGAACTGCAAAAACCAATGCCGGTAAAAGTAGAACAGAAAATCGGCAGAAACGATCCCTGCCCTTGCGGAAGCGGCAAAAAATACAAAAATTGTCATGGTGTCGGAGCCGTGTAAATGAGTTTTTAAACACCTGATGACAGTACAAAATTTATACGATAAAAGAAGCATCCGAAAAAAGTTAATATTTCGGATGCTTCTTTTATCAATGTTTTTTCTGACTACAATTTCTTTTGCGCAAACACGCGGCCAGGTAGAAGTGGTTAAAGATCCGCGGATCGATTCTATCATTGCACATCGTTTGCTGCCAGCAAAATCTACTTTAGGAAAGATTGGAAACAGTTCCGGCTACGGTTATCGTGTCCAGTTTTTTACCAGCCCAAACCGAAACGAAATCTACTCCAAGCAGGCTGCTTTCAATCAGTTGTTTCCTGATTTACGCACGTACATTATCTATCAGGAACCAAATTATAAAATAAAAGCAGGCGATTTCAGGACGCGGTTGGAGGCGCAAAAACTGATGCGAGACATTAGGCCGCAATTCCCGACGTTGTTCCTGGTTTCCGAAAAAATCAATCTCCCAAAATTGGAAACTACTGATGTTAAAAACTAAAATCCAGGAACTTGCTAAAAATATCCATCAGGATGTAATTGCCAACCGCAGGCATTTGCACCAGCATCCTGAGCTTTCTTTCCACGAAGAAAACACGTATCAGTTTGTTGCTTCCAAGTTAGATGAATTGGGAATTGCTTTCGAAAAAATGGCTGGAAACGGATTGGCTGCTTTGTTAAAAGGCGAAAAACCGTCTGATCAAGTGGTTGCTTTGCGTGGCGACATGGATGCGTTGCCGATTTTGGAAGCGAACGATGTGCCGTATAAATCTCAAAATCCGGGTGTGATGCACGCTTGCGGCCACGATGTGCACACGTCATCATTGCTAGGAACGGCACATATTTTGAATCAATTAAAAGCTGAGTTTGGTGGCACAGTAAAATTTATTTTTCAGCCGGCGGAGGAAAAACTGCCGGGCGGTGCAAGCCTGATGATTGCAGAAGGCGTGCTGGAAAACCCGAAACCACAAGCCGTTTTGGGTCAGCATGTGATGCCTTTGATTGATGCCGGAAAAGTAGGTTTTCGTGCCGGAAAATACATGGCTTCTACGGATGAATTGTATGTTACGGTAAAAGGAAAAGGCGGACATGGTGCGCAGCCACAGCAAAATGTGGATCCTGTAATTATCACGGCGCATATTTTAACAGCTCTGCAACAAGTAGTTAGCCGTTTTGCAGATCCGAAATCGCCGTCCGTTTTATCTTTTGGAAAAGTGATTGCAAATGGTGCAACCAACGTCATCCCGAATGAAGTTTATCTGGAAGGGACTTTCCGTACGATGGATGAAATTTGGCGTAAAGAAGCACACATCCGTATGAAAAAAATGGCGGAAGGTATGGCTGAAAGTATGGGCGCAAGCTGCGATTTTGAAATCAGGAAAGGTTATCCTTTTTTGATCAATGAAGAAAAATTAACCGCCCGTGTCCGTACTTTTGCAGAAGATTATTTGGGAAAAGAGAACGTATTGGACTTGGATATCTGGATGGCTGCCGAAGATTTTGCCTATTACTCGCAAGTTGCCGATGCTTGTTTTTACCGTTTGGGAACCAGAAATGAAGCACGCGGCATCACTTCTTCCGTGCATACACCAACATTTGATGTGGATGAAAGTTCGCTCGAAGCAAGTACCGGTTTGATGGCTTATCTGGCTTTGAAACAATTAGGCAATTAGGTTTGATGCTTCTTTTATCGGCACAAAATTAAAATTGTCATTTCGACTGAAAGGAGAAATCTTCTTTAAAGCAAGTTATATTATAAGTTTAATGCTTCTTTTATCGGCATAAAATTGGTGTTGAAAATTTGTCATTTCGATCCGCAGGGAGAAATCTTCTTCAAATAATACAAGTTGCTTTGAAGAAGATTCCTCCTATCGTCGGAATGACAGAATGAATTTCATTTTGTAAAAATGCTGGTCACGTTTACAATCTTCCAGCCATCGCTGCATTCATTCATCGTGATGTAATTAACGCGTGTAAAAATCGGATATTTCATTTCAACTTTAACTAAAGTATAATGCTCATGTGTTTCTAAAACAACATAATTAGTTGTACAATTTTGCTGCACGCCACGCAAGCTTTCCATTTGGTTAATGATCTGTTTTTTGGTTGCTGCAAATATTTTGTCGCCGCTCATAATTCCGAAAGTTGCTTTGTCTGCAATAATAGCTGTCAGGCCGTTGCATATCCCGTGGGCATCGGCATCAACAAAAGCATCAATAGAAAATTTCATTGTTAATGCAGCACGGGTTTTGGGTTTGTCTGCTTTTGCGCTTCCAATTAAAAGTATCAAACTTAAGATAAGGGAAGTGAATTTAAGTGTTTTCATGATTTTGTTTTTAAAGAAATTTATAATGATAGAATTGTGTTTTTACTTGGATAAAATTGTATTCTTCTTGTAAACAGTTTTTATAATTAGGGGTGATAAAAGAAGCTTACTTGTAAAATAAAGTTGTTGAAATTCTTCTTAAAAAGTTTAGAAAATTAATACTGATATGATCATCAATATAAGTTTCTACATATGCCATTACATAAAATATATAAACTAAGTTTTCAACTTGGATCAACATGATGAATTGTGTTAGCAGTGTTTGTAATCAGTTAGTAATTGCGTCGGATAATATTGGCCAGCTTTGTAACTTCTGCCGGATTAATATTGTATTTTAATACAGTAACCAAGCTGCTGTCCAGCATTCTTCTGACAGCTTTTTTTGAACACTTTAAAACTTTGTGGTCATAGTTTTCCTGGTAAAGTAATTGTTGCTCCTGATTATAAAATTTGATGGTTTGTTTTTTAGGTGAACTTGCATTACTTTCAATTACCCAGAAACCATTGATCGGAGTTTGCAAGTTTATTTTTTGCTGAGCTTGTACAGCAGATCCTACACTTAGTAGAATAACGAACATTATCTTTTTCATTTTTACATCTGTAATCCTTGTGGATTATGAATGTAAAGTTCCGTGATCTGGAGGCTGGATTAACCCGTTGTAAAACGGTATTTGGATAAGTATTATCACGTGATTTTAACAGGTATTTGTACGCGGGTAATTCCTGTATAATTTTAGTGGTAATTGCCTTCACACCAAGTTTTAATACTTAATTTTACAACAGTTTATCTTAAAGTATAATGAAGAAATCTATAGTGCTGATACTGTTTTTAGGCTGCTTTTTTAGTGCTTTTGCACAGCAGATCAATCGTTTTAATCCGGATACGGTTAAAACAATTGTAATAGATTCTGCCGTGGCAACCATACGCGGAAGGAGCGGTTTGAATGCTCAGGATTTTATCGATCAAATTGTTCGTGATACCAGCTTTTACGAAGCTTTTCGGAATATGAAAAAGTATGCTTTTACTGCTGAAAACCGCGTTTATACTTATGATAAAAACGATAAAGTGGACGGGAAAATTTATCGAAAGTTAAAACATAGCAACGTTGCCGGAACACACAAAATCCAATATTTGGTTAAGCGTGACAGCGGACAAGTTTACAAACGTAACGGGAAATATGAATTGTACACCACTGAAATGTTTGATTACATTTTTATGAATGCCTACAATTCTGACTTTGTACAAGGAGGCGATTCGCCAAATGCCGGAGGTAAAAATGAATCTTACAAAGACAAGTTAAAAACGTTGATATTCAGTCCGGGCAGGCCGGTGAGTGGTATTCCTTTTATCAGTAAAAAAACTGAAATTTTCTCGCCGGAAATGCGAAACTTGTATCGCTATGATTTTGCAAAAGGCACTTACTTGGATTCCATTCCGGTTTATCGTTTTAAAGTGATCCAACGTCCAAGCTTAAATCAGGATCAGAAGGATGAAGTGATGATTAAGGAACTGACTACTATTTTTGACCGGCGCAACTTTCAAATTTTAGGCCGTTATGTAGATATGAAATTCAAGAATATGGTAATGGATTTTAATGTGCAAATGAACATCGAACTGAACCGTTTTGGCGGCGAATTATTGCCAACTAAAATCAGTTATCAGGGAAATTGGGATGTTCCTTTTCACAAAGAAGAACGTGCAAGTTTTTTAGTTTTACACAAAGATTATCAGGCAGAAAAATAATTTTATCAGCTTAACTTTTTCTCCATCAACCAATCTTGTTGCAGGTCATTTCCCAATTTAAATTGCAAAATACCAGTTTTTACAAATCCCCAATTGTGATAAAAGTTAATGGCTTTTTGGTTATTTTCCCAAACGCCCAGTATTAGTTTTTGAGCCTGATGATCCAAAGCAAAGTTTAGGGCAAATTGCATTAACATTGCGCCAACCTTTTGGTTGTGATAAGCTTTGGCAACATACAATCTGGAAAGTTCTGCTGTTTTTATGCCCGTAAAAGAAGCATCAGTTGGATTCAAAATTATTTTCATACAACCAATCAGCATCCAATTTTTAATGGCATAAAAACAGTATGCCGTCGGATCTGATAGTTCCTGTTTGATCTTTTCAATACTAAAACTTTCGGCCAGATATTGCGCCATGTCCTGCGGATCGTTAAATGCAGCAAAAGTTTCTGCAAATAAATCGGCACCCAATTTGGCAAAATCAACAGCTTCTTCTGGCTTTACTTTGCGAATGTAAATTTCTGCGTTCATTGTTCTCCTGTAGGGGCGATTCAAGAATCGCCCTTTTGAATTGCGATTTGTAAATGTCAAACAAGGGCGATTCATGAATCGCCCCTACAACGGTTTAAAACTCCGCATTTTTTGGAAACCTCGGGAAAGGAATTACATCGCGGATATTGCCCATGCCGGTTACAAATTGTACCAAACGTTCAAAACCTAAACCAAAACCGGCGTGTTCGCAAGTGCCAAAACGGCGCGTATCCAAGTACCAATCCAGCTCTGCTTTCGGGATGTTCATTTCGTCCATGCGCTGCGTTAATTTGTCCAAACGTTCTTCGCGCTGCGAGCCGCCAACCATTTCGCCAATTCCGGGAAACAAAATATCCATTGCCCGAACGGTTTTTCGTCCTTCCGCATCCGGCTCATTCTGACGCATATAAAAAGCTTTAATTTCTGCCGGATAATCTGTCAAGATCACCGGTTTTTTAAAATGTTTCTCGACCAGATAACGTTCGTGTTCGGATTGCAAATCTGCGCCCCAGCCTTCAATTAAATAGCTAAACTTCTTCTTTTTATTTTGGGATGAGTTTTTCAAGATTTCAATTGCTTCGGTGTAAGTTAAACGCTCAAAATCTTGATCCAGGCAAAACTGCAATTTCTCCAGCAAACCCAAATCCAAACGTTCATGCTGCGGCTTTTGCTTTTCTTCTTCGGCCAAACGTTGTGCTAAAAACTCCAAATCATCGGCATTTTTTTCCAATGCTTCTTTTATCACATATTTTAATAAAGCTTCCGCCAGGTTGGCGTTATCTTCCAGATCATAAAAAGCCATTTCCGGTTCGATCATCCAAAACTCAGCTAAGTGTCTGGTTGTGTTAGAGTTTTCGGCCCGAAAAGTTGGCCCAAAAGTATAAACATCGCTCAAAGCCATCGCGCCCAACTCGGCTTCTAACTGGCCGGAAACGGTTAGATTAGTTGCTTTTCCGAAGAAATCTTCCTTGTAATCAGCTTCTCCTTCTGCTGTTTTGGGCACATTGTTTAAGTCGAAATTAGTCACATGAAAAGTTTCGCCCGCACCTTCCGCATCCGAAGCGGTGATAATTGGCGTGTTGAGATACACAAATCCGCGTTCCTGAAAAAACTGGTGCACAGCAAAAGCCAACGTATTTCGCACCCTAAAAACAGCAGCAAAAGTGTTGGTGCGGAAACGTAAATGTGCAATTTCGCGCAAAAATTCTAAACTGTGTTTTTTGGGTTGAAGCGGATATTTCTCTGGATCAGAATCACCCAGAATTTCGATCGATGCTGCTTTTAGCTCTACTTTTTGGCCTTTTCCAAGCGATGCAACAACTTGTCCGGTTACGCTGATGGCTGCGCCGGTAGTGATTCGTTTTAATAAAGTTGGATCAGTGTTTTCAAAATCAACTACAATTTGCAGGTTTTGGTTGGTGGAGCCGTCGTTCAGGGCAATAAACTGGTTGTTGCGGAAAGTGCGTACCCAGCCTTTTACCGTGGTTTCAAATCCGGTTTCCCCGCTTTGCAAAAGCGACTTGATTTTTGTTCGCTGACTCATCATAAAATCTTTTTTTGGAGCCGCGAAAATACAATTTATTCAGCACAGATAATTTCTGGCCTTGTATTTAAACAGCAGCAAAATTGAAATCTGTGTAAACAAAAAAATTTTGGCAGGGTTAGCCATTACAATCAGCATTAAACAATTTCTATATGAAAACGCATTTCAACATAAAAACAAGTTTTGCAAAAGGCCAAACCAAGTTTCAGCTTATTGTAGGTGCACTATTACTGGTATCAGCAAGTTTAGCATCTTGCAACAGCAATAGCAACGGCGGAAAAACTACTGCAAGCCATGATACTTCGAGCGCGGTTAATAACCGGGTAGATACAATGGGAAGTGGTAGCAAACAGCCATAGTGGGTTTCGAAAATCACCTGCTAAAAGAAGCTGTCTTGAATATTCATGACAGCTTCTTTAGTTTAAAATTCTATCAAAATTGTAAAAACCATTTAATTGCGCAAGTCGTAAATTTTACTCTCATTATAACATTTAATTATTTATGCAATTTTTAACACCTTCACATTCAAAAAACGGTAAAGCCAAGCTTTATTCTTCTGTTTTTGCTATTGCGCTTGCCGGTTTTTCTTTTACTGCTTGCAACAGCAACACCAAAACAGCCAGCACTACAGATAGTAGCAGTGCAAAAACTGCAACTACAGATACTACTGCATCATCAACCAAAAGCTTAACACCAAAAGGGCCGAAACCAGCTTGGGCACCTAATATTAAACCTGAAATGCAGGTGGTTATTGAAAAATTAGTAAGCTATGGCGATAAGCCGATTGAAACATTGACTGCTGTTGAAGCACGGAAAAACCATACACCAACGGATGCAGTGATGGACGTGATGAAGGAAAACAAAATCCCGATGCCGCCTTCAAAAGTAGATACAATGGGCAAAGAAATCCCGGTTGCAGGCGGCAATATCCATCTGCGGATCTACACGCCGAAAGAAAAGAAAGATGCTTATCCGGTGATTGTTTACTATCATGGCGGTGGTTTTGTAATTGCCAATATTGATGTTTACAATGCTTCTGCACAGGCCATGGCCGAGCAGGTTGGCGCAGTTGTGGTTTCTGTAGCTTACCGTTTGGCTCCGGAGCATAAATTTCCGACTGCGCATGATGATGCTTTTGCAGCTTATGCCTGGGTAGTAAAAAATGCAGCTTCCATCAAGGGTGATCCGAAAAAGGTTGCTGTTTTGGGTGAAAGTGCCGGCGGAAATTTAGCCGTAGCAACCGCAATCAAAGCACGTGATAACAAAATTATGGTGCCAACGCATATCGTCAGCGTTTATCCGATTGCTCAAACTGATATGACAACACCTTCTTATACTAAAAATGCAAACGCAAAACCATTGAATAAAGCAATGATGATGTGGTTCACCAAAAATTATGTAAGAACGATGGCTGATGCAAAAGACCCAAGGATTTCATTGGTTAGTGCAGATTTAAAAGGCCTGCCAGCTACCACGATTATTACCGATGAATACGATCCGCTACAAAGTGATGGCATGATGCTGGCCGATAAATTAAAAGCAGCAGGCGTAACTGTAACCAGCAAAAATTATGACGGCGTAACCCATGAATTTTTCGGCATGGCAACGGTAGTTCCGCAAGCAAAAGAAGCACAGGCTTTTGCGGCAAGCGAACTAAAAAAAGCTTTTGGTATGTAATCCATATCAGTTTTTGGGTGATAAAAAGAGCTGTCCTGCAATTGCAGGGCGGCTCTTTTTGTTTTCTTCGGATTCAATCAGGTAGTTTATTGCCGATATTTGTTACCATAAATTGTAGCGTGGTACTTATTGCCGATACTGTTTTTATCAACCTTTTTTCTGTATCGATCACCCAAACAAATAAATAGAATCATAGTTTAGCAAGTCATGACTGAAAATGACCCAAAACCAAGTATTTCTATTTTGATGCCGGTGTATAATCAGGCCAATTTCATCAACCGTGCCATCCAGAGTTTACTCATCCAAAGTTATCCCAGTTGGGAACTGATTATCATTAATGACGGTTCGACAGATCATTCGGAAAGCATCGTTTCAACTTATTTGGATCATCCGCAAATCGTTTATCTCCGAAACAAAGAAAATAAAGGTTTAGGTGCGGCTTTGAACCAGGGTTTGGCCGAAGCAAAGTTTAAGCTGATTGCTTATTTGCCTGCGGATGACGTTTTTTACAACGATCACTTGCAATCTTTGGTCAATAAATTGGACGAAAACCCAAAAAATGTGCTGGCTTTTTCCGGTATCCGCCATCATTATAATCGTTATGCTGATGGAAAATTAGAAGGTTTTTGGCTGCAATTGGTGCAGTGCCTTCACAAAAAAACCGATAACCGCTGGATGGAACGGCAGGAGCTGGTGACTGATGATTTGGACCGAATGTTTTGGAATAAATTAACCCTAAAAGGAGCATTTGCCGAAACCGGAAAAATCACTTGCGAGTGGGTCGATCATCCGCAGCAACGCTATAAAATTATTCAGGAACCGCTGGGCGGCATCAACCCGTACAAACTTTATTATGGGGTGAAGCAGCCGCTGCGCTACCATACCACGGTGGGAAATTTGATCGATGAGATCAGTTTTTACGAGCCTTTTCGTCATCCAAACAAGGTTGATCCCAAAGGGTTAAAAATTGTAATTGTGGGCGAACTGGCTTACAACGCCGAGCGGATTGTAGCTTTTGAAGAGCAAGGCCATCAGCTTTACGGTTTGTGGATGCGCGATCCGTACTGGTACAACACTGTTGGCCCGCTGCCTTTTGGCCAGGTGGAAGATATACCGTACGAAAACTGGCAGCAGCGTATTGTGGAGATCAAACCGGATATAATTTATGCTTTATTGAACTGGCAGGCCGTACCATTTGCGCGGGAAATTATGCTGGCCGATACCGGAATCCCGTTTGTTTGGCATTTTAAAGAAGGCCCGCTGATTTGCATGGAACATGGTTTATGGCCGGAACTGATTGATCTACAGACACTTTCTGATGCGCAAATTTACTCCAGCCCAGAAATGCGCGACTGGTTCCTCCAATTTTTACCCGATAAAAACAGCATGACCATGATCTTGGATGGCGACCTGCCGAAGAAAGAATGGTTCAAACCGGAACAAACGCCGCTACTTTCCGATCAGGATGGCGAACTGCACACCGTTGTGCCGGGCAGGCCGATTGGTTTGCACCCGCAAAATGTAGTTGACCTGGCGGAGCAAAAAATCCACTTGCATTTTTATGGCGATTTTACGCACGGCCAATGGAAAGAATGGATCATCAAAACCCAAAAAATGGCACCGGGTTTTTTGCATATCCACCCAAACGTAACGCAGGAGAACTGGGTAAAAGAGTTTTCACAATACGATGCCGGCTGGCTGCATTTTTTTGAGAGCAAAAATGATGGTGAAATGATGCGCGCCAATTGGGACGACCTCAACTATCCGGCACGTATTGCCACGCTGGCGATGGCCGGTTTGCCCATGTTGCAGCGCGATAATTCCGGGCATATTGTGGCTATGCAATCGCTGGTAAAAGAGCTGGGTTTGGGTTTGTTTTTTAGCGATACCACAGAACTTGGCCTGCAACTCGGAAACAAGCAAAAGATGCAGCAGATGCGGCAAAATGTTTGGGAAAAACGGATGCTGTTTTGTTTTGATGAGCATGTGCCCGAGCTAATTTCCTTCTTCAAAAAAGTAATTTCAGCAAAAAACCCATCTGCCAAAATCACCCCAAAAACCATTGTAAAAACAGCATTGAATAAAGTAACCAAATTCTAAAATCAACCTATAAAATATTATCATGATTATCAAAAGTACGTTCGAGCAAAACCAGGAAATCCCCACGTTATTTACCTGCATGTCTCAAAATATTAACCCGCCGCTTTTTTTTGAAGACGTTCCGGAAGGTACTAAAAGCCTGATTTTGGTTTTGGAAGATACCGATGCCACGCCGACGCCCTGGATCCACTGGTTGCTGTTCAACATTCCGCCAATGGTGATAATGGTTAACCAAAATGAAATCCCGGAAGGTGCCACAGAAGGTTTGGCCAACAACAAAAGTTTTGGCTATGAAGGCCCTTGCCCGAAATATTTCTCCGGCACACATCATTATTTATTCAGTTTAGTGGCTTTAAATACGGTTTTAGATATTCCAGCAGCATCCGACAAAACCGTAGTTTTTGAAAAAATGCAGGGACATATTTTGGCTACGGCGCAATTGGTTGGTTTGTGCAACGCTGATAAATTTAGCTTGTAAAAACAGTATTGTTATGCAGGTTCTGTCATGCCGAACTTGTTTCGGCATCTTATCAAAAAAGTTTTGATCTTGCAGGAGAGATTTTGAAACAAGTTCAGCATCAAATTCTTCTATCAATCATGATTAAAAAAATAGCCGTTTTGCGGGCCAATGCACTGGGCGATTTCATTTTTATTTTGCCCGCGCTGCAAGCTTTAAAAGACACTTTTCCTGGTGTAGAAATTGTTTTGCTGGGGAAAAAATGGCATCAGGAATATTTAACAGGCCGGCCAACTATTGTTGATCGGGTAGTGGTGGTGCCGCCTTATCCAGGCGTTGGTGCGGCTTATGATTATCAGGTTGATGAAGCACAGCTCGATAGTTTTTTTGCCGAAATGCAGGCCGAAAACTTTGATCTGGCATTTCAGTTTCATGGCGGCGGCAAAAATTCCAACCCTTTTATGCTTCGTTTAGGGGCAAAAAAAGTAATTGGGTTGAAAGCACCGGTTGCCCCGGAAGTGGATATTTCTGTGCCTTACGTTTTGTATTACAGTGAAGCCATGCGCTACCTGGAAATGGTGGCACTGGCAGGTGCAAAAACCCTTGATATCGAACCGCGTTGGCAATCAATCCCGGAAGATTTAAAAGAATTAGATGAGGTTTTTCCAAATTGGAAGAGTGAAAAGTTGATCGTTATCCATCCCGGTGCAACGGATATGCGCCGCCGCTGGCCTGCAAAAAAGTTTGCTGCTATTGCTGATAGCCTGATTGATTTAGGTTTTACAATCGCTATTACCGGAACTGATTTCGAAAATGAGGTGGTAAAAGAAGTATGGGAAAACATCACGCAAAAACAAGTAGCCCTAAATTTATGCGGAAAACTTTCGCTGGCCGGGATGACAGGTTTGCTGGCTATTTCCAAGCTGCTTGTTTCTAACGATACCGGCCCAATCCACTTGGCCAGAGCGCTAAAAATACCAACCGTAGGCATATTTTGGTGTGTGAATGCCATTACCGGTATGCCGTTTTCCGTTATGTTTAACCGGATTTTAATTTCCTTTACTGTCGATTGTCCGCTTTGTGGCTATCGTATTGTTTCGTCAACCGGTGTTCTTCCTAATCCGGGCAATTGTCGGCATGATGCTTGTTTTGTAGATGAAATTACAGTGAAACAGGTGATGGATTCAACCCAAAACCTTTTACTGCAAACCCGCGAATGGCCGGAAGATAAAACTCCGGAACCGATAGATTTTATCAATTTTTTTTAAAAGAAAGTTAGATGCTATTGCAAATCAGGAAAACAACATCAGAAATTCCGTTATTAACCAATTGTTATAGCATAAGCAAATGCTTTTACTATTAAATAATTTTTATGAAAGTAACCGTTCTTATTCCAACCTTTAACCGGCTAACGGCACTAATCGCTACTTTAACTGCTTTAACAGCACAAAATTTTAAAAATTTTGAAGTTATTGTAGCTGATCAAAGTGAAGAATTTGTTGCTCAGGATGGTGTCATCCAAACTTTGCAACGCATTTTTGAGCTGCATCAAACGCCTTTAAAACTTTTGCAAAACCTGCCTAAGAAAGGCATTGCACAACAAAGGCAATTTTTGCTGGATCAAAGTAGCGGTGAGTTTTCGCTTTACTTGGATGACGATATTATTTTGGAGCCAAATGTGCTTGGCCGAATGGTAAAAGCGTTGCAGGAAGAAGGCTGTGCTTTTGTAGGGATGATGCCGATTGGTTTAAGTTACCAGCATTCATTTCGGCCCCATCAGCAGCACATAGAGTTTTGGGAAAAATCTGTTCAGCCGGAAACTATATTATCCGGAACAAAGGAGTGGCAGCGTTATCAGGTGCACAATGCAGCCAATATTTTGCATGTGGGGCAGCAATTAAACGTTAACGCAGATCATCAGCAGAAATATAAAATTGCTTGGGTTGGTGGTTGCGTTTTGTACGATACACAAAAATTGCGTGATTTTGGCGGGTTCAATTTCTGGGAACAAATTCCGGAAGAACACTGCGGCGAAGAAGTTTATGTGCAGCAAAAATTGATGAAAAAGTTTGGCGGTTGCGGTTTATTGCCTTCCGGTTGCTATCATCTTGAATTGCCTACCACTTTGGAAAACCGTGAAATTAATGTACCGGAGTTTTTGCAATCAGAATAAATGCTGCTTTTATCACACCAAATAGTACAAATTTAGTACGATAAAAGCAGCATTGCTATTATTTCTACTTCACAATTAATCTCAATCTCCAAAACAAAACTTTATTGTTTTAAAGATTTTCCGCGCTTAATTTAAAATAAACTCAACTTACTTTAGCCAGTTTCGCATCCTCATTAATCCTTTTGATCATGTTGGTGGTGGAGTGATCAGGCACTAACGGGATAAACGCAACCTGGCCACCAACTTCTTCCACAACATTCGCTTCCGGCAGATTTTGCAGGTTATAATCGCCACCTTTGATATAATACTGCGGTTTTGCTGCGCGAATTAAAGCCGACGGTGTATCATCTTCCATAGAACCAAACGGCACAATATGATCAATAGAACTCAAGCCTGAAAGTACATAAATCCGGTCGGCTAACTCATTAATCGGCCTTGTAGAACCTTTTAAACGGCGGATACTTTCGTCATTGTTCAAACCTACAATCAACACATCGCCATAATTTTTAGACTGGTTGAGATAACTGACGTGGCCGGAATGCAAAATATCAAAACAGCCGTTGGTAAACACCACATTTTTGCCCTGCTGATGATAAAACTGGCACAATTCTTCCAGTTCCGGTGCACCGGAAACGTATTTATCCTGCGTGGAGAAAAACGCTTTCAACTCGTTTAAAAAGCAGGGTGCTGTAGCCGTTTTCCGGATGGCAACCGTTGCCGCCGCCGTAGCCAGTTCGGCCGCTTCTGCACTGCTTGCTCCAGAGCATTGCGCCAAAGTAAAGGTGCTGATAAAAGTATCGCCTGCGCCCACAACATGTGGATTATCAACCAGATGCGCCAATGTGTGGTGGATGTATTCCCCTTTTTCAAAAAGCATACAGCCATCTTCATCCAAAGTCAGCGTGATATGTTCTGCACCGGTCAGCCGGTACAATGTAGGGCCATAATTTTTTAACTGTTCGATCCTGTTTTTGCTGAGGCTTTGCAGGTTTAGCAAACCAATCGCTTCCACATAATTTGGTTTGACAACAGAGGGTTGAAGCGGTGTAAACAGCGGCAAATTTTTAGAATCCAATGCCAGATAAACAGGCGATTGCTGCTGCATCTGTTGCAAAAAATCAATCAAAGCCGGCGTGAACAAACCGGCTTTATAATCACCCAAAACAACTGCATCAAAACTGCTGTAATTATGTTTTAAAAATTGAAATATTTGCTGTTCCGATGCTAAAGAAGGCGGATTTTGCGAACCGCAGTCAAAACGGCTAAGCAACTGCCCATTGGAAACCAGGCGAGTTTTCGTAACTGTCGTCCGCAAAGGTTCACGCACAATTGCATTACAGTTAATCCCGGCTTTCTCCATGTAAGCGCAAGCTTTGTCGCCATCTTTATCCGTGCCTGCAATCGCTAAAAAGCTGACTTGTGCGCCCAATGCTTTCAGGTTGATGGCTGCATTGGCCGCGCCGCCCGGGATTTCTTCGCGGTCAGAAATCGTAACCACCGGCACCGGCCCTTCCGGCGACAACCGGAAGCTGTCGCCTTTCAGGTATATATCCATCACCAAATCACCAATCACCAGCACTTTCAACTGGTTAAACTGGTTCATAATCTCTTCGTGCCTGCTTTTGGTCATGCTGTTTTTATCGATGTTTTTTTGCGGATGCTGTTTTTATCAACCTAAAATTTAAGGCCAGCTGGTCTCCATCAAAGGTAAAATTAAAATTTCCGGAACCACGGTATCAGTATCATCCTCAATGATATAACGGATTTTGGTAGCTACATTTTTCGGGTCCTGCAAATTTTGCGGCGGGATATCCGGGAAACGGTCCAGCAAAAACGGCGTGCTCATGCCACCAGCAATAATGGCGGTAACTTTCACATTCACTTTGCGTGCTTCGGTAAAAAGCGCATGGCTAAATCCGCGCAGCCCCCATTTGGAAGCGTGATAAACGGAAGCTTCTGTCCAGGCGCGCAACGATGCCGTACTTACTATGTTAATGATGTTGCCGGATTTCTGCTCAGACATCACTACCATGCCATATTTGGACATTAAAAACGGTCCGCGCAGATTTACTGAAAACGCTGCATCCCACTCAGAAACAGAAAGTTCCATAATAGATTTGGTAAAATCGATGCCAGCATTATTTACCAGAATATTCAAACTGCCGTATTCGTTTTTGATCTTTTCGATCGTCGTTTTAACCGATTCTTCACTGCTCACATCCAAACGCATGGCAACAGCTTTTCCGCCTTTATCAGTAATTGTTTTTACCGTTCCTGCTGCTTTTTCTTCCTGGATATCGCCTGCAATAACCATTGCACCGGCTTCGGCCAGCTGGTAGCAAATCTGCTGCCCCAATCCTTGTGCGCCGCCGCTCACTAACGCGACTTTGCCTTGTAATTTTTCCATTTTTTAAATTAATTTTTGTATGATTTTGTTAGGTTGATTTTTGATGATGCTTCTTTTACAAGGTAATTTTTGAAGGTTGATTTTTGCTGATCGCTGCCTTAAAAACACGGAGCCAGTCCGCCGTAAAGCGTTTAATATCAAAACGTTGTAAAGCCATTTCTTTGCCTGCTGCGCCAATTTGCTGTGCTTTTTCACGATTATTTAATAAGTCTTTCATCGCATTGATCAGGTAATTAATATCGGTATGGATAATCCCGGTTTTACCATTTTTAATGACCGAAGCCAGTTCCGTAGTAGCCAAACCAACCACCGGAATGCCCATCATCATGGCTTCGCAAACGGCCAAGCCCAAGCTGGTAAACCGGATCGGGTTGAAAAAGAAACGGTATCTGCTCAAAAATTCCGGCAGCTCCGGGTGCAAAACTTCGCCTAAACCTAACCGCTCGGCACCCATGCCAACCAAATCAATGGGAATGTGTTTTTGTACTTCCAGAAAAACATCTAATCCAAGCCGGCGTCCTCGTCTTTCAATATTATTGATCACCACAATCCCGCGTTCCAGCTCGCCGGAATATGGCACTTCCCGCACTTCCACGCCATGCTCAATCACCGTAAAAGGCTGATTGTTATTGTCCCAAAGTAAACTGTTAAAATGCGTAACATGAACCAGGTTGATGCTGCTATCAGTGATAGTATGCTTGGTATAAGGCGTGCTTTCCTGCGGCGGATCGTGCTCCAGATAAACCTTCGGTAGTTTGCGCTGTGCTGCCGAAAGTGTTTCGTACTGGTCTTCCAGAAAGTTTTTTTTGGTTTGGAACAAGATGCAGTCCAACTCCAGCTCTTTTACTTTTTCTTCATCTACTTCATGCACATTCTGTCCGAAGGGAAAAGTGGTTCCTCTGCCAACATAACCGGGTTTTGCTTCTTTACTTACCGGAATATATATTTCATAACTGCCTAACGATAAGTAATATAGATAAGTGCCGTGAATATGCCAGGTGAAAATTTTGATACGCGGACCGGAATTTTTATCGTTTACAAAAGGCAATTGCATACAGCAGGACAAGGTTTTATTTGTTGCGTTAACCAGCAATCCGCAGGAACTGTTTTAGCGGAAACCTGATTTTTAATCTTGCAAAGTAACAATTAAGCAGGAACTTTTATCAGTCGATGCTTCTTTTATCGACCTAAAATTGGGGAACAAAAATAAAAAGAAGGGCATAAAAAAAGCATCGCCTGCAAAGACGATGCTTTTTTATCAGCTTAAAAATAATTAAGCGTTCTGTATTTTTAAAGATTCAATTTGGTTCAAATCTGATTGAATACCATTGCGTTGTTTTTGCAACAAAGCTAAATGATCTGCATGATCTGTATAATCTGCAATGTAACCATCATATTTTTCAAGGGCAGATTTTTCGCCAGTGATGATTGCATCTAAAATTGCTTTGTTATCGTTTCCGGTAACTGCTTGTTTCACGTCAATCCAGCCGCGGTGGATTGCACCCAAAATACCTCCAGTATCATTGTCATCCTCGTTGCCACCATGTTGCTTAATATGTGCTTTCAATTCTGTAGCATATTCAGCACGCTCTAAAGCGTATTTTTCAAAAACAGCTTTTAATGCCAAAGAATCAGTTGTTTCTGCTGCGGATTCGTATCCTTTTTTCCCATCATTCAAAATGGTTACTAAGCTGTTTAAATCGCTTACTATTTCTTCATTAGTTTTCATCAGACGTGTAATTTGTTGGTTTAAAAACATAAAAGAAAAATTTTGTAGATTTTGTTTCAATCAATTCGAAATAAAAAATAATAAAGAAGCTAATCGCTTAATTTTGAATATTCAGCTAAAACTTATTAATGGACGGCAGAAAAGCCGAAGCCGAGACTGTATTTTTAAGAGCTTTACTAACGGAAATAATTTTTAAAAATCCCTTTCCCGCAAATAAATAATATAATCTGTAACGGGTAAAGTTTGCAATCCGGCTAATTTCAAAAGCTGGCCGATTTGCGCCCGGTGATGTGTGCCGTGATTGATAACGTGCGTTAAAATATCACTCAAACAATTCTGAAAACTTTCTTCTCTGGTATTTTTGTAATTGATCTGCTGAGCAAAATTTTTAGGTTCTTGTTGGATAAAATCAGTATAAGCCGCATAATTTTGATGGATAAGCGGTTCAAAAGTTTCTATTTTCCAATCCGGCCAGATGATAATATTTTTTGGTGATAACCCTTGGCAGCGTTGTAGCCAAACCTGCTGCGTCAGCAACAGATGCGCCATGATTTGTTCTGTTTTCTGCGGATTTCCGGCTTCAAACATATTTTGTAGGATCAATAAATTGGCGTATTTATCGTAATTAAAAAGCTTTAAAAAATGTGTTTTCATTTCGAGCGGGTTTTAAGTTGAAGCACCAATTTTGGGGTGCTAAAAGAAGCATCCGGATTTTGACAAAGAAAAGCTTCCGCTACAACAAAGTTTAAAAGTGCTTGTTGTCTTTTCAAAAATAAAGCAAAAAGGAGAAACAAAAATTTAGCTTGTTTATCAGATGCTTCTTTTATCAACCTAAATTTTGATTCAATTTAAAAAAACCATGGGCAGCATTTTCAAATCAACTAATAAAACACCTTTAAATCAGCAAGTTGTTGTAATCACCGGAGCTTCCAGCGGCGTTGGACGTGCTACCGCTTTGGAGTTTGCCCGCTACAGAGGCACCTTAATTTTGGCCGCAAGACAACAAAACGAGCTGGAAGAAGTAGCCGCCGTTTGCCAGAAATTAGGTGCCAAAGCGTTGGCCGTGCCCACCGACGTTAGCAATGCGGAAAGCGTAAACCGGCTGGCAAAGGCAGCTTTTGATTTCGGAGGAAAAATAGATGTTTGGGTAAATATTGCCGGCGTGGCCATTGCAGGCGAGTTTAATGCCGTGCCGTTGGCCGAACATGAGCAGGTGATCAAAACCAATTTGCTCGGAGCCATTTACGGTGCTTATGCGGTTGTGCCGTATTTTAAAAAGCAGGAATCGGGTACCATCATCAACATGAATTCTGTTGGCGGCTGGGTGGCCACGCCGTACAGTTTGTCTTACAGCGTGAGCAAGTTTGGGTTGCGGGGTTACAGCGAAGCTTTGCGTGCGGAGTTATACCGTTTTCCACAGATACATATTTGCGATGTTTTTCCGGCATTTTTGGATACACCTGGAAGTCGGCACGCCGGAAATTATTTGGGCAAAGTATTGAAACCCGTTCCGCCGGTAATCCCAACTACCAAAATAGCTAATACTATTGTTGATTTGGCTGTGAACCCGAGAAATTCAACTACGATTGGCGCAGTAGCTTATTTGGTGCGTTTGAGCAATGCTTTGTTGCCGGGCGTGGCAGAATATTTTATGGCGAAAGGGTTGGAAACGTATATGAAAGTAGGACAAGATGCGCCCATAACTTCAGGAAATATTTTGCATCCCACAGGAACTTACAACCAAGTTTCGGGCGGCTATACTTCCAAAACCATCACCCAGAAACGGGTAAACACAGTAGCCGGAATTGCTGTCGCTGCAGTCGGGGTTTTATTTTTAATCGGCAAGATCAGGAAGTAAATTTTATGCCGATAAAAGAAGTATGCTGTTGTTAAAACTGTTTAGCTAAAGTTCCGAAAAAAACTTTTAACCAAAGTTACATCCATTATGTTCACCAGTTCCGGATGTTTATAGTGCGTGATCAGCAACATAACCAGGATATCGATGCTGGCCAATCCAAAAGCAGAAGCAGTCATGATGCGTCTGTTTTGTTTTATTTTTGCATTTATCGTTTCGATCAGTTCGTCTTTCATTTTTGTATTTTTAAATAAAACTTAATTTTTTTACGGTGGTATAAAACTTAAGTTATAAAAGATTGCCAAAGATACATCAAAGTTTAATAATTGGTATTGATTTGTTAACGTTTGGATGGATTTGATATGAAAATAGAAATGAGATGACAAATAAGACAATCTGGTAAAAAGTCAAAAAAACAATGATAAAAGAAGCATTGGCAGTTCTATCAATGCTTCTTTTATCAACCTAAAATCTACTTGCTCAAATACAGCTGATTAAACAGCAATTTGAACGTACCCTGAGACTGGCCGCGGAAAGTAATATCTGGCCCGAAAGCATAAAATTTGCCTGCACCAACTGGTGCAAAAAACCCGGTCACGCCATCTTTTAAATAATTTTGGCCAAACGCCCAGCCACTGCGCAAAGGCTTATCATTCGGGAACCAGATCAGTGGTTTTACACCTTTTTGGGCAGCGTCGGCATCCAGTTTAAAAACCGGACTGTTGTCAAAATCAATATCCGCTTCGGTTGCCATTCCCCAGTTTGCCGGCTGATCAGGATCAACCTGAACCCTAAGCACGCTGCCAGGAACATAATATTTGGTTCCGGGCAACGGCTTTTCAACACCACTACTGTTTTTATCGACCAAAAAATTGTGTACCGGCAAACCCAAATGATAAGCCAAATTAGTGCTCGTGCCCAGCGTTACAATCGATCCGCCGGCTTCCAGAAAAGCTTTTAGTTGCGGAATTGATTTTTCGGGAGAGATACTTCCAAGCATTTTCCTAAATGCTGCAGGTACTTCTTCCAGTTTCGGCGCACGGTCTGCATACAAACTTCTGTCCCTACCTTCTCCGCCGATAGGAGGAATTGCCCGCGTTACAAAAATCAGCACATCATATTTATTTTTGAGGTTGCCGGCATCAATTTCCTGCGGATAAACTTGTTCGTACGGAAAATGGTACTGCTCCAGCAGCCAGCGCGTCCAGCCGGAAGGGATCGAGCCGCCGTAAGTATCCCAAAGGCCGATGCGCATGGCAGAAACTTTGACCGCATCGGCAGGTTTTTGGTTGATCACAGCTACTTTTACACCTAAATCCGCAGCCGATTTTTCGAGGATTATTTTGGCCTGATTTCCCGCAGGAACAAAAAATGTACCCGTTTCTACCGTTCCCGTAATCCCTTTTGGCAAGCGATAAACTTCAATACTGGCCTTCAATAAATTATTTACCGCAATAAAAGAATTGTTTTGCTGCGAACTCAGCAAAAAACCGGCACCGCTTGTTGAAGCCAAATTTTGTTTTGGGGGAGATTGGATTTCACCATAAGGCAGCAACTGAAAAGGGCCGTTAAACGCATCCAGCACACGGTCAAAAGTTACGCCCATTTGGTAAGCCAGCGTCCAGCCAGCCGAATCATAAGGCCGGATCGGCGGGCCACCCGGATACAGGAAATCATTCGGATGGTCTTGCGGCTCAAACATATCCAGCATATGCGGCCGGAAAGCCTGATCGGTTTTAACTACGTAAGAACCGGCCGGATATTTTTTGCCAGCCACCGTAAACTCAGCGGTTGCTTTTTCTACCCTAATTCCTGCTTTAATCAGCGCATTTAAAAATTTTACCGCCGTCGGGAAATCAGGTTGATCAGCCGTGATGATATAACCGCGCGGATCACGCAGTTCCGGGTTTTTCAACACCGCATCATAATATTTCATTGGGATTTCGCTTCCGCGCGTCATCCAGCCCATCGGGTCGCCAGTTGTGGCATTACTGTTTTTATCGGTGTTTTTTTGGTCGTTTTGATAAGCTTTTGTAATCGCATCGGCACGTTTGGGCGAAAGTGTCCAGTAATCTTTGCTGCCACGTTCGATGGAGTTTTTGCCCATGCGGTAGATGTTGAACAGCACTTCGTCGCGCTGGCGAGCAGCATAATCCAGCACGGCATAATTCAGCGAAACCGAATAATCAATAGATTGCCTGAAATGCCACACATCCTGCGGCAAAATCGGATTTGGCGTGGCACCGTTCGGAATCAGCCGCGCGGGCACAACCGGGATTTTTTCGGGCGTTGGGCTGCCGATAATTTCCGTCAGCAAACCGATCATGTTATGGAATTGGGTTGTGGTGCGCAAGCCGCCGTTGTACCAGGTAGAAAAACTGGAACCGGTCAAACGCGTGTAGCCAGGCTTGTTCTCCACATTCAACCGGCTGTACATCGCTGCGCCCAAAGCATCAATCCCAGTAATCATCAGCGGATCAAACACATAATTAAAAGGATCGCGATATGGCGGCCCGGCCAGCACAGAGCCTTCCGGGCCGCGCTGATGGTGGTTGTACATGATCTGCGGAAACCATTCTACAAACAATTGCTGGTTCATATTGCTGCTTTCCTTCGTGTTCATCATGTAAAAATCTCGGTTATTATCATGGCCAATGTATTTTTCCCAAAGCCGGGGCACGTTGGTATTGCGTTTTTTTACATCCGGTTCCTGCATGTACCAATCGGAAACCAGCTCCTGGCCGTCCGGGTTGGCGTGCGTCATCAGCACAATCACGTTGTCCAGGATGCGCATCGTTTCTACATCTTTCCGGGTAACCAGGTCATACATCGTTTCGATCAACTGGTGTGCGCCAACCACTTCCGTAGCGTGCAAACCGCCATCAATCCAAACCACCGCTTTGCCTTTTGCCGCCAGTGCCAGTGCCTGCTGGTCGGTCAAACCTTCGGCACGGGCCAGTTTTTGGGCGATTTCTTTGTACTGGTTTAAATTTTTGATGTTTTCGGGAGAAGAAACGATCATCATATACTGATGGCGGCCTTCCTCCGTCAAACCAATATCAATTAGTTTGGTACGGTTGGACGATGCAGCCAGTTTTTTAAAGTAAGCTTCCGTTTGCGTGTAATTAGCCAGCTTGTAATCATCGCCAATAGTAAAACCAAAATGTTCTTTGGGCGACGGAACGGTTTGTGCCTCAACACTAAACCCAAACAGCAACAGGATCGCGAAGGTT
>CAXSBZ010000010.1:0-97663 GCA_964236465.1 uncultured Sphingobacteriaceae bacterium | reverse complement strand
TTCAATAGAAACTATTAGTAAAACAACAGGTTTATCAGCTGACGAAATTGAAAAACTTTAAAAATGGATATTGGGTTCTGTCATGCCAAATTTATTTCAGCATCTCATTAGAAAAATAACAAGTATAAAAAAGTTTCGGCCTTTATGATGTGATGCTGAAACCAGTTCAGAATGACAAACTCATTCTTTCAAACATTCGTAGTTTGTAATCCCTTCCTCTGAACTATAGATTTATAAGCCATTATAAGCCAAAAAATTGAATTGAAAATTTAGTGTCATCTATAACAACTTTTAAGGCGTGATAGACTTGGTTTTTAATAAAAATCAACGGGACAAAACCAACAAGCAGCAGACACTTAACTTTATTTTAGCGTACAAATAAATATCATGAATCCAAAAGCTGATTTTTATTTTATCAAAGCCCAAAAATGGCAGCAAGAAATTGAGCAATTGAGAACGATTATTTTGGATTGCGGGCTGAGCGAAGAATTGAAGTGGGGCGTTCCTTGTTACACATTTCAAAAAAGCAACATCGTTTTAATACATGTGTTTAAAGAATACTGTGCACTTTTATTTTTCAAAGGTGCCTTGTTAAATGATGCCGACAAAATCCTGATTCAACAAACAGAGAATGTGCAGGCAGCGCGCCAGATCAGGTTCAGCAATATTCAGGAAATAGCGGAACTCAAACCTACCTTAAAAGCTTACATTTATGAAGCTGTTGAAATGGAAAAAGCGGGTTTGCAAGTGGATTTTAAAAAGACTGAAGCGTTTACAATTTCCGAAGAATTTCAAAATAAATTAGATCAACTTCCTGCCTTGAAAACTGCATTTGACGCCTTGACACCGGGGCGGCAAAGAGCCTACATGCTGCATTTTTCTCAACCCAAACAAGCTAAAACCCGGGAATCAAGGGTTGAAAAATGTGTGCAGCAAATCCTTGACGGTAAGGGGTTAAATGATTGAAAATACAATGCTTCTTTTATGCCTGTAAATTTTGTTTTCCGGCTGAATATTTTCAATGGTTGGCCGAAACTATTGAAAAAAGAATGAAAGAAAACCCAAGAAAACTGTTCAAACTTTAGAAGAAGCAAAAGTTGCAGTCGAAAAGATAAATCGGAAGTAAGGTTTTCCAATCAGTGTATCCGTTGGAAGGACCTGCTGAACCAAATGGTTATAAAAAGGCTGATGCTTTTTTTACTGCCCTAAAAACAGTATCTTGACCAACCAACCTAACCCTTCCATGTCCACAACAGAACGCCAATGCCTCGATTGCGGCGAAACTATCCGCGGCCGTGCCGACAAGAAGTTTTGCAACGACCAATGCCGCAGCAATTTTAACAACCAGCTGAACAGCGACAGCCACAATTTGGTGCGCAACATCAACAATATTTTGCGGCGCAACCGGCGCATTTTGCAACAGCTCAACCCAACCGGAAAAACCAAAACTTCCCGCAAAAAACTGAACACGCTGGGTTTTAATTTTGATCATTTTACAGGTATTTATCAAACACAAACCGGCAATACTTACAATTTTTGTTATGATTACGGCTACTTAACTTTGGGCGAGGATGAAGTGCTAATCGTGAAAAGGGAAAACTCGTAAAACAGGAAAATATCCCGCCGAAAAATCAGGCTTGTTTACCGAGTAATTGCAAACCTTTGCCCGGATGTTGTTTGGCCGATAAAACTGTTCGGATACATTTGTATCAGCAATTAAAATAAAATGAACAACCTCCATCATAACCCTTCTAAATTTTCCGGCAAAATCATTGCCGGTTTCATCCTCACTGCCATCGGCCTGAGCTTGTTGTTTCAGCAATTAGACTGGTTCTTTTTTCCGTCCTGGCTGTTCAGCTGGCCCATGATCCTGATTATTGTGGGTTTGGTGAAACGTGCCAACAACCGCAGCAACAGTTCCTGGCTGATCCTGATTGTAGTCGGCTGTTTGTTTCTGGTCGAAAAAATATTTCCCAGCCAAAATGTGGTTCATTTGGGCTGGCCGGTCATCATTATTGCAGCCGGTTTATGGATGATTTTCCGCAGAAACTATAATTTTAATCCTACACAAAGCTTTCAAAAAGAGAGTTTTGCAAATGATGATTTCCTGAACCCGCAGCCAGCCACAACAGAGCCTCTGCTGCAAACGGATCAAACGCAAACAGTGCCCGGCGAGGATTACCTAAGCTCCTTTTCGATTTTCAGTGCCGCTAAAAAAAATATCCTGTCCAAAAGTTTTAAAGGTGGTGAAGTTGTAAATGTTTTTGGCGGAACAGACCTTGATTTTAGCCATGCTGATATTAATGGCCAGGTAATTATAGATGTGGTGCAGCTTTTTGGCGGCACCAAATTGATTGTGCCGCCGCATTGGCAGGTTGTTGCAGATATAGCTCAGATTTTTGGTGGCGTGAACGACAAGCGGATACCACATGCAGATGTTGCTGCCAGCGGAAAAGTATTGGTATTGAAAGGCGTTTCTATTTTTGGCGGCGTGGATATTAAAAGTTTTTAATGCTTCTTTTAGCACCTGTTTTTCAGCCTCACTCCTGCCCTTTTTGCTGAGAAGAAAAAAACATCGATAAAAACAGTATCAACCTAAATCAACCGGAAAACCATTTGGAAAATCAACCTTCACTATTCAACAAGTTCCGCTTTATTGTAGGTGCGGCTTTGCTGGCCTGGTTTGGTTTGCAAAGTTATCTGCTGTACGATTTCGGTTTCAGCTGGAAAATAGCCAGCACGGATGCCGCAGCTACCAGCGTTTTGCTGGCCGGTGCCTGCTTCCTCATCAGCAACAACCTGAAATATTACCAGCCCGAAAAAGGCCGTTCACTATTTATTTTGGTGCTTTGTTTGGTGTTGAGTTTGGGTTGGCTGGCGGCCTGCCGCTGGCTATTGCCGCAACTGATCCCGGATGCGGCCTACAAAGTTTTCCTGGTTCAATCGCTCACCATCCGTTTTTGTGTTTCATTTTTAATCATTGGTTCGATGGCGATGCTGAGTGCGCTGCGCTACATGCAAAAAGACCAGAAAGCTTATGAAGCGCGGAAACTGGCCGCCGAAAACCTGGCCCGCGATGCCGAATTGTACAAATTACGCCAGCAATTGCAGCCGCATTTTTTGTTCAACAGCCTCAATTCTATCAGCGCATTAATTGGTTTTAAGCCGGATGAAGCCCGGAAAATGATTCACCAGTTGTCCGATTTTTTGCGCGGAACGCTGAAAGAAGAACAGCAATGGGTTTTATTGCAGCATGAATTGCAACATTTGCAGCTGTATCTGGATATAGAAAAGGTGCGTTTCGGGCATCGTTTATCAACTGTTTTACGCCATAACGATGCCGCCGATGCCATGCTGATTCCGCCGATGCTGCTACAGCCGCTGGTTGAAAACGCGATCAAATTTGGCTTGTACGATACCATTGGCGATGTAACGATTGGTTTGGACGCAGTGGTGGTTGACAAGCAGTTACAGATCACGATCAGCAATCCTTACGACCCAGAAACGGCTCATCCCAACCGCGGAACCGGTTTTGGGTTGAGTGGTGTGAAGCGCAGGTTGTACCTGCTTTTTGCCCGCCATGATCTGGTGGAAATCCAAACGCGGAACGAGGTTTTCAGCATCACCCTAAAAATCCCGCAAACGGCTGATCTTCAAAATAATATGATAAAAACAGCATCCTAATTTTATGTCCATAAAAACAGTATTGATCATTGATGACGAACCGTTGGCACGCTCGATCGTGCTGGAATATTTGCAGCAATATCCGCAGATAACGGTGGCGCAAGAATGCGGCGACGGTTTTGAAGGCATCAAAGCGATTATGCAGCACAAACCGGATTTGATTTTTTTGGATGTGCAGATGCCCAAAATCAACGGTTTTGAGATGCTGGAACTGGTGGACCAATCGCCGTCCGTTATTTTTACAACGGCTTTTGATGAATATGCGTTGAAAGCTTTTGAAGCGCACGCAGTTGATTATCTGCTGAAACCTTTCAGCAAAGAACGTTTTAACAAAGCGATTGATAAGTTCCTGGAAAATCAGCCTAAAAAACCGGAAGCAACTACGGCTTTGCTGGAAACGGCGGCCAGTTCGCCGGCGCAGCACGACCGGATTGTGGTGAAAACCGGTACAAAAATCAAAGTTATCCCAATTCAGGAAGTGCTTTATTTGGAAGCTGCGGATGATTATGTGAACATCCATACGGCTGGCGGCGCATTCCTCAAAAATAAAACCATGAGTTTTTTTGAGCAGATATTGGATCCGAAAATTTTCACCCGCGTGCACCGCTCCTACATAGTGCGCGTGGAACAGATTGTGCGGATTGATCCTTACGAAAAGGAAACGCATATTTTGATCTTGAAATCCGGTGCCAAAATTCCGGTAAGTAAAGCTGGTTATGCTAAGCTGAAGCTGGTTTTAGGGATTTGATTTTTTTGTCATGCCGAACTTGTTTCGGTATCCCTCAGGATTTTCAGCTTTTCACGAGAGATCCTGAAACAAGTTCAGGATGACAGCTTCTAATTTTTACCCGATAAAAACAGCATTTGATTGGTGTTGTCATTTCGACCCAAAGGGAGAAATCTTCATCAAATAATAAAAATTAAATCTGCTTTGATGAAGATTCCTCTCTTCGTTCGGAATGACAACGCAGACTAATTTTTACCCGATAAAAACAGCATCTAAAAATCAGTATAAACCGCTAATTGGAACACATTGTTCCGCAAATTACCATTACGGTCTTTAGAATAAATATACTGGTAGCCAACCTCGGCATCGATCTTTTTACTAAATCTATAACCGAAAGAAATGTACGCATGGTTCTGATCTAAAAAACTATTACTAGCCCTTTCTTTATGCTGGATGTTTACAAAAAACTCGTTCTGCAAGGCCAAGTACAAACCTTTTTTAAAGCTACTGTCCACTTTTACCAACGGAACCTGGCTGCGGATATAATAACGCAATCGTTGCGAAAAACCACCGTTTTCCACATTGATATAACGCTGCTCCAAGCGTAATCGGTTGCTTAAAGTAGCTTTCCCTATTTTAGCATTAATTTGATATTGCTCCCAAATGCGGTTTTCGGCATAAAAAATCCGGCTGCTTTTTTCTTCTTCGTAGTTTCCTAAAAAAGCATAACCTGCACCGGCAGTTTGGCTTTTGCTTACATCATAAGTAATTCCCGGCCTAAGTAAATAACCACTGGTTTTACTAAATTGCTTATCTGTACGATATTGTGCATCAAATAAATACCCCCATTTTTCACCAAGTTTTTGCTTATGATAAATGGAGAGCCATCCCGAATATTGGGTTTCGGTTTGGCTATAAGTTTTAGTGGTTCCAATTAGAAATAGCAATGCAATTAAGATTAGGTATTTGTGTTTCATAGTTCTGTATCAAAGTAGATCAGGATGAATTAGTTTTAAAGATCGTTTCCAAATTCATAAAAAACCGAATTCCGTTTGCACAACTTGCCTGGTTATGCTACTTTAGCCACAGGCTGTTTTTATGCCGATAAAAACAGTATTACTCAAAACGATGAAACGAAAGTTTACTTTTCTATTCCTAATTTTTTGCTCGACCGCAACACTGGCACAATCCGACCGCTGGCAGCAGCGTGTAAATTATGCAATGGACGTGAACATGAATGTGCAAACCAACCGTTTTACAGGAACACAGAAGCTGGAATACACCAACAATTCGCCGGATACTTTAAAACGTGTTTTTTATCATTTGTACTGGAACGCTTTCCAACCGAACAGCATGATGGATACGCGTAGCCGCGAACTGGGCAAAACCGTCATCAACAAAAAACAGGATTGGGACGCACGTGTGAAAGACCGCATTTTGAAGCTGACACCGGCAGAAATTGGCTATCAAAAAGTTTTGTCTTTGAAGATGAACGGCCTCACCCAAAAATATAAAACGGAAGAAACGATATTGGTTGTTGAGTTGACAAAACCGATTTTACCGCATAGTAAGGCTGTTTTTGAGCTGAGTTTTGAAGCGCAGGTGCCGCTGCAAGTTCGCAGGAGCGGCCGCGATAATCCGCAAACCGGCGTGCGCTATTCCATGAGCCAGTGGTATCCAAAGATGTGCGAATATGATTATGAAGGCTGGCATCCAACGCCTTATGTTGCCCGAGAATTTTACGGTGTTTGGGGTGATTACGATGTCAGGATCACGATTGATAAAAAATATTTGATTGGCGGGACCGGTTATTTGCAAAACCCGCAGCAAATTGGTTTTGGCTACGAAGCCACAGGAACTAAGGTAACGCGGCCAGCCGGAAATACACTGACCTGGCATTTTACCGCGCCGAATGTGCACGATTTTATGTGGGCTGCCGATCCGGAGTTTAAGCATTTATCAGCCCAAACTGCTGATGGAAAAACCATCAACGTCATTTATAACCGCGACCCGAAAAAACTGCAGCAGGAATTTGATGCGCTAAAAACAGCACAAAAAGATACTTATCAAAACGTAGAAAACTACATCAAAAACTGGGACGAACGCTGGCAACAAGTTTTGGATGCGGCTGTGCAGGAGCTGCCTTTTATCCAAAAAACTTTTGGCCCTTACGGTTGGAAACAATATTCTTTTGTGCAGGGCGGAGACGGCGGCATGGAATATCCGATGGCCACACTGATCAATGGGCCGAGTTTAGGAACAGTTTTCCACGAATGGATGCACAGCTGGTACCAGGGCATGATGGGCACGAACGAAAGCGAATACCCCTGGATGGACGAAGGTTTTACCAGCTATGCCGAAAATTTGGTAACGCATGATTATACTGCTTTTAGGTATAAAAAAATGATGGCTGCCAACGCTGCCGACCCGCGGTTAAAAGTTTTGGATTCGGTGCTGAACAAACAGCCGCATGAAAGTGCTTACAACAGTTATTTTGGTTTGGTTAAATCCGGTTTGCAGGAACCGCTGACTACGCATGCCGATCATTATGAAACCAATTTGGCCTACAGCATTTCTTCTTATTCCAAAGGAGAAATTTTTTTGGAGCAGCTGGGTTATATTACCGGCGCGCAGGTGCGCAATCAGATTTTACTGCAATATTACCGCGACTGGCATTTTAAACATCCGAACGCCAATGATTTTATGGTTGTGGCGCAAAAAGTTAGCGGCTTGCAACTGGATTGGTACAAAGAATACTGGATCAACACCACCAAAACAATTGATTACGGCATTGACAGCGTTTGGCAGGAAGGCAATAAAACCAAGATCAGGCTAATGAACCATGGTAAAATACCGATGCCGATCGACTTGCAACTAACTTTCCAAAACGGAAAAAAAGAACAGCATTATATCCCGATGTATTTGATGTTTGGCGGGAAACCACTTGAAAGCGGGCAATCTCCGCGCGTTGTGGAACAATCTTGGAAGTGGACACATCCGACTTACACCATCGAATTGAACGGAAAACTAAGCGATCTGGCTTGGATTGAGATTGACCCAACACACCGCTTGGCAGATGTGAATTGGGATGATAATATTTGGCGCGGAAAGTAGGCGATGAAGATTTTATCAGAGATGAGCATGCTTTTTTTATCACCTAAAAAACTGAAAGCCACACCGCTGAAAGTTGCCTTTACGGGCGTAGGAACAACCAACTTATAATTGCAGTAATTGGCAGAACTGCCGCAATTCATCGAACCCGGAATATTAGTTTGGCAATGTTTAGCCATTTCAAAAATTAGTATTGCAGCCAGTATTTTTAAAAAATTAAGTAAATCAGATTCACGATGACTAAATTAGAGGATAAGCAGATGAAATCTGTCCTGGAGTTTGACCGAAGCAAGGGAGACCGTGTAGCAGTGCTGCTGGCAAATACTTTCGGGAGCATGAAGTTTCTATGTGGAAGTGTAGCCTTGTTTTTGGTGTGGATAACCTGGAATTTGAATTTGCTGCCAATGCTAAAAGCATTTGATCCTTATCCGTTTACTATGTTGACGATGATCGTAGCTTTATTTAGCACCATCCTTTCGGTGTCTGTCCTGATCAACCAACATAGGGAAGGAAAAATGAACAGCATCCGGCAAAAGATCGAGTTTGAAGTTAATGTGCATGCTGAAAATGAAATTACCAAAATGCTGGAAATGTTGCATGACATCCAAAAAAAGTTGGGCATTGACAACACAACAGATACGGAGCTGGAAGAAATGAAGGAAACTTTAGATATTCAGGAACTGCATGAAAAGCTGAATTCTATAGATGAAAATAATCCGTAATTCCATCTCTTGATTGTTACATGCTTTTTTTACCGCCTAAAAAACCGCGCTTTCTATGCCTTTTGTTTTGTACGCTATACTTATAAAACAAGTAAAGAAATAGAAATAAGTTTATTATTTTGACTTATAAAAGAAGCATCAAACAGTTGATAAGTTAAACTTAACTAACTGTTTATCAAACCTAAAATAATCAGCAGGAAGATGATCAGAAATATGATGTTGATGGATACAGGTTGTTTTTGTTGATGATCAATATTCATGGTGCAATGTTTTTTTGAAAACGAATGATTGTTTGGAGCAAGAATCACTATTTTACAAATGCCGAACCACAATTGCTGTCAGTCGAATGTACCTGATCCAGATCAATTTTGAAAAATGCTTTGCGACGAATTTTTCACACACAAATAATTTTTCTAAAAAAAATAGATGCTGTTTTTATCGACCCAAAAGCTGACTATTAAAACCTCCACCTACTGAACAGAAATATAAACATCAATTATTTTCGCAAAATCAGCAGCAAAAATTTTACAGACTTCCATTATTTTTTATTAATTTTATTTTGATAAACCGATCTAAAAACTTAATTCGGCAAGATTTTCAAAATGCTTTTTTTAGAACTTAAAATAAAATCAGAAAGTTAATTTACGGTTTCTACCCGATACAGGCAGCAAACTATGTAACCGGTTGCATGTTTAAAATCAAAATAAAATCATGGAAAATAAAAAGATAATTGCAAAGGCGATCAGGATAGGTGCGGCGGCGGGATTGCGCGGTGTAGTTGCGCCAACACTTGTCGGCTATTTTTTGAATTACGGTGCTGATAGCTTATTAAGCAAGCCCAAAGCTGGCTCTAAAAAATCATTAGCCAATACGGTCATTACCAAAGTTTTATCCCGTTCCGGCGATAAAAACCCCAAACTTCCGCTTAATCCAAACAGCAGATTGCTATCAAGAAGCTCATTTGGAAAAATTGCTTCCGGGGCGATGGCCGGGGCAGGTTTATACCGCGCCAATAAAAGTGGTGCTTTTAAAGGCTTGGTTTTAGGCGGAGCTTCTGCCCTGGCGGTTACGGTTGCTGGCCATTATTTGCAAAAATACCTGCATAAAAAAAGCCAGTCTAATGATCCTATGCTCAAAGCATTTGGGTTGATATTAACTGCCGGGCAGCATTTTTTGAATAAGAAGTAGAAGTCCGCCAAATCAAAGCCTCACCCTAAATCCCTCTCCAAAAGAGAGGGACTTGAAAACCCAGTGCAGCTAACTCCCTCTCCTTTGGAGAGGGCTGGGGTGAGGCTTTGATTCTCAAAGAAAGCCGAACTGAAACAAAAAAATAGCCGATAAAAGAAGCATCATACTTCTTTTATCGGCTTAAATATTTATTGCTGAATTGTCATCCTGAACTTGTTTCAGGATCCCTCATATAAGTTTTAACCTTTCTGATGAGATGCCGAAACAAGTTCGGTATGACAAAGCAATCAAATTATCCCCAAAGATTGCTTGGGTAAGTTCCGTTTTTTACCAATTCTGAAATTTTTTGCTGCACAACCGGCTTGTCTTCTTTGTAAGTTACGCCAAACCATTGTGCCGCAGTCGGGATCACTCTGAAAGATGCCTGGCCGGATTTAATCAATTCATCTGCTGCTTTTGGCAACAAAAATTCTGATTTCGGATCAGCAGAATTAGCTTCTACAAACTTCTTAAACAGCGGCTCCATCAAACCATAAATTGCCGGCGAAAATCCCCAAAAATTCATCGATGCGCGCGGATCTTCATGCAAAGGCGTTTCTACACCGTTTTCTTCATAAACAATTTGTCCGTCTTTTTCATAAACTTTCAAACGCTCGTTGATCTCGATCAAATTATTGTTTTCATCAACCTTGCAAACGCCACGGGAAACGGAACCGTTTGCAGATAAAGTTTTATCCATCTGATAACCCATTAGCGAGAAATGATTGTCGGTAACTTCATCAGTCAGAAATTTTGCCATTTTCTCAAAAGCTTCAGCCCCATAAAAATCATCCGCATTGATCACACAAAACGGTTCCTGAACCTGGTTTTTGGCTTCTAAAACCGCATGTGCCGTTCCCCAAGGTTTGGCACGTTCAATTTCCTGGTCGATGCCATAAGGTTTCAGGTTGAAGGTTTGGAACACATATTCAGTTGCAATTTTACCGTTCAGTTTTGGTTCAAATTTCGATTTAAAGCTTTCCGCAAATTCTTCGCGGATGATGAAACTGATCTTGCCAAAACCGGCTTTGATGGCATCATAAATAGAATAATCGATGATGGTTTCGCCGTTCGGGCCAAAGCCGTCCACTTGTTTCATGCTGCCGTAGCGGCTGGCCATTCCGGCTGCCAGTATCAATAAAGTTGGTTTCATTTTTTTGTGTTGAATTGAATTTTTGATTTGAATTTTATAGGGCTAAAAGAAGCATCATACTGTTTTTATCACCTAAAAGTTATGGGTTTATTTAAAATATTTAAAATCCTGGCCGTCCTGAATGTTTAGCAAAGTTTGATAAATCAGGCTGATCACGTTGTCCACATCTTCTTTGTGCACCATTTCTACCGTGGTGTGCATATAGCGCAACGGCAGCGAAATTAAGGCCGAAGGAACGCCAGCATTGGAATACGCAAACGCATCCGTATCTGTGCCGGTAGAACGCGAAGATGCCTGGCGCTGGAACGGAATATTGTTTTTTTCGGCTGTTTCGACTAATAATTTATTCACATTGCGTTGCACAGCAGGCGCATAAGAAACCACCGGGCCGCGGCCGCAAGCCAAGTCGCCTTGTGTGATTTTGTTGATCATTGGTGTTTGCGTGTCGTGCGTTACATCGGTAATAATAGCTACATCCGGCTCAATATATTCCGCGATCATGGCCGCACCTTCCAAGCCGATCTCTTCCTGAACGGCATTGACAATGTACAAACCGAAAGGCAGTTTCACATCGTTTTTTTTAAGCAAACGGGCAACTTCCGCAATCATAAAACCACCGATGCGATTATCCAGCGCGCGGCCAACATAATAACGGTCGTTCAGCACCATAAATTCGTCTTCGTAAGTGATCACGCAGCCCACGTGCACACCCAATTTTTCTACTTCTTCTTTGGAAGTGCAGCCGCAATCCAACCAAATATTTTTTAAAGTTGGTGCTTCTTCTTTTTCGCCGCCACGTGTGTGGATGGCCGGCCAGCCGAATACTGCTTTTACCACACCTTTTTCAGTATAAATATTGACGCGTTTGGAAGGCGCAATCTGATGATCTGAACCACCATTCCGAATTACATAGATCAACCCATCACTGGTGATGTAGTTGACGAACCAGGAAATTTCATCCGCATGTGCCTCAATTACAACACGGTACTCCGCATCCGGATTGATGATCCCGACTGCCGTACCGTAATTGTCCACATATTGCGTATCGATATAAGGCTTCAGATATTCCAGCCACAATTTCTGGCCTTCTGCTTCAAAACCGGTGGGCGATGAATTGTTAATGTATTTTTCTAAAAAAGAAACGGATTCGGGCGTAACCACTGGAACGTGTACTTTTTCGGGCTTCTCTATATTTTCGGGCATATATTTTATAAAATCCTTTTAAACTTTGTGTTGAAAAGCAAATATAGCAATCCAACCAAAATATGGGGAATATGTTTAAATCTGCCATGAAAGCCTGCGGGAAGCTTATGCTGTTTTTATCAACCCAAAATCCGTTTCTGCATCACCACAAACGTGTGCCCGTCCTGCTGCCAGGTTTCACCAAAAACCTCAAAACCAAAAGTTTTATAAAATGCTGCGGCAGTTAACCGCGCATTGCACCAAACCATTTTCAGGTTTTCGGCGGAGGCCAGATCGAGGATAAAAGCCATCATTTGCTTGCCATAACCTTTGCCTTGCTGGTTGGTTTTGGTAGCGAGTTTGCGAAATTGAAGGATTTGATCTTGCAAAAAAAGCGAAACCACAACCACCAGTTCATCACCCAAAAACAAACCAAAATGGCGGCCTTGTACATCATCTTTCAGTTTTACCTGCTCGATAGAAAAATCCGGATACATGACGGATTGCCGCATGGGCCAGGTTTGTTCCGCAGAAATGGGTTGGATAGAACTGTTCATTTTTGTTTTGGGTTGAAGCATTAAACCAATTTTAGGCCGATAAAAACAGCATCCACCTAAGCAGAATAACCTTTCAATAATTCCCGATATTGGTTTAAAATAGTGGATTTGGAGATAAAACCGATGAACTTTTCATCCTGCAAAACCGGTAAATTCCAGGTGTTGGTATCATCAAATTTGCGGATTACGCTGCGCATATCATCGGTTATATTTACCGTTGCCGGCGGTGCTTTCATCACTTTTTCTACGTCCAGCTCGGCATACATTTCCTGGTTGAACATTACCGGCCGGATGTCGTCCAGCGTGATGATCCCAACCAAATGCTGATCGTTTTCCAACACGGCGATGAAGTTGCGGTGGCCTTGTTTGATCAGTTCCAGCAACGCCTCAAAAGAAGCATTGACATCAATGGTCTGGATATTTTTTTCGATCAGATCCGGCGCGTGCAGCAGCGAAAGCAGGTTGCGATCATGCTCGGTGGTAAATATCTGGCCTTCATCTGCCAGTTGCTGCAAATCCGGCGAAATCGGCGAAAACCATTTCACAATCACGAAAGAAATCACCGAGACAACCATCAGCGGAATAAATAGATCGTAACCGGAACTGGATTCGGCAATCAAAAAAATGGCGGTCAACGGTGCATACATTACGCCGCTCATTACGCCGGCCATGCCTACAATCAACAGGTTATTCACCGGCACATTCGGGAAACCCAGCTGCACATAAACCGAAGCCAGGAAAAACCCCAACGTACCGCCGCAAACCAACGAAGGCGCAAAGTTTCCGCCGGTGCCACCGCTGTAAATGGTGATGGAAGTGGCAAAGGCTTTGAATACGCAAACGCAGCCCAGAAACAGCAAAATGAACCAGGAATGATAGGGGAAATATTTTAAAAAGCTAACCGAAATCACGGATTGCACTTGTCCGCTGGCCAGGCTTTTGACCGATTGATAACCTTCGCCAAAAAGCGGTGGCAATAACACACAAAGTGTGGCCAGCATCAATCCGCCAATTATGGCTTTTTGCAAGCGTGTCCGTTGCATCAATTTAAAAAAATGCTCTACTTTTTGAGAAACCAGGACAAAATAGCGGGCATAAAATCCGCAGAAAATACCGAGAATAATATAGTAAGCAATGTTGTTGTAATCGAAAGCATGGCGCGAGCGGAACTGGAAAAGCGTTGCTTCGTTTAGGAGGATTTTGGAAAGCAAACTACCGCAAACGGCCGCAACTACCAGCGGCACAAAATCGGTAAAAACGACACCGGTAAGCAGGATTTCAAAAGCAAACATGATCCCGGCAATCGGCGCATTGAAAGCCGCGGCAATCCCGGCGGATGCACCGGCGGCCAGCAGCAATGTGCGTTCGCGGTAATCCAGCTTGTAAGTACGTGCAAAGTTGGAACCGATGGCCGAACCGGTTACCGCAATCGGGCTTTCCAGTCCGGCCGAACCGCCGAAACCTACTGTTAGCGCGCTTTGTACAATCTGTGAGTACATTTTGGTAGTAGAAACCAAGCTGGAATTTTGTGCGATCTCATACAAAATCGCCGGGACGCCTTTGCGTTTTTCCCTGCTAAAAAAAGTAATGGAACTTAATGTAGCCAGGAAAATACCCAGCACCGGAAAAATCATGTAGTAAACGATCTGCTCTTCAAAATGGACTTTATCATGCACTAAGTATTCGATGTAATGCACCAGCATTTTCAGGAAAACGCCCGCCAAGCCGGAGGTTAATCCAACTAAAATACCTGAAAGCAACAGGAACTGGCTACGGGAAACATTATTGCGGATCCAAAGCAGGGTCATCTCGTAACTTTTGGCTTTGAGGATGCTGTTTTTTTTTGAAGCTTTTTAAAAGTTGGATGAATTGGGCGTACTTCTTTTTGCGGTGGAAATCTGACAAGGTAAACTTGGTTTAATTGCTGCAGAATCTATCCTGCAGCAATATTAATTATCAGGCAAAAATAGTGAAATGAAAATTAAGGTGATAAAAGAAGTATGAAAGGAGTGATAATGCTTATTAGAAAAAAACAAAGTTTGTAGCTTCTTTCTAGATTTTTTTACGTCTTCTACATCAAAAATAGAACCAGCATCCTTTGAACACTCGTAATTGTAAATCTAGTCATTATGTTAAAAAACTTAAATTTTGCATGCTAGCCTAACTGGAAATAAAACTATTATAAAAGCAACTTATTTTTTAAAACTCTACTAAATCCAATTCTTCTAATCTAATGGCCATTGCTTCAATTGAAACTTGAAAAATTTTTGCCAAAGAATTAAAATGTTGTAAATTATAGAATTCACATTTTGCAATGACACGAGAAAGATCACGTTTGGTTTTTACCTTTTTGCGAAGTTCAGAAGTCGAACCATTTGTAAGTGCACGAACGGTTTCTTCATTAATTGTAAAGCGTTTATTTTGAAAAAATTGATAGAACAATGTAGTTACAATTTTTTTCGGCATTAAAAAAACAGCTGCAAACTTATCTGCTTGTATTTCTTCAATTGGTCTATGTTTTTCTACTATGGAGCCGTCTAATGGTAAATCTCGATGAAGTTCAAGTTTATCGTGTAACAATGCATGTCCAAGTTCATGAGATGTTGTGAAATTGATTACATCAGATTTGTACTTACTAGATATTCTAACGGTAAAATCCCTATTGTCAATTATACCCGCAATTTCATCATTTTCATCATTTACTCCTAATGTCTCTACTTTGTGAAATGCATATTTTAAAAGGCCGATTACTTTTTCTGGTTTTATCACACCGAGTAAGTTATTCGGAGATTTACGACGCCATATTAACTCCCTGTACTCCCATAATGCGTTTTGAACTCGTCTTGCCAAACTTTCAATATCCGTATGAGTTATGTTAGATTTTCCATGTAAAGATTTTTTGATCGAATCAAATTCTGCTAAAAAATTATTTTTCCTCTCGGCTTCTAAATCCAAAGTATTCATTAACCTTTCATTTTCTTTATTGAAAATATCGAATTCATTCTTCAATTGTTTTTTTTGAATTTGCATTTTATCGGTCCATATGCTTTTTGGAAATGACTGAAGATTTAAGCTTATTATAGAGATACATCCTGTAATGCCAGAAAGTGAGTTAGCTAAAGCTACACCTGAATCTCCTCTGGCTGATTTAAATCCTTTATCAAATATGACAATTGAACATTTTGCAAGCTGAATGCACAAGTTTGCAATTTCCATTGGAATTTCAGTTGATTTTCTTAATTCAAGAAAGGAGTCTTCCTGAAGACGGTTTTTTAATTTTTGGTTTTTCTCTTCATCCCGTTCTTTTCTTTTTTGAATTGCCTTGTCAAATTGTTTTGAATCTTCTTCAAATAAAGTTTCCAATCTCGGGCTAATATTACTTTCAATAAGATTTTTAAATCCTTCGAATTCGTTTTTACAATGGGAATAAGTTTTTGCTCTTTTTGAGTCAAGTGTAAGTTCAATAACTGTCAGTAAAAGTTTACAACTCAAAATGCCGTTAAGAGCAGCCGCACTACCAGATCCGGGTTTATGATTACCTGCACCAATTTTGTTCAATAAATGTCGAGTTGGAAGTTGTAGTAAATCTGTAGTCATTAAAATGTATCAGTTTATGTTAAGTAAAGATAGTTTATTTCATTGAATGTTACTTTTTAGTTGCTGGTAGCTATTGCAGCGACTTAATCTAAAAATCAACAATAATTAGCATTCACTTAATTACATACATACTACTTCTTTTACCACCCAAAAATCCTCACTCTCTAATTCCGCGCATCCCCTCTCCCCTTCAACTCATACTCCTTCGGTGGCTCCGCACCCAGCAAATTCTTCACAAAATAATCCCAGCGGCGGCGCATCATGTAGGGCGAATAGCTGCCGTAGCCGTGCGTACTATTAGGAAAAACGACCAGATCGTAATCTTTATTAGCCTTTTCCAAAGCTTCTACCACCAGCAAAGTGTTTTGCGGCGGCACATTGTTATCCATTAAACCATGCGCAAGCATCAGTTTGCCTTTCAGGTTTTTGGCGTACAGTTCGTTGGCATGTGCGGCATAATCGGAGTTTTCGGCCAGGCCGTCGTAGCGTTCGCCCCAATCATCTTCGTAGTTGCGGTTATCATGGTTGCCGGATTCTGAAATGCCCACTTTAAAAAAATCTGGGTACTTAAACATAGCAGTGGCCGTAGCAAAACCGCCGCCGGAATGGCCCCAAATACCAACCCGATTGGTATCAATATAAAGATATTTTTGGGCGAGTTGCCGGATGCCGGTGATCTGATGGGCAATGTATTTTCGGACATGTTGCCGTAACTCATATCATGGAAACTCTTGGAACGCAATGGGTTGCTTGTGCCTTCAATCAAAACTACTACAAAACCCAGTTCGGCCAGTGCCTGATGATCGCCCCGGGAAGCCGCGAAAGACCAGCTGCCTACGCTGCCGCCCTGCGGACCGGGATAAATATAATCGATCACCGGATACTTCTTTTGTGCATCTAAATTGGTTGGTGTAAATAGCAAACCGTACAAATCCGTTTTGCCGTCGTGTGCTTTGATCGTGATTGGCGTTGGCGCGTGCCAGCCGGTTGCAGCCAATCGTGAAACATCGGTTTTTTCCAGGCTGAGGATCAGTTTTCCGTTCAAATCGCGCAAAACCATCACCGGCGGCACGTTTGGTTTTGAATAACTGTCGATGAAATATTGGCCGTCCGGTGATAACGAAACGGTATGGTTTCCGCTTTCCGGCGTCAATAATTCAAAATGTTTTCCATCAAAACCAATTTTACAAAGCTGACTGAAATACAAGTTTTCCGGCTCGCGGCCATCAGCCATAAAATAAATCTGGCGGTTTTTTTCATCTATTTTGATGATTTTCGTAACCACCCAATCACCTTTTGTAATTTGGTTTTTCAGTTTTCCGGTGGAGGCATCGTACAAATACAAATGGCCCCAGTTATCACGCTCCGAAAACCACAGGATCTCGTTGGATCTCGGCATAAATTTCCAGTTGGCACTGCCCCAGCCGGATTCGTATTGCGTAGGCACGGTTTCCTGGAAAACCTCGTGCACGGTTCCGGTGGCGGCATCGGCAATGCGTACTTTCTCCTGTTTATGATCACGGGAAGTGGAGATGAATGCTAATTGTGAACCATCCGGGCTCCAGTTCAGATCTTCCATCGAAATATCATCCTGAAAAGAGGATCGATGCGCGTCCGGCGGGATTTGCAGCACGATGGTTTTAGGCTGATCAACCTGAATAATGACACGCTGGATCATGGCAATTTCCTTATCGCCCGGCAGCGGATATTTCCAGGCCCGTAGCGTTGGTTTGCCCACATTCGTACTTACCAGATACATATCGCTCACGTTGCGCTCGTCCTGCTTGTTGGTTGCTATTTTTTTTGAATCCGGCGACCATAATAAAATCGGCGCATCGCTGCTTGTCCAACCCGCATTATCCGTAGCATAACCGAAGTTTTTGATGCCGTCGGTTGTCAGCTGCGTTTCTTGTTTAGTTGTTAAATCCCGAACCCACAGGTTATCATCTTTGATGAAAGCCGCTTTTTTTCCATCGGGAGAAATTACCTGATTGCTCAAACCACGCAGCTGTCTGCCAACCACATTTCCGGCAGTAGCTTGAGACATCACAGAATTATCAGGCACCACGGCATACGTTTGCAGGTCGCATTTCCACTGCTTGGCATCGGCCACAAAAACAATGGCTTGCTGATCCGCAGAAAAAACAAACGTGCGAAAAGGCAGCATAAAAGCAGTGTAAGTTTTGCCGGTTGCTGCTGAAAGTGAAGTTGCCAGTTTTTGCTGATCAAAAGCAGCCTGGCGTGTTTTTCGGGCCGGGTCGATCAGCATAAACTCGCTTCCCTGCGGCGTTAAAACGCGGTACCAAAACTGCCCGTTTGGCAGCCAGTTGGGGCGGATGTTGGCTCGATCTACCAGCGGCTCGGTGTTGTAGGTGAGAAATTGCTCTGCCCTGGCGTAATCTTTTGTGGTTAAAACTTTTTGCTGGGCAGTTGCAACCGAAGCAATTGCAAGCGGGAAAATCAGGGATAAAAACTTATTCATAACAGAATTTAAAAAAGCCAATATAACAGAAAGTTATTGCAAAAGTGGGATGCTTCTTTTACCCTATAGAAATTGGTGTCTGCATCAAACTAAATAAACCAAAAAACACTTAGCATTTTTTAGGTGATAAAAGAAGCATTGAAAATAGATTGAACAAGATTTAAATAGACTCTCGAGTTATTTAGACTTATGCCCGGGAAGGCTTAATACTTCTTTTACCGATATAGAAACCAACGGGTTTAAACCCGTTGCTACAAAATGTACCGAGGCTACGCCTCTACACCTTACAAACTTTATAGAGCTGTAGGCTCGATCAATTTTGTAGAAATGGGTTTCAACCCGTTTAAACAGGTTCAAAATAACCGAACCATAAAAAGTTTAAATAGATCCAACCCAAAACCTCAGCAAGCTAATCTGCCGGCGTTAATGGCAACTTTAATTTTGGCCGGTTTTCCGTTATTGTTTGAGGCCTGCCTGGTTCCAAAAATGCGTCAAACCACCGTCTTTACCCAAAAACGGATCAAAATCCGGGACAGGCAAAGCAGCAATCTGTTCGTCCGCTTTTGGCCGGTCGCCGGGCTGCCCGCGCATTACATCCCAGCTTCTGCCATCCGGGTAAGCACCAACTACGCCAAAATCCGAACTGCTGCCCAAGTTTTTATGGCCAACGCCAGCCGGAATCACGATGATATCACCAGCTTCAACCTTAACTTTTGCACCTTTTTCACCCCCCAGAAACAGCATAGCAGAACCTGAATAAATACCCAAAACCTCATGCGAAGTGCTGTGGTAATGATGAAAAGAATACACGCCGTTGCGCCAGGAATTTGTCCAGTTGTTTTTGGCAAAATGCTGCTCCAGCCAACTGGCACCGGCCGAACTCTGCTCCGCAAAAGCTTTCTGATAATGCAGCAGCGGATATTTGCTATTTGGAATCACGCCGTCGTCTTTAAACAAATGTGTTTCGGGTTTTACAGATTCCTGAGCCATTGCTTTTTTGCCGAAAAAAGCAAAAGAAGATAACCCAAGCATTGCTAAAAATTGTGTCCTATCCATACTTCTTTTACCTATGTTTTTTGGGTGCGAATGTTGGTTGAAATTACAATTTGTCCATCACATTCACTTCCATGTGTTTCTCCAGCAAATCTTTTATCGTTTCGCCAAGATGAACCATGTGCGGCATCATCCGGTGTTGTTCCAAGTGTTGCATAGTGTCCCAATTTTCGTAGAAGAAAAAGATGTTTTTGTCTTTAATATCCTGATGCAAGTCATACAACAGGCAACCTTTTTCGTTTCGGGTTGGGGCGATGACGGATTCCAGTCCGGCTTTTACAGCTTCAATCTGATCGGGTTGGGCAGTAACTTTTGCAATAACGGTTATCATGATTTGTATTTTGTTTGATTGGATAAGCGTTGAATGCGGTTGTTGGTTTTGGAAAGATTTGAAATGCTTCTTTTATCAGGGTAAAATTGGACATAGAAAGTAACAGTATCTTTAAGTTATATTTGAAGTAAGTAATGATTTTATGTTAGATATTTAAATCATCATTAAAAAGAAAATTTATGTTGAAAAGAGGATTACAACCGCCGCATCCGGGGGAAATATTAAAGGAAATGTTCCTTAATGAACGTAAACTGACTATCACGGAAGTTGCCAAAAGCTTGAAGATAACGAGAAGTAACTTATCTTCTGTAATCAACGGACATCTAAAAATCAGTCCAGAGCTTGCGGTTAAATTATCGGAAGCATTTGGAAATTCTGCTCAGTTTTGGATTAATCTCCAGAATAATTATGAATTGTGGCACGCAGAGAAAAACGTTAACCGGGCAGATATTAGCAATTTTAATTTGACTGCTGTTTGAGTAATTTATTATGAAAAATCTTCTTTTGTTCATATTATTATTGCTTGCTTCTGGTTGTTTTAGTCAGACAAAAATCAACACAACTTTAAAAAAACAGTTAGATAGCATAATGGTGCTTGACCAAAAATACAGGGAAGATTTGTCTATACTAAGAACAGATACTGATACTGCCACAACAACTTTTTTTTCAAAAGCGTTAGATATTCCCCAGAAAAATCTGGTTTTGGAATTATCAAAACGGCAACATAATATTGATTCTACCAATACTGTTTTTATAGAACATATTTTTCAGCAATATGGTTATCCCGGCAAAAGTTTAGTAGATACGCCAACTAATGAAACCGCTTTTTATGTTATCCAACACTCTTCTAAAATTTCAAAATATTTAAATTTAATAAAAGACGCTGCGCAAAAAAATGAACTTCCTTTTCCACTGGTGGCAATGATGAAAGACCGTTACTTGGTATATCAAGGTAAAGAACAAATTTACGGGACTCAAGGAACATCAAGTTTACTCAAAAACGGCAAAACAGAAGATTTTATCTGGCCAATACAAAACCCTAAGCAGGTAAATCAACTTCGTAAACAAGTTGGATTTAAACAAACTATTGAAGATTATGCTAAAAGGTTTAATATAGTTTACCGAGTGGTTAAACTATCAGAAATACAATAAATCTCTACCGCTTCTTCAAAAAAGAAATTCATTAAATCAACCCTTTTCAAAAGCAACATCTATTTCTTCCCCGTAGCCGCCCAAAAAATCCCGGCATACAAATGATCCAGAAAAGCAGGCTCGCTGAAGTTGGTTGGCAAATGGCCCAAAGCCGTGTAAAAAGCCCGGCCGCCATCGTAATTGTGGTACCAGGCCAGCGGATGCAGCTTGCCCATGCCCTGCCCTTTTCCTCTGGCTCCCCAATCTGCATTCGGGTTGTAGGAAGATTCATCCACGCCCAAAATGTAGTTTAAACCGGCTATTTTTTCCGGGCCGAATTCATACCATTCCTCCGTCCACAATTTATCGTTTGCAAAACCTTGCAAGCCGGGAAATTTCGGGTCCAAAACTTTCATTTTCGCCGTTTGGATTGTTGGATGAATGTGGAACATCCGGCCCACCAGCTTAGTGTACCATTCCCAGTCGTACTCGGTATCCGAAGCACTGTGGATACCCACAAAACCTTTTCCGGATTCGATGAAACGCTCCATCACTTTCTGCTGCGTGGCATCAAAAATATCACCGGTAGTATTTAAAAATATCACCGCCTGAAACTGCTCCAGGTATTTGTCGGTAAAACCGTTCGGGTCTTCCCACAAAACCACCTCAAAAAAATGGTGCAGGCCCAGTTGCTGCAAGGCCAGCACGCCGGCATGGATCGATTCGTGGTGCCAGCCGCGCGTAGTTGTTACCAGCAAAACTTTAAACTGCTTTTGCGCATTTGCTGTTGCGGCAAAACTAATTTGCAGCATCAAAATAATGAGGAATAATTTTAAATTTTTCATTGAAGTTTGAACTTGGTTTATGTGGAAAAAGGCCAATTTTATGCCGATAAAAACAGCATCCAAATTACAACTTCTTCAAATAATCAAAGTCGTACTGCATTGCGGCCAGCGGTGTCAGCGTGTATTCTTCCTGCTCCACAAAATAGTTTTTCATGCCTGATGCTTTTGCCTGTGCCAGCAAAGCTTTCAGGTTAACATCGCCTTTGCCAAACTCAGTGCTGTGCTTGCCTGCCTTGTTCATATCTTTTAAATGCCACAACGGGAAACGGCCGGGATATTTGGCAAAATACGCTGCCGGATCATTGCCGGTAACGATCAGCCAGCCCAAATCCATCTCAAATTTCACCTTTGCCGGGTCGGTTTCCTTCAGCAAAACATCATACAAAACCTGTCCGTTCTCTTTTTCAAATTCAGATTCGTGGTTGTGATACCCGAAAACCAGGTTGGATTTGGCAGCAACTTCGCCACATTTATTAAACACTGCTGCTGAATTTTTGTAATTGCTGACGGTTTGCCCCTCAGCCGGCATCACAGAACAAATTAGATAAGTTTGCCCGGATTCGGCTGCTTCGTCCACGGTTTTTTGCCAATTTTGGTCGATGTGCACGTGCCCGCTCAGCAGTTTCATCCCCAAATCCGAAGCGACATTTTTAAATTCCTTCGGCTGCAAACCATAGTAACTGCCCTTTTCACTTCCGGCAGATTCCAGGTTTTTAAACCCGATTGCAGCCAGCTTTTTCAGCGTTCCCGGCGCATCGGCCAGCATATCTTTTCGCACAGAATACAGTTGGATGCCCACGTTTTGCACCGGCGCAGCAGTTGCAGCATCCGTAATTAAAGCAGCACCGGCAGCCAGTACAGCAGTAGATTTGATGAAATCCCTTCGTGTTTGCAGTTTCATAATTTGGTTTTAATTGGTCAACTAAGATGCTGTTTTTATGCCGATAAAAACAGTATCACATTTGATTACAGCTTATTTCCAAGATTTATAAGGATGCAAAGCCATGTTGGAATTGTAATATTTTGGATCATCCGTAACTTCTTCCAGCAAAAAATCCGGCTTTTCAAAAGCATCGTTTTCATTTTTCAGTTCGATCTCTGCCACAATCAAACCTTTATTCTCGCCCGAAAAAACATCAATTTCCCAAACTTTTCCACCCAGCGGAATGCGGTAACGGGTTTTGGTAGTTCCCTTCAACTCAAAACTTTCCAGCAATTCTTTGGCATCCTCCGGTGGTATTTCGTACTCAAATTCCTTCCGCGTAAAACCTTTTGTTGCTCCTTTTATCGTGATAAAAGCTTGACTGCCAGCTGTTCTGATGCGCACAGTTTTGTATTTTTCATTTACCAGATAACCTTGATTGTATAACTTTCCTTCTGGTTTTTCAAACTTTTCCCACCGCTGCGGGTCAACCAAAAACTTTCTTTCAATTTCTAAACCCATATTTTTTTATGTTGAAGTAATTTCTGCCAATGATTTCACCTTTTGCATAAAGGAATTACTTTTTTCCAAAATCTCCTTTTCCAATTCGGCATTGCTGTTTTTCAAATCCGTTATGGGCGGATATCCCGCTTCAGCAATTGCAGAAAGTGTTTCTACAGCCAAGTTATGGTCGTGCCATTCGCCAATGCAATTTTGCAAATCATCTAAATAATCATAATCCAACTGCATTTTATTTTGAAGGGCAGCCGCAGCAATCTTCTGGTTATAAAGCAACAGTTTGATGTTTTTGCGTGCCTCATGCAGCTCATTATCAAAAGTTGTTCGGGCAAAAAAACCATCCAGCTGCACTAATTTATCGTGGTAAAAATTGCGGATGGTTTTGTTGCGCAAACGGTTCAAATGATTTTGCAAAACCAATTGCGCTTTTTTCAGCAACTTTAAATATTTGCGGCCTTTGCTTTTAAAAGCCTTGCTGCCATCATCCAGGTTTTGCTGCTGCTGCTGCCGAAAACCTTCATCTTGCAACTGGTGTTTTTCGCCGAGTTTTAAATTGATATGTGCATTCCGGATTTCTCCGGCTTTTTTGAATGCTGTTTTTATCGGCTTAAAATCTTTTAGTAAATTTTGATTTTTGTTTTCTGCAGAATAGAGCATCAACATCGCTTTCAGCTTTTTCACCTGCACCCGAAACTGGTGCAATTCTTCCTGATTGCCAGTTTCAATAAAAGCTTTCAATGGTTTTTTCATCTTTTTCCACACCTTGTCCATCTGCCTGATTTCTTCCTTTTTCTTCATGATAAAAACTTTTTATTGACGGATAAAAATTTCCTTTTGATCATATACAAGTGGTTTATCAATTTGATGATTTGTTCAAATTTTTTTTATATTAAAAATTTAAGCAACTTCAGATTTTTTAGATTGAATATTTTATTTATCACCTACAAAAAAATGGTTACTAAACTAAATCCATTTTATTTGATACTATTTTTATGCCGATAAAAGAAGCATTGCTTTAACTTATGGAAACAACAAAACCAACCGCTCAGGACGATTTGGGCTTGGGCTTGCAGCCGGTGCTGCACAATCAGCGGGTAATCAACCGTAATGGTTCGGCCAATATCCGCCGTACTGGAATGCCTTTTTTCCGCACGGCTGATCTATATAATGCGTTGATTACGATGTCGTGGAGTGTGTTTAACCTGTTGGTTTTCACGTTTTACGTGCTGATCAATATCCTTTTTGCATTGTTATATTTAAGTATTGGCATCCAAAATTTGGAAGGTATCAAGCCAAGCAATTCTATGTTTCTGCATTTTATGGATGCTTTTTTCTTTTCGGCACAAACTATTTCTACCGTTGGTTACGGGCACATTAGCCCCTCAGGCTTAACAACCAGTTTTGCAGCCGCTTTTGAATCTCTGATCGGATTACTGAGTTTTGCACTGGCTACCGGTTTGCTTTATGGCCGATTTTCGCGGCCTTCAGCCAAGATCCGTTACAGTAAAAATATGGTTGTGGCACCTTATAAAGATATTACAGGTTTGATGTTTCGATTGGCTAATTTCCGAAGTAACCAATTAATCGAGGTAGAAGTTTCTGTTTCGCTAACTTATAATGCGATGATTGATGGCAAATCTATCCGTCAATTTTTGCCGCTTGAATTAGAGCGTAAAAAGATCGGTTTACTGACGTTAAGCTGGACGGTTGTGCACCCGATTACAGAAAGCAGTCCGCTAAAAACCATGAACGAAGAGTTTTTAAAAAGTAGTGAAGCTGAATTTTTGGTGATGGTAAAAGCTTTTGATGATAGTTTTTCGCAAACTGTACATTCGCGGACGTCTTATACCGATGAAGAAGTAATTTGGGATGCGAAGTTCATTTCTGCCATTTCTCATGACGAAAGCGGTATAAATGTACTAGAGTTGAACAAAATTGATGATTTAGAAAACATATAATAACTACATTAAAAATTAAAAATCAAGTAGTTATTATTATATATTAAATAATACGAAATATTAATAATAGTTAAATAAAAACATTAACTTCATTATTTATTATAAAAAATTGATTTTAGTAGAATTTTTATAATACAAACTACTTTTTGTTAATTTTTTAATAATAAAGTTTAATATTTCCAGTTTACTTGCTAACTTTAACATTATTTAACATCTAAAACTTAACTAATTAAACAAAACATGAAAAAACTTCTACATGTAAGTGTAGTTTTCTTGCTCTTATTTGCCTCGCAGGTTTTTGCACAGAATCGCACCATTACCGGTACAGTTACAAGCAGGGAGGATAACCAAACTTTGCCCGGAGTATCTGTCATCGTAAAAGGAACAACAAAAGGCACGCAAACTGGGCCAGATGGTAGGTTTACACTTAATGCTGTTCCGCCAAATTCAACGTTGGTATTTAGTTTTATTGGAGCAAACACTGTTGAAATACCCATTGGTGCATCTGCAACGGTAAATGCAGTTCTGACCTCTTCTTCTAAACAACTTACCGAAGTTGTAGTTACCTCATTTGGTGTGCAAAGGCAGGCTGCATCATTAGGCTACTCAACCACTAAAGTTTCAGGTTCAGACATTACAACAGCCAAACCAATAAGCCTTGCAAATGGTTTAACAGGCAAGGTATCCGGCTTACAAATTAATACTACCAATAATGGTTTGTTTGCACCAACCCGCATTACCCTGCGCGGTACCCGTTCATTAACCGGTAATAACCAGCCTTTAATTGTTGTTGATGGTTCTATCTACTACAGTGATATTAACACATTGAATCCGGAAGATATTGAATCTACCACAGTATTAAAAGGATCAAGCGCATCTGCCGTATACGGTTCCGATGCATCCAATGGTGTAATTGTTATCACTACTAAGCATGGTTCTAACTCCAGGACACCAAGCATTACTTTTTCTCAAACAACCCAATTAGAAAGAGTTGCTTATCTACCTGCTTTACAAAATAGTTTTGGTAGCAACGGAGGCGAAAGTACTGTTTACGATTTCAATGATCTGTCTTACTATATTCCGTATGAAAACCAAAGCTACGGCCCTTTATATAATGGCAAAATGGTTCCGCTTGGTCGCCCTGCAGCAGATGGTTCGGTGTTAATGGTTCCTTACAGTTCAATTAAAAATCAAAAAAGAGATTTTTTTAATACAGGTGTAACACTTCAAAATAATTTTTCATATTCATCTGGTGATGAGAACGGAAACTTCTTAATGTCTTTCCAAGATTTAAGCAGTAAGGCAGTAACACCGGGAGATATAGGCCGAAGAGATATTTTTCGTTTAGCAGGTGATAAAAAATATGGAATTTTTTCGGCTACCTATTCAGCAGCTTATACCCGCAGATATACCAATACCACCAATACTGGATCAGTTTATACTGATTTATTGGAATCGCCTACATTTATACCTGTAAATATTCTTAAAGACCCTAATTCAAAATGGGGCAACGTGGATAACTATTACAACGATTATTATATTAGCCCTGGCCAGATTATACAAGAAACAAGAAATGAAATTACTGAAGATCATATTAATGCCAACTTAGCCTTAAATGCAAAACCAACAAAATGGTTAAATTTAACTTATCGCACCTCTATTGATAATACAGGCAGACGAGACGAGTTTAAAGATGCTGGCAGAACTTACAGTACTTATTCAAAAACCAATGTTATTACTAATCAAACCAGTACTGATGGTTCTGTGCTGATACCAACTAATGCTGGTGTTAAATATGATGCAACAGATGTATTGCCTTCTTATGCTACCTACAATTTTCAAAATACTTTATTCAGTTCAGACATTTTAGCTAATTTTAACACTAAAATTAACAAAGGTTTTAATTTTAGAGGAACTTTAGGGGCCGCTTACTTAGACAACAAAATTAATTATACTTCTGTAGGTGTATCAACCTTAACTACATCTAATAGCTTAGCCACAACCTTAACCAGTTCACCAAATGCGATAACTGGAGGCACCTATTTAAACTTTCTACCCTACAATACCTCAAACTATGCGTCAACAGCCCCTACAGTAGAGTATAACGTTGAAGCACGTAAGTTAGGTTATTTTGGTGAAGCAGAAATTAGCTATAAAGATTTTGCCTTTTTACATGGATCTTATAGAACAGATATTGATTCCAGGCTTTCAAAAGCTAACCGGTTTATACCATATTATGATATTGATGGCTCATTACTTTTAAGCGAATTGTTTAAAAGTATTACCCAAAATGATATTTTAAATTTTGCAAAGCTGCGCTTTGCACATTCAGTAACTGGTAACGTCTCTGCATTGGCAAACGGGTCGCAATATATTGCTTACGGTGCTTACCAAACTGCCCCTACTGTAACCCTTGCCTCTGGTTTTCCCTATTCCAGTTCTGGCATATCCGGCTATTCATTGTCAACAACTATTGCCAACCCTAATATTAAACCTGAGAAAACTACTGAAAATGAGTTGGGTTTAGAATTAGGTTTCCTAAAAGACAGGCTTACCTTTGGAGCGTCGATTTTTCAACAAGATACCAAAGACGGAATTGTATATGCACAAGTTTCAAGAGCTTCAGGCTTTACAACTGCATTAATAAATGCGGCCAATACCACAAATAAAGGGATCGAGCTTGATTTAGGCGGAACTATCGTTAGATCACATAATGTTACCTGGTCTGCCAAGGTTAACTGGTTCCGTAATGACAATAAAGTTAATTCTATTGTTTCGGGTGTAAATTCTTTAAATATTGGTTATAACACTTATGCCGTTGTTGGTAAGGCTTATTCAGTTATTGAAGGCTTTGATTGGAAAAGAGACCCATCAAACGGAAAAGTAATTGTAGATGCCAATACAGGCCTACCTACAAAAGCTTCTGCGTTAAGCATTTTAGGCCGTGCCACCCCAAGGGATATTGTTGGTATAAGCTCATCTGTTAGCTACAAAAGTTTTACATTTAGTACAACTATCGATTACAGAAGTGGCTATGTAACCTATAACCAAATTGGCAAAACAATTGATCATAGTGGTGTGGGCCTTACTACAGCAGTTGCCAACCGCCAACGTTTTGTATATCCTAACTCAGAATACAAAGATGCAAATGGCAATTATGTTAATAACACTAATGTTGAAACTGAATATGGTAATTCTGAATTTTGGGCAAGCATTTATAATAGCATAGATGCCAATTATGTAGTTAGTGCCGCAGCATGGAAACTAAGGGAAGCTGCTATTGCTTATAATGTGCCAAAACAATTTTTAAGAAGTGTCAAATTTATTAAAGGTGCTACAATTTCTATATCAGGCCGTAATTTACTGATGTTTCGTCCTTCAACAAATAAATGGACAGACCCAGAGTATAGTGAAGACAATGGCAATGCAGTAGGTTATACTACAGTTAATCAAGCCCCCCCTACCAGGATATACAGTGGAACTATATCTGTAACTTTCTAAGAACAAAGAAAAATGAACATAAAAACAATATTAAAACAAAAAGTAAACTTTGCTTTACTTTTTATAATGACGCTACTTAGCATTGGTGGCTGTAAAAAAGGTGCTTTTGATATCAATAATAATCCCAATACACCTACCTCTGTACTACCTAAATATACACTTAGCTCATCTTTGAAAAATACAGCGTCTTTAAAATTTGGCGGAAATGTTGATTTCTTAGATAACTGGATGGGGTATTGGACCCAAAGCGGTGGTTATACACCAGCCCCTGCTTTTGTATTGTACCAGCTTACCAGTGATAATTACACTGGCAATTGGGAATCGGCATATATTAATCTTGAAAACTACAAATTACTGTTATCTGAAGCCGGAACAACACCTTCACAAGCAGATTACAGAGCTATTGGCATGATTATGACCGCTTTTGTTTACCAAAGGATAGTTGACCTATACAATAATGCCCCTTACAGCCAGGCTTTATCTGCAAATGCTCAATTTTCCTATAAATACGATGATGCCAGTACCATTTATCAAAGCTGTATTGCAAAATTAGATTCGGCTGTAACAATTATTAATGCCAATACTGCTACTGCTGTAAGCCCGGGAAATTATGATATCATGTTTGCAGGCAACATGACTAAATGGACACAATTTGCCAAAACTTTAAAGTTAAAAATGCTGATGCGGCAAACACAAGGTGGTATCGGCAGTGCTGCGGTAAAAACAGCATTATCATCTATGACTACCGCTGATTTTCTTCCGGCAGGTACAGATGCTTCAATTAATCCCGGTTACTCCAGTGGTTCTGATGCACAGGAAAACCCTTTTTATCTGGATATTGTTGCCAACGCTGTAGGTTCAAATGGAACGAATACCTTATATTACCGTGCTAACGCCTACGCCGTAAACTTTTATAATAATAACAATGACCCCCGGGTTACCTACTTTTACGCACCTTTAGCCAGCGGAAAAGTAGTTGGCCGTGCTTATGGGGCAACCACTGTTGACCCTAATTCGTCCATTTCTGCTATAATCGGCACTGGCTATACGACTGCCGGTGTACCAAAAGGTGCCAATCAGGATGCGGTAATGATACCAGCATTTGAAAGCTTATTTTTGCAGGCAGAAGCTATACAGCGCGGCTATTTAAGCGGCACCGTTGCCATTACCTATAAGAGTGCTGTTTCAGAATCATTTAGGCTATTAGGGTTAACCAATTATGCTAATGCTGCTGAAACATATACTTCACAAAGCAAGCCCCTCACCAACTTAACAAGTTCAACAAACGTACTGCAAACCATTATCACCCAAAAATGGGCTGCCTGTAATACTTTTGACCCATTGGAATCTTACAGCGACTGGAGAAGATTAGGCTATCCGTCTGACCTGCCTGTATCTATTTATCCGGGCAACACTGCAACCCACATACCCTATCGCATACCTTATCCAACAAGTGAAATTAGCTATAACGCAGCAAATGTGTCATCGGGCGGTACAGCAGCAGATATTTTCAATTCCAAAATATTCTGGATGCCTTAATTGTTATTTGAACTATTAAAAAGAAAAAAATGAAAAAAATACTATTCATATTAACAGCCTTTATAGTCGCTTTAACCTCTTGCCTAAAGGATAAGCCGAATTCAGACTTTTCCAACTTAAGTACAGTAGTTGAACTGGTTGAAAGCGGTAAAGCTTATTTTGGCCAGGATGCCATTACCTCAGCGGCTGATACTATTGTAACAACATTTCAAGTAAATGTTGCTTCACCAAATCCGCTAACCAGTAATGTAACCGTTAATTTGGCAGTTGATAATTCGTCGATTATAGCTGATCCGGCAATAGGTTATGTAACAATGCCTACCACTGCCTACGTACTGTCGCCTACTACAGTTACTATTAAAGCTGGTCAACGCCTGGCTAATGTTACCCTAACCATTTATAAAAAATTGCTTGACCCTTCAAAAAGCTACCAACTACCGGTAAAAATTGCAAGTGTTTCCACAGGTACAATCAGTGGCAATTTTGGGGTACATTATTACCACATTATCGGTAATGATTTTGCTGGAACTTATATTTGGGATTATAGAAGATATAATAATGGAACGGGGCCGGGTGCTGGTGCAATACCTTCACTTAATCAGGGTTCTACACCAAGCACTTTTACCACTAATAATGGTAAAATTAATCCTGTTTCGCCTACAGAATTTAAAATGGAAACTGGATACAATGGAAATCACGTAATGTACGACGTTACTTTTACCAGAACTGTTGTTAATGGTGAAGTTACTTACAGCAATTGGGCTGTTAAATTTCTTCCTGAAGATATTGCAATTTGGGCTGGTTTGTCTTCCCCTATTACTAATGTAGTACCTCCTAAATTTACCATACCGCCGCCAACGAAATCTACTGATTCTAAAATATTCGAAATTAACCATATTTCTGGTGGAGCCTCACCCAGATATATTGACGATACTTATCACAAATAAGTTTTACAAAATAAACAAGGAAGGCTGCAAATTGGCAGCCTTCCTTGTTTTAAAGTAATTTAATTTAAGTTAGGCCATTAAAATTAGTAAAAAAATCAATGCTTCTTTTATGCCTATAAATTTTGTTTTGGAATACATGAAGATGCAGAAAACATTGGATTGCTAATTTTTAAGTGATAAAAGAAGCATAAAAATAAATTGAACATTACTTTAAACTGATATTCTGAAAATGTTTAAATTTGAAATACACTGCTTTTTTAAACTTATGAAAAAACAATCCTTTTTTCCGATCATTTTTTTTGTTCTGCTAAGCTCTTTTGGGTTTGCCCAAACTATTACCGTTTCGGGTACTGTAAAAAATGAAGCAGGCCATGCCTTACCTTTGGCCATGGTTGAAGTAAAATCAAGTCCAACGGTATTGAAGGTAGATTCGGTAGGCGAGTTTTCAATGGGCGTAAACCCAAAAGCGAAATTAGTAATTACCTGCCCGGGCTATGAGGATAAACAAATAAACGTTAACAACAATAAAGATTTGATAATTGTGCTGGCTGCAAAAGCAGGTACTAACATTAATGAAAATCAAGCGGGCACAGGCTCGACCAACAAATTTGCTAATGACTTAACCCAACGGCAGGGTGCTGCAACCAGCTTAATTTATGGAAGCACAGGCGGGAGCACAGGTGCATTACTGCCAGTGTTTACGCACACTGAGGCAACAAGGGGAAGTCGCTACTTATTTAATGATTGGGCAGATGGTACGGTATTAAGCGTTAAAGATTCGGTTATCAAAAACCCAAACTATCATTTCAATTATGACAAGATCAACGGTACTTTATTGCTGAGCGAGAATAAAACAAATGCCATTAAAATAGACAAAGGCCAGGTAAAAGCCTTTACGTTACACAAAGATGGCGGACAAATTGAAACTTTTGAATTTGTGCCTGAAATTGATCCCATACGTTATATTCAAGTTTTATCGAACGGAAAAAAATATAAAATCTACAAGCAAATAAACACTAAATTCATTAAGAACAACTACCATACCGACGGCATGACCTCCAGCGGTAACAACTATGATGAATATGTGGATGAAAGTACTTATTATATAATGGATGTTATGAGTAACCGATTCCATAAAACGACCTTAAAAAAGAAGGCACTAAAAGAAGCATTTGCTGCTGATGCGGTTAAAGTAAATAATTATTTAACCAGCCACATGGATGATATTGACGACAGTTATGTTGCTAGTTTGGGTAATTATTTAAACCAGTAAATGAAGCTTGTTATAGTGTTTGTGGTTTGATTAAAAAAACTTACTCAAAAATCCCCACTTCCACCAACTCCTCCAAAACCGCCACCAATTCACTCACACATTTGTCTGCATTAGTTTTGCTATGCGCCGGAAAGGCAATGGCTTTGGTGTATTGAACAGAAGTAATTTCGGATAATCGGATCGCTTCCAACACCTCTTTTTCCAAAACTTTCATGACGGTGATAACCACTTTGGGCTGTAGCACTGTCAACCGTTCGCTTAAGGGCTTGATGCTGTCAGTCCTGACTTGTTTTCTAAATTCTATAGTTAACCCGTTGATCATATCCGGGCAGAGGTAATCTACATAACAGCCGTTTTCTTTAAAGAAAGCAAGAAATTCTTCATGGCTTTTAAATTCGCCGAAAACCTGGCTGAATGCTTCTTTTACCGCCCTAAAAACATTGGAGTTTTTGCGGTAAAAAAACACATTTCCAGGTTGTACGGCTTCTTCTACAAATAAAATCTGTACGGTTTCCGGTTCGTATTGTTGCCTGGCTTGGTTCAAAGCTTCTGTCATAACTTTAAAAAGTATTTTTGGGCTTAATGTTTGAAATGCTTCACCAGCCTCAGCCTAAATCCCTCTTTAAAAAGAGAGGAACTTAAAAACGCTGGCGAAGCTAATCTTTTCTACCCCGGAGCGCGCCGGGCTGAGGCTTTAAAAAATAAGCCTTCAATTTATACCGGTAAAAACAGCATCTTGCAATAGCAATTAAAAAACTTTCTGATATGAAATTACAAACAAGAAGGAATTTCATTAAATCTACTGCTGCGCTGGCTGCTGGTGCTGCATTAGTTCCTGTTCCGGCTTCCTCCAAACCAAAACTCACCCCTGCTGTTGCTGCTTCCATGTATAATTCGCCCAATTTTAACGGTCAGGTTTTCGTCAACCCCATCCCTACCAAAACCGGTCTATCTTCCAGTATTTTTAAAGTTTTAGCAGAATACCGGAAAGATCATCCCAACCGAACTCCACGAATACAGCCAGGTCCGTTTCCGGTTGATCTGAACCTCCTAAACAACCTCCCGTCAAATAAATTGCGGATAACGCTGATTGGGCACTCTTCCTTATTAATCGAAATTGATGGCAAACGCATACTGACCGATCCGGTTTGGGTAGATCGTGCCTCTCCCGTTCAATTTTTTGGGCCGAAACGTTTTTTCCCTGCTCCTATTTCTTTAGCTGATTTGCCGCCAATCGATGCAATCATCATTTCTCACGATCATTTTGATCACCTGGATGAAGCAACCGTAAAAACACTGGGTAAAAGAAGCATCCCGTTTTTTTGCTCATTAGGTGTTGGCAAGATCCTGACCGATTGGGGCATCTCAAAAAACCAAATCACGGAGTTTGATTGGTGGCAGGAAAAAGAAGTTTGGCCGAGTTTTAAGCTGGTTGCTGCACCGGCTCGTCATTTTTCGGGCAGAGGGATTACCAATAGAAACACGACACTTTGGGCTTCCTACATTATCCAGGGGCCGAAACATAAAGTTTATTTTGGTGCCGATTCGGGCATCCATCCGCTTTTTAAAACCATTGGCGAAAAGTACGGCCCTTTTGATATCGCTATGCTGGAAATCGGTGCTTATAATGATCTTTGGAAAGACATCCACCTGGGCCCGGATAATGCTGCGGATGCTTTTCTCGCTTTAAATGCCAACCTGATGATGCCGATCCATTGGGGCTTGTTCAACTTGGCTTTCCACACCTGGACACAACCGGTTGAAAGGCTGCTGGAACTTTCCCAACAAAAAAATATTTCTTTATTGATACCGCAACCCGGCGAAACTTATACCTATAACGGCAAACCACATGTAAACAAATGGTGGGAAGCTTTTAAATAATACGGATGGACCCCAAATTTTTAAAAGCTTATCTATCCGAATTTATAGGAACAGCTTTATTGGTTCTGGTTGGTTTATCGGTGGTAATTTTCATCAATGGCAAAGGTTCGCCAATCATCAAGCTTATTCCTGATGCAGGTTTCCGTAGGGCAATTTCAGGTTTTTTATTCGGCACAACCGGTTGCTTGATCACTATTTCTCCGGTTGGAAAAATCAGCGGTGCACATATCAATCCCGTTGTGAGCATTGCTTTCTGGCTGCGCAAAAATATGCAGTTTAAAAATATGCTTGGCTTTATCACAGCACAAATGGCAGGTGCAACTTTGGGCTGCCTGCCTTTGCTACTGTGGAAAAATCAAGGCCGAAGTATGGATTACGGTGCAACGATACCAAGCAGTTTGAATGCTGCTTTTATCGGTGAAATCTGGACAACTTTTGTGTTGATTGCCGTCATTATATTTTTTACCACGCATGATAAAATCAAAAATTTTACGCCTTTTACAATGCCCGTCATTTATTGTGTAATGGTTTTTGTAGAATCACCTGTTTCCGGAACCAGCACCAATCCGGCACGAAGTTTTGGCCCTGATATAATTAGCAATGTTTGGACGGGTTACTGGCTTTATTGGATCGCACCCCTAATCGGAATGCTATTAGCTGTTTTAGTTTTTAATGTTGGCTGGCTAAAACATTTAAAATCAGACGTGGCCAAATTATATCATTTTAAAAAATATCGCCACATCAGCAATGATCTCTAAAAACTGATGCTTCTTTTATACCTGTTTTTTTAGTGTTTGCCCTGCTTCATTTCCGCTTTTCGCATCGGCATATCGTCGATGGTTTGGTACAGTTTTTCTAAACTTACCGGTTCGTGCGAACGTAGTTTTTCGCCGCCATCTTTTCCAAACAAAACAAACGTAAATTTTTGTGCCGATGCTTTGTACTTTTTAAATACGGCTTGGTTGGCTTTTAAACCGATCACTTCATGCACCTGGATATCACGTTCTTTTAACCCGGCAGCATCTTTGGCCCAGATAGATTTTTGGGTGATAAAAGAAGCATTGCCTGCTTCTGTAGCAAAAATCCAAATGTTGCGCTGTTGGTTTTGTTGTGCAAAAGATCCAAACAAAATAAAAAGAATGATGGTGGCAGTTGAAAATAGCTTGATCACAATTGCGTAATATTGGTTTAAATTGATTTTTATAGCGATCTTCCTTACTAGAATTGCCACGGTCCTGAGGCTGTGGATAGTATAAAAGTCAACTGACTTTAGCCAAATCGCTTTCAAGTCCCATCATTTAAAAATCCATACTCTGGTTTAGTTTTTTGGCTAAAGCCTGTTATTTATTGTTCTTTATCCACGGCCTAAAGGCCGTGGCAATTATAGCTAAATTATAATTATCTCGCTTCACCTATCTTACAACCAAATATGTTAACAGCAATTAAAAATTGGGTTAAAAACAATCAGGTTAAAATTTGCCATGGCCTTTAGGCCGTGGTTTCGTGGAATTAATACAGTTGGCTTTAGCCAAAACCATTTTCAAACAAATGTGCTTTAATAAATCCTTCATATTCCTCCTCAAAAGTTTTTTTCTGGTGATGAGCTTCCTGATTCAAAATGTAAGCTCTCACTTTATTAATGACAGAATAACTAACCGATAAAGCAATATACTCATCCTGCCATTCAAATTTGTTTGTGAGCAGCTTTTGTTGATTCACCCAAAACGAAGCTTCTCCTTTGATGAGCATAGCTATTTTGGCAATAGTTTGTTCCGTACCGAGGGAAATGAGCAAATGAATATGATCGGAAACACAATTTATGGTATCAATAAAAATTTCTTTTTTGATACTATTCTCTTTAATATGTTGCAGTAGTAAGGGCTTCAACTCTTTTGTGATTAAAGGTTCACGGTTCTTGGTTGCCCAAATAAAATGTATCAATATTTTGGTATATGGCATGTGGCAAGTTTTGGCTAAAGCCAGAATTTATTTCTTTTTAAACTACGGCCTAAAGGCCGTGGCAACTATTTAGGTTTTGGCTAAAGCCCCGTTCTATCGTTTTTATCCACGGCCTAAAGGCCGTGGCAATTTCAACATGCTTCTTTTACCGCATAAAAATCTTCATTATTGATGTTGATGCTTTGCACGATCGTACTGATTTGGCCATTTCAAATCAACACCTAATTGTTGCGCCGCGTGTAACGGAAAATACGGATCACGCAAAGATTCGCGGGCAATCAAAACCAAATCAGCTTTGCCGCTGGCTACAATTTCTTCCATTTGTGCGGCTTCGGTAAGTAAGCCAACTGCTCCGGTCAGGATGCCGGTTTCCTTTTTAATCTGTTCGGCAAATGGAACTTGAAATCCTGGCCCGGCCGGGATTTTTTGCCAGGAAACCAGTCCGGCCGTAGAACAATCGATCAAATCCACACCTTTTTCCTTTAAGATAGCTGATAGTTTTACAGATTCTGCTGCCGTCCAGCCACCTTCAGCCCAATCCGTAGCCGAAATACGCACAAACAAAGGCAGAGCAGCAGGCCAAATTTCCTGAACGGCAGCCATAACTTCCAGCAAAAAACGAATGCGGTTTTCAAAAGAACCACCATAATCATCCGCTCTTTTATTGGTTAACGGCGATAAAAATTGATGTAATAAATAACCGTGCGCAGCGTGCAGCTCAATCACTTTAAAACCAACTTCAACTGACCTTTTAGTTGCTTCTTTAAAATCGCTGATAACTTTGGCAATTTCTGCTCCATCCAAAGCAATCGGTGCTTCTGTGCCTTCTTTGTATGGAATGGCGCTTGGCGCAACGGTTTGCCAGCCATCAGGTTCATTACTTGCAATAAGTGCGCCGCCTTTCCAGGGAGATTGGTGGCTGGCTTTTCTGCCGGCATGAGACAATTGAATCCCGGCAACTGATCCGTTTTCATGGATAAAACCAACAATTTTTTTCAGTTCAGTTAGGTGTTCATCTTTCCAAATCCCCAAATCATCCGGCGTAATCCTGCCTTCGGGAGAAACGGCAGCAGCTTCCGTGATAATCAAACCGGCACCGCCAACCGCACGGCTGCCGAGATGTACAAAATGCCAATCGTTTGCAAAACCGTCTTCACTGGAATATTCGCACATCGGCGAAATCACGATCCGGTTTTTCAGTTCTATACTTTTAATTTTTAGTGGTTTAAATAGTTCGGCCATGATGCTTCTTTTATCGGTATATTTTTAGAAAGAACAGCAGGACTGCCAACCGGTTTTAGGTGAATTATCCGAAACAGAAACAGTTAGTTTTATTATCAATGAAACCACAAAAAGCTTAAAACCTATTTATCAGAGCGGTTATTTTTTGTAATTTTGATATAAACCAAAAACAAAACGATGAATTACGGTGCTATCAATATCGACCCGGAAACGATGGGTGGAACACCCGTTTTTACCGGAACACGTGTTCCCATCCAGGCATTGTTTGATTATATAGAAACAGGGGAAACTTTAGATGAGTTCTTGGAGAACTTTCCGACAGTTAAAAAAGAATTTGCCCTTCAGATACTAAAAATGGCAAGTAAAACGCTAACCTCTGAAAAATTGCTAAGTGATAATTTTGCTTGATGAAAATATGCCTATAAATTAATTGTAAATTTGGTTATGGAAATTGTGATCACAAACTTAAAAGAAAAGCATCTGGCTTTAATAATGGAGTTAGCACGTACACTTGAATTCGAAATAACTGAACCTGCTAAAGACTCCCCTTACGATCCAGAATTTGTTGCCAAAATAAAACAAGGCGATGAAGATATTAAAGCCGGACGTACCACAAAAATTACACTGGACGATATATGGAAATAGAACTGACTTCCAGAGCAACACAAGACTTAGATTTTTGGAAGAAAACAGGAAATCAAAAAATATTAAAGCGTATTCGTGAATTAACAGCTTCTGCTTTAGATAACCCATATCAAGGGATAGGAAAACCGGAAGCCTTAAAATATCACTTGTCAGGAAAATGGTCGAGACGCATTACAGAAAAAGACAGATTTGTATATGAAGTAAAGGAAAATGCTCTTTACGTCTTATCGTTAAAAGGTCACTACGATAAACTCTAAACCTACAACTCCACCTTCGGAAAATGGATTTCATACTTTTCCAGTTCCTGCACAATCTCGTTTAGCAGCGAATAGTTTTTATACCACTTTTTATCAGCCGGAATAACTTTCCAGTGAGCAGCATCGGCACAATGTTCAAAAATATATTCATAAACTTTAGCAAAATCATCGTGCTTGCTGATGGCTGCAATATCTTCTTTCTGGTATTTCCAGCGTTTATATTCGTTGGTTTTGCGTTCCTGCAATTTCTCTACCTGTTTGTCATGCGAAATATGCAGGTAAAATTTCATCAGGATTGTATTGTTGCGAACCAGCCCTTTTTCAAAAGCATTAATTTCATCACAACGAGATTTCATCAACTCATCATCAATTAGTTTATTAACCGCCGGCACCAAAATATCTTCGTACTGCGAACGGTTAAAAATCTGGATCATGCCTTTTTCCGGGCATTCTTTGCTGATACGCCACAAAAAATGATGCGCCCGTTCTTCTTCCGTTGGTGCCTTGAATGATTTTACACGACAACCAGCCGGGTTTACGCCCGAAAACACATGTTTCACCGCGCTGTCTTTCCCGGAAGCATCCATTCCTTGCAAAACAATCAGCACATCATACTTCTTTTGTGCATACAATTTATTCTGGATTTCGGCCAGCTTTTCCGTCAGCTCAACGCTTTCTTTTGCCGCTTCTTCTTTCGTTATTTTTTCTTCGGGAGAAGTGGAAATGTCTTTTAGTTTGATTTTTTTGCTCATATCGATGCTTCTTTTACAGGCTAAATTTTATCCAGCCTTCACCTTCATAACCAAAAATAAACTGTTTTGGGTTGATAATTTCTGCCAAAATCTCTACCGAATCTACCAAACGCGGCCCGGAACGGTTGAAATACTGGTTGCCGTCTGCAATAAAAAGCTTGTTGTTTTTAACTGCCTGCAAATCCTGAAAGTAGGCTTGCTGCAGCAATAAATCCATTTCTTTCAAGCTTCGTTCAATGTTAAATCCGCAAGGCATCACAATGATAATCTCCGGATCAGCCTGAACCAAATTCATCCAATCTATTGCTGGCGAATGCTTGCCGCTTTGCGCTAAAACCGAGTTTCCGCCTGCAATTTCCACCATTTCCGGTGTCCAGTTGCCGGCCATCATCAATGGTGATAGCCATTCGATACAAGCAACTGTTTGCTTTTGGCTGATGAATTTCAGCTTGTGCCGAATCAAATCCATCCTTTCCTGCATCCGCTCCAGCAAATCTGCACCGCGCTCGGGCACGCCCAAAATTTCGGATACTGTTTTTATATCGGTAAAAACAGCATCTAAATTATCCGGCTCCAAGGAAATAATTTCTACCGGATAATCCAGTAAATTTTCCAAAGCTTTTTCTACATCGCTCAAACTTACCGCGCAAACTTCGCATTGAGTTTGGGTGATGATCACGTTGGGCTTTAAGGTCTTAATCAATTCACGATTAATTTCATAAAAAGATAAAGCGTCTGTTAAAATACCTTTTACCTGTTTATCTATTTCCAAACTGTTTGCCGTCTGATCCAGCATGGCCGAAGAGCAAACAGGCAAATACAGAATGCTTTCCGGGTAATCACACTCATGCGAACGGCCAACCAACTGGGTTTCCAAACCCAATTCGCATACAATTTCGGTTCCGGCAGCCAGCAGGGAAATGATTCTTTTTTGATCCAATATCATTAAATTATAACTTCACTCTTTATCAAACGCTTGCAAGATCAACGCCCTGGTTCTCTTCCCCCTTTTGAAGGGGGTTAGGGGGATGATCTTAATCGAACTTAAATCTTCAACATTGAACAATCATTACAACAAGCAAAATAAACAATTAGCCCGCAATTTGCGCAATGATTCTACACCGGCAGAAATCAGGCTTTGGAGTGAATTACTTCGAGCTAAAGGGTTTTGCGGTTTCCCATTTCTGCGGCAGCGGCCAATTGGTAATTATATTGCTGATTTTTTTTGTAAGGAATTGCAGTTGGTCATTGAGTTGGATGGAAGAAGTCATCAAAATGAGGAACAAGTACAACGGGACGTTGTTCGCGATCAGAAGTTGCAAGAATTAGGTTATCAGATTATCCGTTTTGAGGACGATGAGGTTTTATACGATTTTTTGAATGTAATTAGAACTTTAGAGATTTTTGTGGAGGCATTTGAGGACAGAAAGAAGCAGGAAGGTCATCCCCCTGGCCCCCTTCAAAAGGGGGAAGAGAACCAGGGTGGAGATATACAAAGCGGCAAGACAAATCTGAATAAAAATCTATTGATACTTCTTTTAGCACTGTTTTTTTTGGGTGGATGCCACTCAGAAAATCAATCCGACAAAACGGTTTTCAATATCAATATGGATGATTTGCTGACTTCGCTTGATCCAGCTTTTGCACGAAATCAGAATGCGCTTTGGTGCGATAACCAGCTTTATAATGGCTTGGTGCAGATTAATGACAGTTTAAAAACCAAGCCTTGCCTTGCCAAAACATGGGAAGTTTCTGCAGATGGTTTGCATTATACTTTTCATCTGCGCAGTGATGTTTTTTTTCAAGATGCGTCACAATTTAAAAATGGAAAAGGCCGGAAAGCGGTGGCCGCCGATTTTGTTTACAGTTTTTCCAGGTTGATCGATCCCAAAATCGGCTCTTCCGGTTCCTGGATTTTTAGTGATAAAGTTGCCATAAAAGAAGCATTTGAAGCAGTTGATGATACCACATTTGTCATCAATCTGCGCAAACCTTTCCCGCCGATGATGAGCTTGCTGACGGCGCAATATTGCTCTGTTGTGCCGCATGAGGTAGTTGATTTTTATGGGAAAGATTTCCGCAGCCATCCTGTTGGCACCGGCCCGTTTCAGTTTAAATACTGGAAAGAAGGCGAAGTGCTGGTTCTCCTTAAAAATAAAAACTATTGGGAGATCGAAAATGGCTACCGCCTGCCTTATCTGGATGCGGTTCGTGCTTCTTTTATCACCAATAAACAAACGGCTTTTATGGAGTTTGTGAAGCATAACCTGGATTTTTTTAACGATGTGGACGGCAGTTACCGCGACGATATTTTAACCAAATCCGGCAAGATCACGAAGAAGTATCAAGGCAAATTTCAATTTAAAACAAGGCCCTATCTCAACACAGAATATTTGGGGATGCTGGTGGATACAAATCTGGCCATCGTAAAAAACTCGCCGTTGCGGATTAAAAAAGTAAGGCAGGCGATCAATTACGCCATCGACCGCGAAAAAATGGTTAAATACCTGCGCAACAGTATTGGCACGCCCGGCCATGCTGGTTTTGTGCCGGTTGGGATGCCTGGTTTTGAACAGCAGGCAGTGCAAGGTTATCATTACGATCCGGAAAAAGCACGGGCTTTATTGGCGGAAGCAGGTTTTGATAACGTGCATCCCGTCCCGGAAATCCTGCTGAATACCACAACTACTTACCGAGATTTAATTGAATTTGTGCAAGGACAATTGAATGCCGTTGGTATCAAAACTCGGGTTGAAGTGAGCCAGGGCGCAAGTTTGCGAGAAATGATCGCTAAAAACAGCATCAACTTTTTTCGGGGCAATTGGATTGCAGATTATCCGGATGCCGAGAATTATTTGTCGGTTTTTTACTCGCACAATAAAGTTCCTTTCGGACCAAACTATACGAGTTTTTATAATGCTTATTTCGACCGGTTATTTGAAGCCAGTTATCTGGCCAAAACCGATCAAGAACGTTTTAAATTATATCGCCAAATGGACAATTTGGTGATGCAGGAATCGCCGGTTGTGATCTTGTATTATTATAAACTGGTTAACCTTTATCAAAATAATATCAGCGGCATCAGTACAAACGGGCAAAATTTGCTGATTTTGAAGCGGGTGAAGAAGGCGAAAGGTTAAGAGGTTGATAGGCGAAAGTTTGTCAATCCAAAACAAAAAAGTCCAACTTAGAACGTTTCGAGCTTGGCAATGATGGAGAATTAGAAACACCAATATTTGATTTTGCACAAAAATTAATCGAACTTCTAATGTTCAAATTTTGTACTTCAGCTCCTCTAATGCTAAACGAATGTTGTCGGTAGTGCTTATTTTTAAATGCTTATTTTAATCTTATTATTTTCTTTAAATTTTCTATTCCAATAAATTATATAGGCCGTTCCTATAAATGTAGGCAGCATCCAAATTAATGTTGTTCCAATATGAAGTCCTGCTACCAAAAAAGCAGTAAATGATGCTATTAATGCTCCAATCATTCGTCCTAAATGACTTTTTAACCAAGCATTTTTCTTTTCTGTAAAGGTGTTAAATGTTTGAAAATCTTTAAGTGTCATAAATAAACCAAAACCGCCAAAAAAAACATACAAAATGCTACTGTTAAGATGATGTAAAAGTCCGATGATTCCAATTACAATCATAATTAACGAAGCAACCAACATTGCTCCTGAAATTGATTTGTCAATCCAATCTGCATGTGTTTTGGATTTATTTTTTAAAGTCAAGGCTCTATTTCCTGCCAAAACCATATATATTGTAAATATTCCAATTAAGAATAAAAATAAGTTTTCGTGTTTTGGCATTCTTGCTACAAAAAGAGAAATCAATGAACTTATAACCATTGCGTATGAAAAAACTATTCCTAACTTTTTATGATTTATTCCACCTTTTTTCACAAAAATGCTCATCATTCCTGTGATTAAACCAAGTCCTCCAAAAAACGCGTGAAAATAGATTAGTATCTTTATTTTTTGTTCCATACTTTGTATTTGTATGCGTTAAGTGGCTCGTAGCATTACCGCCAACGGATTGGATTCGAATGCTTCTTTTATCGGGTAAAAACTGTTATTGTCCCCTGCCGCCGCCATTGCTGCCGCTTGGAACACCTGAGCCGCCTGAATCACCTTGTTTAAGATCATCATTGTTGATTCCTTTTTTCGGCTGAACATTGTAGTTGATCTTACCAAAATTGTAGCTGAATGTCAAACCAAAAGAACGGAACGGAAATGCTGTTTTACTGCTTTGCATTAAATGATCTGTATGAATGGTTTGATTGAAATTGATTGCTTTGGTAAATGGAGAAAGTGTATTGAAACCAATAGATGCTTTTTTGTTAAGCACTTGCTTTTTCATCCCAAAACCGATGAATCCAAAAGAAGGATTTGTACCCTGAATGGTTCGGCGAGGCGAATTTAAAATGGCAAAAGTCTCCGCAGAAAAACCTTTTTTCAACTCTAAAGTGCCGTTTGCAAAAACATTGTAGAGAATATAAGTCCCGGTACTGGATTGCTGTGCCTGAAAAGCACCGCTTGCACTTGGATTATAAGTAAATGTATTGATGCTTGCCCGGAACGTTAACGGCTTGATAGGCGTGATGGAACCAAAGAAACTTACACCAAGCGAATTATTTTTGCCGATATTGTAATAATTGGTGCGGTTAACATTACGGGTAACATCTGTACCGCTGGAGTTAACAGTAGTATAAGCAACTGTACTCACCAAACTTTCAATCACATTATTGGTATGTTTGTAATAAACCGAAGCGTTGATTACTGAGGATTTGATAAAAGTGTTAAAGTTCAGTTCGACAGTTTGAGAAACCTCCGGCGATAAATACGGGTTCCCGACAGACTGATTTTGAACATTGCTGGTATTTAAAAAAGGGTTTAGAAACTGCAAGCTTGGCCGCTGGATACGTTTTGTATAGCTCAGCTTAAAAGTTTTGGTGCCCAGGGTTTTGGAAAGCGCAAAACTTGGGATAAATGTTGTGTAACTATTATTGAACGGAACTAAACCCAACAATGTATTGGCAGATTTTCCTTCAATCTGTGTGTTTTCTACACGTGCACCAATCTGTAAACCAACGCTTTTGGGCAGCGTAAAACTAAATACGCTGTAACCAGCATACACATCCTGATTGTAATCATAATGGTTGGAAGTTGCCGGGTTAAAATTAAAGTTGCCGCCATTAACCTGATTATAAAAATCTGAATTACTATTGATGACCCTGAAAATCGATTTGGCACCAGCTTCGATTTTTAATATTTTATTTACCGGCAACGTGTAATCTGCCTGGGCTGTATATTCATTATTGATACCATCATTATTGGCCTGCTGATTTTGAAAAGAATTTGTTGATGGCGCAATGGCAGCAAACAATGAAGTATAATCTACCTGCGTAACACTATGGCTCCACTGCCCGGCAATGGATAATTCTTCACCTTCTTTTTTAAATTTATGTGTAAAATCAGCATTCCAATCAAAACCGCCAAAAGTGGTTTTAGCGTCGTTATTATTATTGTAGGCCACATTTCCATAAGTAGGGTCAGTAGTGGTGTTGTTGATCAAAGCATTAGTTTTGAACCCGCCCTGGTTAAACCTGATGGTAGAATTAATACTGTTGAAATTATTAAAATCATAATTTACAGTCCCTGAACCTGAACCAGCATAACGTTTTACTTTGCTGGTGCTGTTTTGGTTAGTTTGCGTTCTGGAGGTGTCATTATAACTAAAAAAAGTAGTTGGCGTAGTTTGCGGCCAGGTAAAATTTCCACCCAAATTGGCGGTAATAGCTAATCGGTTTTGTTTAATGTTGAGGTTGATGTTACCATTATTTTGCCTTGTGCCTACACCGCCGCTTACAGAACCGCTCACGCCGGCCACGTTTTTACTTTTTGTAATGATATTGATGATACCTCCAGAACCTTCTGCATCATATTTTGCAGACGGCGAAGTAATTACCTCCACATTCTTAATCTGATCAGCCGGTAAAGAACGCAGCACATCAGCCAAATTGTTAGAAGTTGCGCCAGACGGTTTTCCGTTAATCAGTACCCGGACGTTCTGGTCTCCGCGCAATGCCACATTACCATTGATATCAACAGACAATAAAGGCACTTTTCTTAAAACATCTGTCGCATTACCGCTTGCAGAAGTAATATCTTTTTCCGCATTGAAAACTATTTTATCAATTCGGTTTTCAATCAATGCATTGGTCCCAACAATTTCCACCCCTTTTAATGTACGGCCGGAAGGCGATAACCGAACATTGCCCATGCTATAATCCGGCTTGGCTGGCGTTGTAGTTACCGGATCGAAGGTTTTGGTTGGATAGCCGATAAAACTGATAGCTATTTTATACTTTCCGTTAGCAATATTGTTGATGCGAAAAACGCCTTTTTCATCCGTTACCACACCGTTTAGCGGCACTTTGCCACCACTTCTATATAAAGTAATGGTTGCGTAATCAATAGGTTTTTTGGTAACCGAATCGATAACAACGCCCGAAATCCGGCCAGTAACTGACGAGCCGCCGCCACCACCCGGAAACTGTGCCCGCGCAGAAATTGCAAATAGGGAAAAGGTAAAAAGTATAAGTAAACGTTTCATTTCAATAGTTTTGGTATTAGGAGGAACGAAATTGATAATTGTTACGGCCAAAAAGTTTTTTTGTATGATAAAAGAAGCATTGTAACCCGTTCTTTACAAGGCGGAAGGGTTAAGGGTAGAAAGGTGAAAGGTAAAAGGTATGAGGGCTTGCAAACCTTTATCCTTTTACCTTTTCATCCTTCGCCTCGCTAAACCACCATATTCACAATCCTGCCTTTTACCACAATCACTTTCTTAGGTATTTGTCCGGCGAGATATTTCTGTACATTTTCATCTGCTAAAACCATGGTTTCTACTTCTTTTAAATCCAAATCAAGCGGAATATTTAAATTGGTTTTTGTTTTTCCGTTGATGGAGATTGGGTACGAAAACGCATCTTCCACTAAAAATTCAGGATTAAATTTTGGAAAGTCTGTGTAAGATAAACTGCCTGCTTCGTTGCCCAGCAACTTCCATAATTCTTCACAAATGTGCGGCGCATAAGGCGATAAAATCACGACCATATCTTGCAGGATGCTTCTTTTAGCACACTTTAATTCAGTTAGTTCGTTCACCGCAATCATAAAGCTGGAAACAGAAGTATTGAACGAGAAACGCTCTACATCATCTTCTACTTTTTTAATGATTTTATGAAGCGATTTCAGCTCGGCTTTGGTTGGTGCTTCGTTTATCACTCTAAAATTGAAAGCATCGTCATGAAACAGTTTCCAAAACTTCCGCAGAAACTTGAAAACGCCTTCAATGCCGTTGGTGTTCCAAGGTTTGCTTTGTTCCAGCGGACCTAAAAACATTTCATACATCCGTAAAGTATCCGCGCCATAACGTTCAATCATCTCATCCGGATTGACTACGTTAAACTTGGATTTGGACATCTTTTCTACTTCGTGTCCACAGATGAATCTAGCATTTTTGTCTTCAATTATATCTTCAACAAAAGAAAAGTCTGGAAAGAATGAACCATTCTCTAGTATGTATTCTGCATTGTTGTATTCCTCACGGGAGTTCATGAATGCTTCCAAATCTAAAATATCATTAGAAACAATATTAACATCAACATGAAAAGCAGAAAATCCTACGAATTCAGCAATGGATGGCAATCCGTCATTAAGCTCTGCATATTTTTTTTCTAAAATTGTCTTAATGTCTTTGTTTAAACCATTTTTCTCTATACTATCTACCAAATTTTTTGAGACAAAAACGGTAGGTTTTGGTTCGTTATAAATATCCAAGTCAATTAGATAATCGATATTTAATCGATAAACAAAGCTTGATCTTCCCTGAATCATGCCCTGATTAATCAACTTTTTAAAAGGCTCCTCCTCTACCACCAAACCTAAATCTTTTAAAAACTTGTTCCAGAAACGGCTGTACAGCAAATGCCCGGTTGCATGTTCGCTGCCACCAATGTACAAATCCACATCTTTCCAGTAATCAATCGCTTCTTTTGGCGCAAACACGTTTTCTTTTCTTTCTTCTGGCGAAGCCATGTAGCGGTACCAGTACCAACTGCTGCCTGCCCAACCTGGCATGGTGCTTAGTTCGTACTCAAACTCATTTTGGTATTTCCAGTTTTCAGCGCGGGCCAAAGGCGGTTCGCCGCTTTCGGTTGGTAAATATTTATCTACTTCTGGCAAAACTAAAGGCAATTCGTTTTCCTCAATCAACTGCGGCAAACCGTTTTTAAAATAAACCGGAACAGGTTCGCCCCAGTAACGTTGCCGACCAAAAATAGCATCACGCATCCGGAAATTGATTTTTGCTTTTCCGGCACCGAGTTCTTCCAGTTTGGCAATTACGGCGGCCGTTGCTTCTTTGTAAGTCATGCCGTTGATGAAACCGGAATTGATGTAATGGCCTTCTTTGGTGGCATCTGCTTCTTTTAGCACCTCTTTTTGGGTGTCTAAAATGGCCACAATCGGCAAATTAAAATGCGTGGCAAAACGATGGTCGCGCGCATCACCGGAAGGAACGCCCATTACGGCACCGGTTCCGTATCCGGCCAAAACATAATCGGCGATCCAAACTGGAACTTTCTCCTCGTTCAAAGGATTGATGACATAACTGCCTGTAAAAGCACCGGAAACAGTTTTGGTATCCGCCATCCGGTCCAACTCCGATTTCTTTTTTGCCTGGTCGATGTATGCATCAATATCGGCTTGTTGATCTGGCGTGGTTAAATGTTTCACCAGTTCATGCTCTGGGGCGAGAACCACGAAAGTTACGCCGAAAGTGGTATCCACGCGGGTGGTAAAGACCGCAATTTTAGCAGGTTCCAATGGGCTATCCTGCGATAACTCAAAATTGCCTACAACCGGCTCCACCTCAAATTCTACCATCGCCCCAACACTTTTCCCAATCCAATTCCTTTGCATTTCTTTTAGCGGTTCCGGCCAGTCGATGGTGTCCAAACCTTGCAGCAAACGTTCGGCATAAGCCGTGATGCGCATGCTCCATTGCATCATTTTTTTCTGCTCCACAGGATAACCGCCGCGTTCAGAAAAGCCATCTTTTACTTCATCATTGGCCAAAACAGTCCCTAATGCCGCACACCAGTTCACGGTGCTTTCGCGGAGATAAGTCAAGCGGTATTTCAACAGTTCTTCCTGCTTTTTTTCATCGGTAAAAGAAGCATATTCCTCCGCAGAAAAATTCAGTACATCTTCATCTGATACTGCTTTTACCGCATGATTTCCTTCCGCCTCAAATTTTTGGATTAAGGTAGAGATCGGTTCTGCTCTGTCTGTTTCTAAGTTGTACCAGGAATTAAACAGTTGCATAAAAATCCATTGCGTCCATTTGTAATAATCCGGCGAACTGGTGCGCACTTCGCGGCTCCAATCGAAAGAAAAACCAATTTGGTCCAACTGACGGCGGTAAGTAGCAATGTTTTGTGCGGTGGTGATAGCGGGATGTTGCCCGGTTTGTATCGCGTATTGTTCGGCTGGCAAACCGAAAGAATCGTAGCCCATTGGGTGCAGCACGTTGAAACCTTTCAGCCGCTTGTAGCGCGCAAAAATATCCGAAGCAATATAACCCAATGGATGGCCGACGTGCAAACCGGCACCGGAAGGGTACGGAAACATGTCCAACACATAATATTTGGGTTTGGAGGAATGGTTTTCGACTTTAAAAGTTTGGTTTTCGGCCCAAAACTTTTGCCATTCGCTTTCTATTTTTTTAAACTGATAATCCATTTTTGGTTCTGTGGAGAATTGAACCGCGAAATTAAAAAAATCGGTTGGTTAAGGTTGAATGTTTTATGGTGATGATTTTAAGGTGGTAAAAGAAGCATCCCACATCTGCTTGCTGCATGAATATTTTTATCTTTACTTAAAATTAAATACCATGGAAGACAAAGACTTTAAAATCGGCGATGTGGTTTTTCTGAATTCCGGCAGCCCGCAGATGACAATTAACCAATTAACAGAAACCCATGCCACCGTTACTTTTTGGAATACCGACTTGTTTAAGTTTGAAGAAGGCGTTTTCTTGATCGAAACGATCAGTCTGGTAATGTATTGATTGCAAGTTTGTTATCTCGACCCAAAGGGAGATCTTCTTCAAAGCAGCACAATTTTAGGTCGATAAAAGAAGCATCAACTTATTGATAACTATTTTTTCGCCCATCATTTTGGTTTGATGATAGAAGACCTGTTTTTGTAAGGCAAAAAATAATAGGAGGCAGACACGCCAAAAAAGGTTGCTGTGGAAGCCGTGTATCGCCCGCTATAATAAAACTGGCCGAAGTTGACGTTGAGGTGCAAATGCTCAGTGGCCGTGTACTCGATACCGGAAGTGAGTTCGGTCAGAAAATTATTCGGGGCCAAAAAAACATAACCTACTCCAACTGTGAGCGTATTGGTAAACCGGCCTTGCTGGAAAATATTAAGGTTCGGCCGCACTTCAAAATAAAGCGATGTGTCCCGGCCGCTGATGTGCTCCAAAGTAGTTTTCCCTAAATCAAAGCCCAAGCTAAAAACATCCCATTGTTTACCAACTTCTACCGATAAATTAGATTTTCCGCCCAACGTTCCGGCGGTGTTGGTGAGGGAATAATAAAGTTGAATGTACGTCAGCGGTTTTACTTTAGTGCTGTCCGATTGGGCATGGATTTCTTGGTTAAAAATCAAGCTGAAGAAAATAATGATTAGCAGCTGAGGTATTTTTTTAATCATTTAAAATAGGTTTTTACTTCGGTTTTGATCATCTTGATGCTGTTTTTATATCGTTAATTTTGGATTCGTCCGATAAAAAGTATCTCTGCAATATTACTGAAAGAAGTTTTCCATCAGGTAATAATTTGAAATCAAATAAAGATATTTCTAAACCAATACTCATTTTGATGCTGTTTTTATAAGCATAAAAGAAGCATTGAAAAATACATGATAAGAACCTGAAAATTTTTATCAGGAAAAAGAGTTTAAAACAGCATAATATCTTTAACAAAAATATAAACACGATGCCAGTTGCAAATTACGGCGTTTTAAGAGGCCAAATTACAGATGCGATGCCTTATCAAAAAGGTACGGACCACTATCAGATTTTGGTTCAGGCAGATCAGTTTTACCGGATTGCGGTAGATGTGTATTCCAAATTTGCAGGTCAGGTTTTAGGCTATTCGCCTGATCAGCAACCAATTCTGGATACAAACCGGATGGTGATGTATTACAAGGATGAAAATTACCAGCACCCGGTTACAGCTGCAATCCTGAAATGTAAAGTTGGGTTTACAGCTAAGGCAGCAATGTCGCCTTCAACTTATTTGGATTATTTGCGTTATGCCCCGCCGCTTTTTCCAATCAGCAAAATGAAAGTTGTAAAACCTAAAAGTGATGGTTCGCCGGGTGATAATCTCAACAGCGATATTGATCCCTGGGTGCAGCAGGCCAAAAATAATCCGCAGGCAGAAGTGTTTGCGTTTGGTTCTGCCTGGAACGATAGTATTCCGGGAAGTAATATTGACAAACGTGTTTTTTTCAGCCCAAACCCGTCATTGGGCATTCATGATATCCACATGAACCAGGGCGATACCGGAAACGAGCGTAAAAATAATGGCAGCGGACAGGATGGTGCTCTTTTTATTCATTTTAAAGATACCGATAAATGGGTAGCCATGTTTTTTAAGTTTCAAAATCAAAGCATCAACACAGATAATAATGGAAATCCTGTTTAGCAGAATTATTTTGGTTGATGAAACCACTTTTGCAGCTTTTTTTTACTGATAACCCATCGCCTGCAGCTGAAACAATTCGGCATATTTTCCTTGTTGGGCAAGCAATTCCTGGTGCGAACCGATCTCCAAAAGCTGCCCTCGTTCCAACACCAAAATACGATCAGCCAAACGCGCGGTAGAAAACCGGTGCGAGATCAATACCGCTGATTTTCCTTTCGTTAGTTCGGCAAAACGCTGGAAAACTTCGTATTCTGCACGTGCATCCAAAGCGGCTGTTGGTTCATCCAAAATTAGCAATTGCGCATCTTTCATGTAGGCACGTGCCAAAGCCACTTTTTGCCATTCTCCGCCAGAAAGTTCTACGCCGTCGTTAAATCTCCGGCCGAGCCATTGGTTGTATTGACCGGGCAATTTTTCAGCCAGCGCATCGGCCAGGCTTTCATGTGCTGCTTTTTTTATGAGGGAAGAATTGTTGATCTCAGCGATATTTCCAACGGCAATATTCTGTGATAAAGTCATTTGATAGCGCAAATAGTCCTGAAAGATCACACCGATATTGAAACGCAGATCTTCAATTTTATATTGTTTTAGGTCGATGCCGTCCAGCAAAATCCTGCCTTCTGTCGGGTCGTACAATCGCGCCAGCAGCTTCACCAAAGTTGTTTTGCCGGCACCATTCTCTCCAACCAAAGCTAATTTTTCTCCGGGATGAAGCGTAAAATTTAAATGCCGGTTGGCCCAGATTTCAGAATTATGATACTGAAAACCTACATTTTCAAACGTAAAACCCCGTTTGATCGAATTTGGAAACGGCAGCGGGTTTTCGGGAACGGCGATTTTGGGTCTGATCTCAAAAAATTCCAGGAAATCAACCAGATAAATAGCACCTTGCGAAACGGCGGCAAAACGTGTCAAAATCCCTTCCATCAACGCGCGCAACTGCCGGAAAGAACCCGCCAAAAAAGTAAGGTCGCCCACGGATTGCTGCCCGTTTACTGTTTTTATAATGATAAAAACATAGGCCACATAATAGCCGGCACTTCCTAAAACTGAAAAAAATGTGCCCCAGGCCGATCGCTTGATGGCCAATTTGCTATTATCTGTATAAAACTTATCAGATAAAGTTTTAAAGCGGTTGATGACAAAATCGGCCAAATTAAACAGCTTGATTTCTTTGGCCGTTTCATCGCTGGCACCCAGATAACGGAGGTAATCCAGTTCGCGGCGTTCGGGCGTTTGGCTTCGGCTTAAAGCATAATTTTGGTTGTTGAAATGAGATTCGCCCAAAAATGCCGGAAGAATGGCGACCAGCAACAGCAAGATCAGCCAGGGATTGAACGCAATCAAACCGGCCACGAGAAAACCCATCGAAATCATATCCTGCACCTGGCCCATCACCTGCGAAAGCAAAACCGTGCGGCCAACGGTTTGCTGCCGGGCGCGTTCCAGTTTATCGTAAAAAATAGAATCTTCAAACTGGTCCAGATCCAGCGTGGCCGCATGGCGCATGATGCGGATGGAAGTGTGGTTGGAAAACTGGTCGCCCAGCAAACTGTCCATCAAGTTAATCAGCCGGTTCAGTCCATCGGTCAACAAGGCCAGCCCAAATTCCGCAGCAACTAATTGCCACAAGCGATGATGATCGTGGTTTGAATGGTTCTGATTGAGTAAAACCACTTGATCCACAATCAGTTTCCCGACATAAAGCAAAGCAACCGGCATAGCCGAACGGATCAATCTCAGCAAAAAACTCAACGATGTTTTCCAGGGACTGCTTTGCCAAACCAATTTAAAAAATTGCGGCAAGTTGCCTAAAGCCGCAAAGCGTTTTTTAAAGGTTAAATCCTGACTTTTTATCTTGTTTCGCTGTTCTTTGGCCATTAAAATTTAGGTGATAAAAGAAGCATCAGTTTAGAGTTCTTTCAGCATATTTTTGAGAAGAATTGTTTCAGTTGAAAATTTTGTTAGTAAATTTTTATTTAAAAACTGATTATTCACTTTGCAAGAATTGACTGCGAAAATAAAAAATTTGGCGGGTTAAAAATTGATTATTGTTGAGCAACCATTTTAAGGTGGTAAAAGAAGTATAGCTAAATATCTGGATATTAAATTACTTTAATAAATAGAAAAACATTTTTTTAATCGTTCTCTTTAATTCTATATTTGGATACCAAAACTGAATATCAAAATCAACCATCGTTCTTTTTTGTATTACGTAAAAGTGCATTTATAAAGAACAAACACCATGAAAATTCGCACTAATAAAAGTTCTATCCATAGTTTTTTAACAGGTGCTGGATCTATTCTGAACATTTTTCCAACACAGAAAGATGTTGCTTATAATAAAGTATGCGCTTCGGATATTCAGTTGCTTAAAGCTGACTGGAAAGCAATTAGCGGTGATTTTAACGCCGCAATGAAAAAAATTAAAAAATAATAGCCATAAAAATTTATGGCAGATAGCAATCTTCCGCCTTATTCTGAGGCAGATCATTCAGAAAATGAGAATGATGAAATTGACGAAGCTGGCAATATTGTAAAAGCGATAACCAACGCCCATCCCGAATTATTGCAAGGAATCCCTGAAGAAAAGAAAGATCAAATAGCTAAAGTTCTTTCATTAGGGTTGTCTATTATGTCTGAAAAAATCCATTCAGGCCCTTTACCAACAGTAGAAACATTAGAAGGGTACGACAAAATCATCCCTAATGGTGCGGAAAGGGTGATGGCTATGGCAGAAAAAGAACAAGCTTTCAGGCAAGAACATACGCATTATATTGCTAAAAGACAATTTAACCAGGAAGGTAAAGGGCAATGGTTTGCTTTTATATTGGCATTAATTGCTATCTGCGGTGCTTTAGGTTTAGCCTATATTGGAAGGGAAATCGCTGGGATAGCCGTAATAATTACCGCAGTAGCAGGTTTGGCCGGATCATTTCTATACAGCAAATATTTAGAGGGAAAAAAGCAAAATATTGAAAAAGAAGATTGACTTCTATTAGTCAAAATTTGACTGCATATATAAAATTCAAAATTTGAAATAGTGCTGCCTCAACAATTTTAGGGTGATAAAAGAAGCATCAAACTAATCCTCTTTCGGCGCATCCGTAATCGGGTCAACTGGTTGCTCTTCATTTTGATAATACTCCGCCGGGTTTTCGGTTTTGGCTTCGGCATCGTCATGATGATAGGTTTTATCTTCTTTGCGCACAATACTGTCGTGCCCTTCATCCACTTTTGGGAAAGTTTTTTCGTCGGAAGGTGAAGGTTTTTGATGTGAATTTGCTTTTTCCATGATGCTGTTTTTATCTACCTAAAACTGATGTGGCGGCAAATAGTTCTGCGAAAAAAAGCAAACTGCAAAAGCTGTTAATATTTGTTAAAACTAAGTTGGGCTGCTGCGGGGGAGAAAAATTAAAATAGATATTGTTTTACCTTTGAACAGGCTTTTTCTATTTTCGCAAAAAGGTTTGGATCATGTTGGAAGAATTTGAAGCAAGCACTTCAGCCAGAAAAACAAAAACGATTTATATTTCAACTGTCATCAGTATCGCGATGGTGCTGCTGATGATTGGTTTGCTTGGGCTGATTTTGGTCCATGCCCGAAAGCTTTCTAATTACGTAAAAGAAAATGTGGTAGTCAATATTTATCTTGATGAGACTGCAAAAGATACTTCTATATTTCAATTACAAAAGCAATTGGAAAATAATCCGCAAATAAAACAAGCCACCTATATTTCAAAAGAAATAGCTGCAAAAAACCTGCAAAAAGATATGGGAGAAGATGCAATTAAGTTTTTGGGATACAACGTTTTACCTTCTTCTATCGATGTTTATTTTAAAGCTGACTTTGCAACCAATGCCAATATTAAAAAATTTCAGACTGAGCTTTTGAAAAATCCACTCGTAAAAGAAGCAAGATATCAAGAACCAATGGTTGGCTTAATGAATAAAAACATCAATTCCATCACACTCGTTATCCTTGCTTTTGCCGGGATTTTCCTGATCGTTTCTATCGCTTTAATTAATAATACCATCAGCCTGGCCATTTATTCGCAGCGTTTTTTAATCAAATCGATGCAATTGGTTGGCGCAACAAAAAGCTTTATCCGCTGGCCGTTTGTCGGTTTTGCTTTGCTGCATGGTTTGCTGGGCGGGTTTATTGCCATCATTTTGCTGGTTGGCTGCCTGTATTTTGGCTACCGCGAAGTACCGGATTTGGTTTTGCTGCGCAATTATTACGAGTTCGGTATCATCTTTTTAGGCATTATCGGCTTGGGCATGTTCATTTCCGGCTTCAGCACGTTCCTGGCGGTCAACAAATTTTTACGCTTAAAACTTTACGATTTATACAGATAATATTATGGCATTAAAACATACAGAAACAGAGGTTAAATCTGTTCATTTTGTGTTCGGCAAAAGCAATTACCGCTGGCTGCTTATCAGTTTGGCAACAGTTGTGATCGGTTTTTTGCTGATGACGGGCGATACAGACATTTACGATTTCCGGAAAATCGTACTGGCACCAGTAGTGGTATTGGCTGGATTTGGCTTAGGTTTTTACTCCATTTTGAAAAAGCCTGACCACAAAGCATGAACCTGATCCAAACTATCATCCTGGCCATTATTGAAGGCATCACCGAGTTTTTACCCATTTCCTCTACCGGCCACATGGTTATTGCCAGTGCTTTTATGGGCATCGGTAAAAACGATTTCGTGAAACTGTTTGAAGTTTGTATCCAGTTGGGTGCTATACTTTCAGTCGTGGTATTGTATTACAAACGCTTTTTCCGTTCCATCGATTTTTATTTAAAATTGATTGTAGGTGTTATTCCCGCAGTAATTGTTGGGGTTTTGTTTAAAAAAAGGATTGATATTTTGCTCGAAAGTCCGCTGGTTGTGGCCGTTATGTTGCTTATTGGCGGCGTAGTTTTGCTTTTTGTAGATGACTGGTTTAACAAACCTGTTGTTGATAAAGAAAAGGAAATAGATTATCCAACCGCTTTTAAAATTGGTTTGTTCCAATGTTTGGCCGTTATCCCGGGCGTTTCCCGTTCTGCGGCAACTATTGTTGGTGGTATGAGCCAGAAACTTTCCCGCAAGGCAGCCGCAGAATTTTCTTTTTTCCTGGCTGTCCCAACCATGTTTGGCGCAACAGTAAAAGAGCTTTGGGATTACCACAAGCACCATGCGCAAATGTTCGACGGCGACCAGATCAAGTTCCTACTGATCGGTAATGTTATTGCTTTTGTGGTTGCCTTGCTCGCCATCAAAACTTTTATCACTTACTTAGAAAAACATGGCTTTAAACTTTTTGGCTGGTATCGTATTATTGTAGGTATTGTATTGATTGCTATATATTTTACAGGACATTTATCTGTATAAAAAAGGTTGATAAAAACAGCATTTTTAACAATGAACGAAATTTTCTTTTTAGTGGAAAAAGCCATTGAAGGCGGCTACACCGCTCATGCCTTAGGCGAATCAATTTTTACTGAGGCAGAAACGCTGGATGAGTTGAAATTATCAATTAAAGAGGCTATGCATTGCCACTTTGACGAAGATCAATTGCCAAGAATTATTTAAAATAGCTAATCTTTCCAACTTTTGCCCGATAAAAACAGCATCTCCAAAAACTTCAACTTCCCCGAAGGAGAACTCTTACTCATCAACAAACCTTATAATTGGACGAGTTTTGATGTGGTCGGCAAAATCCGCAATGCTTTTAAACCGCTCAAATTAAAAGTTGGTCATGCCGGAACTTTAGATCCGCTGGCAACCGGTTTGCTGATTGTTTGCACCGGAAAATTGACCAAACAAATCGATACATTTCAGGCTGAAGAAAAAGAATATACCGGCACGATGGTTTTGGGCGCGACAACACCTTCTTATGATTTGGAAACTGAAGTTGACCGGACTTTTGATTTAGAAGGAATATCCGAAGAACAAATAAAATACAATTGCAATCAGTTTTTGGGTGAGATCGACCAGTTTCCGCCCGCACATTCAGCCATCAAAATTAACGGCGAACGGTTGTATGAAAAAGCCCGGCGTGGCGAAGAAGTGGAACGCCGCAGCCGGAAAGTAACCATCAGCGAATTTGAAATTATGCGGGTTGAACTGCCGGAAATTGACTTCCGCGTGGTTTGCAGCAAAGGCACTTACATCCGTTCGCTGGTGCATGATTTTGGCGCAACTTTGCAAAATGGTGCTTTTTTGTCCAAATTAACCCGAACCCGAAGCGGAAATTTTAAGTTGGAAGATGCTTATGAAGTGATGGAATTGGTGAACCATATCCGTTCGCTCAAAACTGAAACCGCGCCCATCGGTTAATGCTTCTTTTATCACCCAATAATTCGACAAGTACATCCTAATTTGTTTGCCTAAAAAACAGCATGAAGATTTATCACGACATTCTGGAATTTAAACCGCTGCAAAATGCTGTTGTTACCATCGGCACGTTTGATGGTGTGCATCTCGGCCATCAAAAAATCATCGCCCGCTTGCAGGAACTGGCGCGACAATGCGGTGGCGAAACCGTGATCCTAACTTTCTTCCCGCATCCGCGGATGATCCTGCACCCGGAAGACCAAAACCTGAAACTCATCACCACAATTGCAGAAAAAGCAAAACTGCTGGAAGATTTAGGCATCGATCACTTAATTATCACGCCGTTTTCGCGCGATTTTTCCAATCTTTCTGCGGAGGAATATATCCGGAAAATGCTCGTAGACCGTATTGGCACTAAAAAGATGGTGATCGGTTATGATCACCGTTTTGGCAAAGACCGATCAGGCGGGTTAACGGAATTACAGCATTTCGCACCGATCTATGGTTATGAAGTAGAGGAAATCCCGGAACAGGATGTAAATGAAGTGGCCGTAAGTTCCAGCCAAATCCGAAATGCCGTATTAAAAGGCGAAACCGCTTTGGCCAACCAGTTTCTCGGTTATACTTTTTTTATCACCGGAAAAGTGATCCGTGGCGATCAAATCGGCCGGACTTTGGGTTATCCAACGGCAAACCTTTTCATCGAAGAAAGCTATAAACTAATTCCTGCGGACGGAATTTATGCAGTAACAGTTTCCGGTTTTGAGTTGCCAGTTGCTGGTTCTAACCCGAATGCCAAAACTGATAACTTACAACTTACAACTTACAACTCTAAAAACGGCATGGCCTATATCGGTCATCGCCCAACCATTAATGGCATGTCGCGTAACATCGAGGTCAATATTTTTGATTTTAACCAGGATATTTACAACCAAACACTGCAAATGAGTTTCCACGCTTTTATCCGCCACGACGTAAAATTTGCCGGTTTGGAGGAACTCACCCAGCAGCTTGGCCGCGACAAAGAAAGCGTACTTTCGTTTTTTAACCGATAAAAACAGTATCTTCCATTTCTATAAACGATGGCTTTGGAAAAATTGGATTTGGATAAACAGGAAAGCGAATTTCTGGACGAAACCATCGGCCATTGGGAAAAACAAGGCTTGATCGATCCGAACCTCGCTCAAAACCTGCGCAACAGTTATGATGTAAAAGGTTTCGATTGGAAACGGCTGGCGCAATACTCTTTTTGGGTAGCTTTATTTTGCGGATTGATCGCCATTGCTTCGCTGATTATTGATGATAAAGTGATCCGCTGGCTCAAGCAATTGTACAACACGCCGGACATTCTAATCAGTCTTTTTTCCGGGATCATAGCGGCGTTTTTATTTATCCGCGGAAGAAAACTCAAGAAAACTTCACCCCAAAAAGTGTTCAGCAATGAAGCCATTATTTTCCTGGGAATTTTGTTTACGGCCAACTGCATCGCTTACCTCGGCAAAACTTTTGACAACGGTTCCGGCCATTATTCCTTGCTGTTTTTGCTGTCGGTTTTTGTGTATGGTTTCATCGCCTACAAACTCAATTCGCATTTAATCTGGTTGTTTGCGTTGATTTCGCTGGGCAGCTGGTTCGGTACAGAAACCGGTTATCAAACCGATTGGCGGCACTATTTTTTAGGCATGAATTATCCGCTGCGTTTTGTGGTTTTTGGTGGAATTTTGGTTGCTTTTTGTTTTGTGCTGAGGAAGAAACGCTGGCTCGAATACTTCCGGGAATTTACTTATATTGTAGGCATGGCTTATCTTTTTTGTTCCCTTTGGCTGCTTTCTATTTTTGGCAATTTTGGTACAATAAACGACTGGCTGCACGTCAAACAAATCACGTTATATTATTGGGCTTTGATTGCCATCGCCGTTTCCATCGCTTTTGTTTTGTACGGATTGAAAAAGAAAGACGAAGTGGCCCGCGAATTCGGCATCACTTTTCTGCTCATCAATGTGTACACGCGCTACACCGAATATCTTTGGGACAACATCAACAAAACTATATTCTTCGCCATTTTGGGATTATCATTTTGGCTGATCGGAAGGCAAGCAGAAAAGATTTGGAACTTGGATAGTTTGAAAACTAAAACGGAATGAGAAAACCATTTGTACTGTTTTTATGCCTGTTTTTTGCTTGCAATTCCGAACCTAAAATTGTCCAAATAAAACTTCAGGCTGAAGAATTGGAAGTAATCAAATATACTTTTCCAGATCATGACATCATTCCTTGGAACATTTTGGATGCCCCTAAATTTCCGCTAAAAGGCTTTCATAAAACTAAGGAACAAAGAGAAAGATGGAAAAAAACTGCGGATAGCATTAATAGAATTCAGCCCAAAACACAAATTTGGTTTGTAGAAGATACTTTGTTTAACCCTGCAAACTTTAGTTTAGGCAAAGAATATCATCTTGATCCAAGAGTCAAATTAGATACGATTTTCTTTAACTTAGAAAAACAGTTATTCACAATCAAATATCCAAAACAAGCTGCAAAATTGGATGGATTGATGTTTGGAAATTATGTATTCGCGTCTGTTGATTCGATCAAAAAATTAAAAAAAGTTCCGAAACGTTACGTTGCAATATCCAGGGTTGTATTTAATGCTAATCACAATAAAGCATGTTATTATGTTTCTTACTCTTATTCCCAAGTTTACGCTGCAAATGCTGACATGCTTTATGTTGAAAAAAAGAAAGGCAAATGGTTTTTGTTGTATGTTAAGCCTTACTGGACAACGTAATCTGTAGTGATAAAAGAATCACTTACATAAATAAAAAAATCAAAATAAGGGTGGATATTAGTTTTTATTATTTAAAGTGATCGTTTTAACTGATCGGAAGGAAAGCTGAGAAGATTTAGAACTTGGATAGTTTGAAAACTAAAGTTGAATGAGGAAATTTGCGAGTCTGTTTTTTTGGAGATGCAATTCTCAACCGGAAATCATTCTCATAAAACTTTAAACATTATAAAATACATCGGTTACAAAAAATTACTCCTAAAAAGAGTATTTTTAAAACAGAAGTTTATTTATCACAATTAAACATCCTCAATTAAAATTATGAAAGCTTATCTGCTACTGCTTGCCACTTTAACTATTTCCGGCTTTACTTTCGCGCAGCAAATCCCATCCCGATGGGACGAATTAGTGGCCAGTGATTTTCCATCTGCCTTGCAAAAATCTTCCAAAACCTGTATTTTACCAATTGGCATCCTGGAAAAACACGGGCCGCATTCGCCATTAGGTACGGATTTAATCCATGTTCGGGAAGCCGTTTCCAGAGTTGTTAAATTAGAATATGCAGTTGTTTTTCCGGATTATTTTTACGGGCAGATCAACGAAGCACGCCACCAGCCAGGTACTTTTGCCTTGCCCAGCAAAGTGATTTGGGATTTGCTGGAAGCTACCTGCGACGAAATTGCCAGAAACGGATTTGATAAGATCGTAATTGTAAATGGCCACGGCGGCAACCCGGAATTCCTTCGGTTTTTTATGCAATCCTTGCTAAACAAGCGACATAATTACGCTGTGTATTTGTATGCGCCAACCCAGGATGCAGCCTATACGCAGCAATTTCAAAAGATGCACCAGTCTGATCAGTCTGGTGATATGCACGCTGGAGAAATGGAAACTTCGCTAATGATGTATTACCGGCCGGACCTGATGAAAATGGAACGCGCAGCAAATGAGAGTGGTGCCGATCAAAAACGCTCTTCCCTGCCAGACGTTTACACGCCCATCTGGTGGTATTCTTCCTTCCCAAATCATTACGCCGGAGAAGGTGCAAAAGGTACGGCCGCTTTCGGAAAATTTATTTCTGACCACGAGGTAACATCACTTGCCAAAGCCATCCGCATGATTAAAGCTGACAACAAAACTTTGCAATTGCAAAACGAATTTTATAACAAAACTGATAGTTTGAAAAGATAGTTTTTAAATTGAATATCAACACTTTATATTAATAAATTACAAGCCATGCTAATATCGCCATGCTTCTTTTATCGACATAAAACTATGTTCCTAGGACGAAAATAAGCTACTTTTTTTCAGAAGGAAAATCAGGAATAGCCATGCTTCCAAAAAGTTTCCTGCCGATCACAGGCTTTCCTTCCGCATCAACACCAAGCGATCTTTGCCAGATTTTAAAAATTTCTGTGGCAAGCAGCATCCCAAAAACCGGGGCCACAAAATAAACCCATAATTCTGTCCATCTCCAGGCCACCAAAGCACTTGCAAAAGAACGCGCCGGGTTCATGCTCATCCCGGAATATGGCAACTCGAAAATAAGGAACGAGGCAATTAATAAACCGGCAATCAGCGCATTGTATTTTTCCAGTTTTTTAGAACTTAGCACCAGTAACGTGGTAATCACGAAGATAAAACTGATGATAAACTCAGCTATAAAAGCGGAACCCAAACTGTGTCCCGGCTTTGGTTTGGTGATGCTGTAATTAATGAGTGGATGTTCAAAGAATTTCCCCATTGTGCGTTCTAATAATAAAACAGCAGCAATTGCACCCAAAAATTGTGCAGCCAAATAAGCGCATACATTTGCGAAGGTGATTTTTTTCAAGCGAAAAAAAGCCCAGGTCAATATAGGATTGGCGTGTGCGCCAGATAATTTGCCGATTGCTTTGGCGATTGCAAAAATGTAAATCCCCATTACCAGAGCCAAAATAATACTACGCCAAACCGGATGTACGGCCAGTTGCGTTTGCGCCACCGGAGAATCAGGATGTTCTAAAAAAATAGTGGTAAAAGCAGCACTCAGTATAAAACCGGCAATGGCCAAAGCTTCCATCACATAAAAACTCCAATTACTTTTGCTCATTTTGATTAATTTGTCTTCAACCCAAAACGGTTGTTCTGCTTAAAGAAGTATTGGGTTTGATATTGGTTTTTGTTTTAGTTTGGGTTTCTGCAAAACACAAATTTACCGGCATAAAAGAAGCATGAAGAATTTAAGTTTATACTGATCTTTTTATAGCTGTTTAGCGCATATACCAATCAAACGAACCTGATTTTGGCAAATACGGCAAAAGGGGTTTATATAACGTTTCCTGAAACTCAATTGACATGATAGAACCAGGAATTAGTTGCCCATGCAGCAAAGGCGGGTTTATTGGATATAGAATAGATGGGTTAACGAAGATCAAGTTTAATAAAGTTTACACAAGTACCAAAACCTATAAGCAAGATCAGTAAACCGCTTAAAAGCCAGATCCATTTTTTTTCTACAATGGCTTGTATAATACAAATAACAAAATGAATACAGGCCAAGATAAAAGCAATAATAGCACTATTTCCCCCCATAGAAATCAAGCCAATAGTGTAAATAACAAATGCAAGCAAATTATAGCCTAAAATTTTATAATTGACTTTTGATTGAGGCTCGTTCATACTACATGGATTTCGTTTCTTAACATTTCCAAATAAGCTGCTTTCTCATCCCGATAAAAAATGTTCATGGTTTCAAACGGGATGATCTTCATATCCTTGTTTACAATATGCACACACGACTTCTTTATTGCACGGACATCAAAGTTTTGTGCATCTATAAAGTTCATGATAACTATTCGGAACAAATTATCATATCCTAAGCCTGGTGCATCTATTTCGGGCAAGCAGCACATAATAGATTTTAAATGTTCTTTAGCACGGTCAACCGAATTACCGGTACTAAACAGGTGCAATAAATGTCCTTTCAGCTTTTCGTCCTGCTCATAAATTATGGTGTTTTTAGAATTGTCCAGCAGATCATTAGGGTTGATCATCCGGGTTAAAGGAAACACCTTACCATCTAATTTTAAAGCATAACCCATCACCAATGCATCCGGATTACAAGGTACCGGCAATAAATCCTCAGCAGTAAAAATATTGGTTTGCTCTAAAATGGCAGACCGTACTTCCGTTAAAGTGTAGCGGTCTGTTGCTGGGTTAAAATTTTCAAGTCTTCCTGCCTGTTGCGTTGGTTGGAAGGTAACGCCCCTTACGCAGCGTTGCTGTAGCCCATATTCTATAATTTTACCTATCTCATCCGTATTCAATCCTTTTTGCAGGGTAACAACCAAGGTGGTAGATAAGTTGTAAAGGTTTAGATGTTCGATAGCTTTGTTTCTTACTTCCCGCAAGTCTTCGCCCCTTAACTGTTCTAATGCTTCTTTTTTAAAGGAATCAAATTGTAAGTAAATTTCGAAATCGGGCATATAAGTAGCCAAACGTTTTACAAACTGTTCGTCTTTGGCTATGCGTATCCCATTCGTGTTTAACATCAAATGCTTGATAGGTTTACGCTTAGCCATATCCAAAATGTCAAAAAATTGGGGATGTACTGTGGGTTCACCGCCGCTAATCTGCACCACATCCGGCTCACCTTCGTTAGCTACTATCACATCCAGCATCTGCTCAATTTCCTTTAATGTCCTATGTCTGCCATAGTGTGGAGAGGACATGGCATAGCAGGTTGGACAAGCCAGGTTACAACGGTCTGTTACCTCTATAACGGTAAGGCAGGAATGCTGCTCGTGGTCTTTACATAAACCACAATCGTAAGGACAGCCGTAGTGGGTAGCCGTATTAAATTTGAGTGGCATTTCGCTGCGCTTACTATAATTGCGGCAGTTTTTGTAATACTCAATATCAGTTGCTATCAACACCTTTTCGTGGCCATGCCGGGGGCAGTTTTTTAACATGTAAACCTTATCGTTTTCAAATACAATTTTGGCATCTACCCGCCTTAAACAGGATGAGCAAATACTAATGGTAAAATCATAATAAATGTATGGACGTTCAGGCATAAGCTACAGTCAATTTGGAAGGATACAGCAATACACTTTTATAATAAACTATGCCTGCCAGGCAAGCAAGTTGAATAACCGATAAACCAAAACTAAAAAAATAATCCGGTTTAATAAATTCATCTAAAAAGCGAAAAAAAAGATAGCTGGCCATCATCAGCTTAAACATTGAGCCATCAGTAAACTTTCGCTTCTTCTCAATGCTGTTCATCGTAATCCATAACAGTAGCCAGAACAAAATCTCATAAAGGTTTGTGGGATGCCTGCGGACTCCATCACCAAAATCAATTGCCCAGGGCAATGAACTGGCAATGCCATAAGTACCATCCTTTAAACCCGCCAAAAAACAACCAGTCCTGCCAATAATCATGGCCAGTATGAGCGGATAGACCATCAAGTCGCCGGAAGAAGTAACAACTCCAATCCGTTTTTTTATCAGTTCGACACCTATTAACCCACCCAATAAGCCACCTACAATAGTCGTGTTGCTCATAAAATAAATTATATTTACACGGTTTAGCAATTCGGGCTTCTCCAATATGCCCAGTAAGTGGGACCCTAAAAAACCGCCTAAAGCTGCACCAATAAAAATGAGGATGCGGTTTTCATTACTGATCGTATCCTGCCTGCGCTTTCGTAAATAAATATAGTAGCGATAACCTATTGCATAAGCAAGCGTTTCGCACAGAAAATGAACCGGAACGGTTGAAAGGCCTAATGGTATATTAACGGGGAAATGCAAGTGATGGTTAATTTAATAGTTTAGCTACCAATTTTTACCGGCACAAAAAAAGCATAAAGGATATTTCAGTCCTTCATGCTTCTTTTATCGGTATAAAATCTGTGTGCTGATTATACGGTTTGCGGCAAAGTCAAACCTAAAACTTTGCTGGTTTCTGCTCGCAGTTTTCCGGCCAGTTCCACTTCTTTTCCTAAAGATTTGCCGTAGGACGGGATCATTGCTTTCATTTTACTCTGCCATTCCGGCGTGCTAATTTTGTTTTTAAAGCAACGGTTCAGCAAATCAAGCATAATGGAAACCGCCGTAGATGCACCCGGCGAAGCACCCAGCAAAGCCGCAATACTGCCATCGGCGGCACTTACCACTTCGGTGCCAAACTCCAAAACGCCTCCTTTTACAGGGTCATTTTTGATAACCTGCACCCGCTGGCCAGCCATTTCCAATTCCCAATCTTCCATTTTTGCCGTTGGCAAATATTCTTTCAAAGCATTTAAACGGTCTTGCGGTGATTGCTTCACCTGATCAATCAGATATTTGGTCAGCGGAATATTTTTGATTCCCGCCGCCATCATCGGCAAAATATTATCAGTTTTGATGGATAAAATCAAATCCAAATAAGAACCGCTTTTGAGGAATTTGGTAGAAAAACCTGCATATGGTCCAAACAAAAGCTCGCGTTTACCATCAATCATTCGCGTATCTAAATGTGGCACAGACATCGGCGGCGAACCAACCGAAGCCTTGCCATAAACTTTGGCTTGGTGTTTTTTGATCACTTCCGGGTTCACACATTTTAGCCATTGCCCGCTCACCGGAAAACCGCCAAAACCTTTTCCTTCGCGGATATTTGATTTCTCCAGCAAAGGCAACGAACCGCCGCCGGCACCGATAAAAATAAATTTCCCGGTTACTTTCCGGATCTCACTTGTGCCCAGGTTTTTCACTTTCAAAGTCCAGGAACTGTCTTTATTTTGATCCAGCGTGCGGATTTCGTGCCCAAATTCCAGCTGCACGCCTTCCATTTTGTTTAACTGGCTGAACATGGCTTTGGTTAAAGAGCCAAAGTTTACGTCTGTACCAATTTCCATGCGCGTGGCCGCCACTTTCTCGTCCGGGCGGCCTTCCATCACCAACGGCATCCATTCGGTCAGCTGTTTTTTGTCATCAGCATAAACCATCTCTTTAAACAAATGGTTTTTGGTAAGTGCCTCGAACCGTTTCCGCAGATATTCCACATTTTTATCGCCCCAAACAAAGCTCATGTGCGGAATGCTTTTGATAAAACTTGACGGATCAGACAAAAAACCCTTCGCTACCAAAAAGCTCCAAAACTGCTTGGATTCTTCAAAAGATTCGGCAATTTTTACCGCTTTCACAATCTCGATAGAACCGTCCGGCAGTTCCGGTGTATAATTCAGTTCGCAAAAAGCAGAATGGCCAGTCCCGGCGTTGTTCCAAGCGTCAGAACTTTCGGCTGCTGCACTGTCCAGCCGTTCAAAAATCTGTATCGTTATGTTCGGGTCCAGCTCTTTCAGCATCACGCCAAGCGTAGCACTCATAATCCCGGCACCAATTAAAATAACATCCGTATTTTCAGAAGGATTTCCTGATTTATTCATGGTTTTGATTGAAGGAAACAAAGATACACGCAAAAATTTAAAGCAAAGATTTGAAAGATAAGCGATCAGAATTTGATTTGCAAATGACAGGCAATTTATCCTTTTAAAAACAGCAACAAAATAAAACTTTATTTGATTGAAAGCTGCATACAGATTGATGATGCTGTTTTTATCAACCCAAATTTATGGTGATAAAAACAGCATCGGCAGCAATAGCTTATGGTTTTGAAGAAAGGCCGGTTTATAATTTTATAAATCTTAATCAGCATTATATAAAGTGAAGTGTTTCCTGTTGGATATTTTTGAACCGATATGAAAAGATTGAAACTTTCTTTTAAACTTACCGCACTACTGCTTTTTTTACTACTGAAAAACGCTGAAGCACAGCACAATATGGCCGGCATGAAAGGTATGCAGATGGCTGATACCAGCAGTATGAACATGCAGATGAGCAGCGGTTTATCTTTAAACCTGCCCATGAACCGCGACGGTTCCGGCACGGCCTGGCTGCCGGACGCGTCGCCGATGTACGGGATTATGCTGAATTCCGGCAAATGGATGTACATGCTGCACGGCAATATTGCGCCGCGTTTTACGAGTCAGGATTTTACCAAACAAGGTTCGCGCGGTGCCAATGATTTTGATGCACCAAACTGGTTTATGGCGATGGCACAACGGCAGCTTGGGCAAAAAGGCTTGTTTCATTTCAACTTAATGCTTTCTGCGGATTATTTTACAGAAGGCGGGGACGGTTATCCGCTGCTTTTCCAAACCGGCGAAAGCTGGAAAAACGTACCGCTGGTTGACCGTCAGCATCCGCATGATCTGTTTTCGGAACTGGCCGCCAGTTATTCCTACAGCTTCAACCCAAAAACTGATTTGAGCTTTTACCTGGGTTATCCCGGCGAACCGGCTTTGGGTTCTACCGCTTTTATGCACCGCCCTTCTGCCCTTTCCAACCCGGATGCACCGATTGGCCACCATTGGAACGATGGTACGCACATTACTTTTGGTGTGGCAACTTTAGGTTTACGTTTAGATAAATTTAAGATCGAAGGTTCATCTTTTACAGGCCGGGAACCGGATGAAAACCGGCTGGATTTTGACAAGCCAAGGTTTGATTCCTGGAGTGGCCGCTTATCCTACAATCCAACCCAAAACTGGGCTTTAGAGGTTTCACATGGTTTTATCAAAAGCCCGGAAATGTTGATGCCAACCGAAAACGTAAACCGAACGATCGCTTCTGCCATTTACAGCAAGCCTTTTGCCAGCGAACAATTTTTAAACGTAACGGCACTTTGGGGATTGAACAAATATAAAAACCAGGCCGGCCAGAATACGGCTTTGCTGGAAGCAAGTTATCGGTTGCGGAAATTGGAACTTTATACACGCTACGAATGGGTGCAAAAATCCCGCGAAGAGTTAAATTTAGATGAGAATTTGTACGGCGAGAACACGCTTTTCCCGGTAAACGCTTTAACTTTTGGTTTGAATTACGATCTGTTTTACATCGGAAAAATTCGTGTAGCTGCCGGCGGACAACTTTCGGCTTATCATGCTAACAGTCAATTGAATAATTTATATGGGAAAAACCCGTATGCCGGTGAGGTTTTCCTGCGGATCTATCCATCGCTGATGAAAATGAAATAATGAAAATATAGGTTTTAGTACAGAACTTCGCCCCTGATGCAACTTTCAGATTATCTTCTTCCCGTAGTTTTATCAGCAGGCGTTTTCCTTAGCGTAAAAGCAAAAAAACTCACTTTGCCTGCTGCGTTAACAGCTGCTTTGCTGGGCGTTTGCTTGTACCTTGGTGCCGGTTATTACGGGATTTTAATGGCAGCTGTCCTGTTTCTTTTATCCGCTTTGGCCACCTCCAATAAAACAGGCATAAAAGAAGCATTGGGCGTAGCCGAAAAAAACAAAGGCCAGCGCACAGCTGCACAAGTTTTGGCCAATGTGGGCACAGCCGGATTAATGGGTTTGCTATGCTTCTTTTATCCCGTAAAAATTGATTTGTTTAGGTTGATGATGGCCGCAAGCTTAGCTTCAGCCGCTGCGGATACAATTTCATCAGAAACGGGAACAGTTTATGGCACAAGGTTTTACAACATCATCACCTTAAAAAAAGACCGGCAAGGATTGGATGGCGTTATCAGTTTGGAAGGAACGCTTTTTGGTTTGGCAGCCAGCACAATCATTGCCCTGGTTTATGCTTTTAGTTTCGGTTGGAAAACTGATTTCTGGTGGATCATTTTAGCCGGAACAATTGGAAACCTGGCAGATTCTATTTTGGGTGCCACTTTGGAACGGAAAGGTTATTTGAGGAATAATATGGTTAATTTTTTGAATACGGTTATTGCTGCCGCAGCAGCATTGGTTTTGTTTATCCTTTAAAATGATTAAAACCAAAGCTTAACTTTTTTTAATAATCCAGCAATTTTCTGTCACTTCCGCAGCCAGCAGATGTTGTTTAAATTCTGCATTATCGGCAAAACTAAGTTTTGAAACCAGGCGGGAATCATACCGGATCATGAACGTTTCTACTTCAAAAGGCCAGGGTTTTACAGTTAAAGTTTCGTTGTCCAATTGGATCAGCTGGTTTCCCTGCTGATCCGGGCCGTTGCTAATCTCCATACTTCTTTGTTCCGGCTGATACAGTTTCTGGCAAATCAACAACGAAAAAGCATCGCACCATTCCAGCAGCGCATAGTTTTTTTCGGCTTCTTCCTGACTGATTTTAAGTGCTTTCCGCCAATCGAGACGCAGCTTTTCCTGTTCCTGCAAAAAAGCTTCGGCCTGCGGATTGGTTTGTGCTTCTTTTATATACAAAAAATTGATGTGCATAGAAGTCAGCAAAGCAATATAACGGCTTTTGCTTAAACTGAAATCAATCATTTGCTGGCAATGCGGCAGCTCAAAAGTCTTCATTTTAAAGTTGACCGGGCCGCCATTTTCAGTAACCAGATCATTTTGTTCCAGTTCCGTTTGCGCGTCGTCATGCTCGCCGATAGCCAAAAGCGTTTCCGTCCAGCGTTGCGGCCGATCAGCTTTTTTCCAGTTTGCAGCCAGCTGCGCTGCCAACGAGCCATGCGCACGCTGCAACACAATTTCCCAACCTGCTTCAGTGTAGTTTACAATCATGATTTGTGCAAAAAATTTGATGTTCTATTTTTATCAAATCAACAGAAATAGCAATAGGCTACAAAATAATGTTAATGAATAGTTAGTTTGAAAAGATTGACAACTTTATCAGCATTTTGATCTGATTATTGAATCTTGGAATGCTTTTTTTATCAAGTAAAAAAAATGATTGCAACACACAATATTGAAGCTGTTTCTTTTGAGGCAGATTTTATTTGTTTAAAAGTAGATGGCAATTTAATTAATTTGCCTTGGGATAAAGTTTCAAAAAAGCTGGCTACAGCAGATAAAATGCAAAAGAACTTGTTTAAAATTTTTCCGGCAGGATAGGGTATTGATTGGCCTTTATCGAATGAGGATTTATCGGTGGATTTTATGTTAAAAGTCAAGAAAATTAATATTCCAGTGCTACTTGCTTCTTTTCGGCTATCAACATAATTACTTTAATTTTTTAAGTTAGTTCAGTTGGCCGGATTTACAACCTCCTCGCCGCAACCCCTTCCTCAGTAATTACAACCGGTTTGATCAACCCGTTTTCATCAAAATACATACGGTCAATACAAGTTTCGCGGTGATTGCCGTTGGTTGTGTTTAGCGGGCGGCGGTGATATACAATATACCAATCATCAGTGCCCGGGATATTAATTACGGAATGATGCCCTGCGCCAGTAGCAATTTTGGGGTTTTGCTGCAACACTTTTCCAATGCCTGTAAAAGGCCCGAGCGGAGAATTTCCTATGGCATAGGCCACAGAATAATCCGGTCCGGTCCAATTCCCCTCAGACCACATCAGGTAATATTTTCCTTTACGGATGAACATAAAAACGCCTTCCACGTAGTTTTCAGGGGTAATAGGTTTAAAAATGGTGCCGTCTTCAAAAGGGACAAAGCCGGTAAAGTCACTGTTCAGTTTGCCAATATTACAATGTCTCCAGCCGCCATAAAGCAGATAATACTGCCCGTCGGTGTCCTGGAACACAAACTGGTCTATCGGCTGGGCGTTGTTGTAAAATTTATCCACCAGCGGTTTTCCAAGATGATCAATAAAAGGCCCGGTAGGGTTATCAGCCACCGCCACACCAATCCCTCCCAACTGGTTGTTGTTCTGGATGTCGTTTGCCCCAAAAAAGAGGTAATATTTACCTTTCATTTTGGTGATGGAAGGTGCCCAAATAGAATAGGCAGCCCATTTCACATCTTTAATATCTAAAACGTGCGGATGTTTTTTCCAATGGGTCAGGTCTTTAGAAGAAAAGGCATTTAAAAACGTTTGTTTCAGGTACTGCGGATTGATCGTGTTTTTCTGTGTTTTCAATTGTGCTTCAGAAAGGTTTACAGAACGGTCGGGTTTTCCGTAATCATCAGAATAAGTGGGATAAATCCAGTAAGTATCGTTAAATATCCTGGCCTCCGGATCAGCATACCAACCCGGAAATATTGGGTTGCCGCTACTCGGTTTATTTTTCACTACAGTATGATTGGTTATTTGTTGAGCCGAAGCATAAAATATCAGCCAAGAAAATAAGGCAACTAAAATTGTTTTTTTTATCATAAAAATAGTGTGGGCAATCAATCAAAAGTATCAATAAACGGTTATTTTGCAACGTTATTTATCAATGCAACCAGGTCTTTTTGCTTTTTAAAGTCAGGTTTATAAGTTTTTATATATGCTTTGATTTCCACTTCTTTTGTTGGAAACACTTTTTGCAACTGTTTTGCGGTAGATGCTCTGATATATCCGTTTCCTTTTTTCAGCCAAAACTCCGCATAAGGCAAAATTTTAAAATCCGAAGGAAGCTGAAGGTTGTAAAGCGAGTTAAAGCCCGATGCGGTTCTGTTATAATTGCTTGATAATGAAGTTACCGCCGATGTTTGGGTGGTGGTGCCGTAGCCGGCATCTTTTGCAGGTTGATGGATTTCGCATTTGTGCTGCACATAAAGATTAAACGGCGTGTTGGTACTTACTACTTCATAAAAAATAGAATCAACCGGTATAAATTTGGTTTTGCCGATATAAACTGTATCTATTGTCTTGATTTCGGATAGGGCATATTTTTGATTGTCTTTATCAAAAATCATTTCCTGGGTGATAGAGTTGTAGTTCAAAAGGGCTTTGTTTTCTGCACCTGATTTCTTTTTGACCATGCCATCCATAAACTCCGGGAATACATAATGGGATAAAGCAACGCCAGGTTCGTTTTGGGCAGATAGTAAATTTGCCTGCAACAAGCAAAATGCCAGATACAATATTTTTTTCATAAATATGATTATTTGATTGTTAAAGTTGAGCAATCAAAACGAATAGACAAATAATAAGTTGCTCATTACTAAATAAGTAAAAAAACATCCGATACCAACTTTGCTGATCGCTTTTTTCCTCAAACCCCGCACCTTCAAACGCCCAACTCCTGCATCAATTTATCCAATGCTTCTTTTAGCACCGAATAATCCTGCTCTAATTGTGCCACGCGCGCTTCCAGTTCGCTTACCGATTTTCGCGCCGGTTCCTGCGGCGTTTCTTCTTCCTCCAAATCAATTTCTCCGCCTAAAAGATGTACGAAACGGACTTCTTTTTGTCCACTGCGGCGCGGCAATTGTTTTACAAAAGGCGTTTCCGGCTGAGAAAGTTTTTCTAAAACCGACTGTACTTCTTCTATCGATTCAAATTCGTACATCCGGCCGGAGTTGGTGTTCAGTTCGCCCGGCGTTTGCGGCCCTCGCAGCATCAGCAGACAAATCAGCGCAACTTCGGCAGGAACAACCGGAAAAACGATGGCAAAATTGTGTTTGTACTTTACGGAACGGATAGAACCGCCGGTTGCCGTAGAGATCAAACCTTTTTTCTTTAATGAATCTAAAGCCAAAACTACCATTTCTTCCTCATAATCCACCACCGGTTTGCGCGATGATTTTTGGTTGCAGGCCGTAGTCAAACTGTTTAAGGTCATCGGATAATAATCCGGCGTGGTTTTGCTCTTCTCCATTAAAACGCCCAGAACGCGCAGTTCTTCGGCAGCTAAAATTGGTATTGTAATCGGTGAATCCATTTTTTAAAAGTAATCATCTGTTTGGTTTTAAAGGAATATCAATTTTAGGTCGATAAAAGAAGCATTAGCATAAATCTTTATCAGCATAAATAAAAATTTAATTATTTAATGTTTTATTTTAAATATTATTTGTTTTGATTTAAAAATAGATTTATGTTTGAGAAAAATTAACCGATATGAAATCTTCAAAAACCAAACGCATTTTTGTATGGATCTGGGTGATATTGGCTTTATCAGCCATGGCTTCCATGTATGTAGTTATCCCAAGCATTAAGCTCTACCACAGCTATCATTACTCATTCTGGATCATGCTAACAAGACTAACAAACGTTGGCATTTTGTTAATAATCAGTTTGCGATTGCGGAAGATTGTTAAAGCTTATACTGAAAAAGATAAATGGCAACCTGATTTCTATCAAAAACTAAGGCAAATTGGTTTCTTGGTAATTGCGTTAACTTTACTTAATCCTATTTTACAGATAGCGATAAATTTCTCAGATACTTTAAGTAAAAATGATTTACACATTTCTATACAGTGGGCTTTAGTACAATTTGGAATGTCAACTTTGATACAATCGCCGGCCATGTGGGTACTATCTTTAAGCATCTTTCTGTTCGCCGAATTGTTGCAAGTTGCCAATCAAATCAAAGCCGAAAACGAATCCATAATATAACCATGGCAATCATTATAAATTTAGATGTGATGATGGCCAAACGCAAAATGTCGTTGAACGAGTTATCGCAAAAAGTTGGTTTAACAACCGTCAATCTTTCCATTCTCAAAACCGGAAAAGCTAAAGGTGTGCGTTTTGATACGCTGGAAGCCATTTGCAAAGTGCTGGATTGCAAGCCCGGCGATATTTTGGATTTGGAGTAGATTTGTGTTCAACAATTTTTGAGGTGATAAAAGAAGCATCGTATATTTCCAGCCAAATAAAAAACTGATGGCTGACAAAATTTTAGATTATGCCAAACGCCTCAAAGCGATGGCGCATTTGGGTTTAACATATGCTAACAACGAATACGATCTGGAGCGTTACCGCGAACTGGAGCAGATCAGTTTGGAAATGATGCAGGAAGTTTCGGGTGATCCGCCGGAAAAAATCACCAATTACTTCAGTACAAACAAAGAATACATTACGCCAAAAACCGACATCCGTGCGGTAATTTTTAATGCTGAAAAAGAAATTTTATTGGTGCGCGAAAAAGCCGACGGCAAATGGTCGCTACCCGGCGGCTGGGCGGATATTGGTTTTTCGCCCAAAGAAATAGCGGTAAAAGAAGCATTGGAGGAAACCGGTTTCCACGTAAAACCTGTAAAATTGCTGGCGGTTTTAGACAAACGTTGCCATCCGCACCCGCCGCAACCGGATTATGTTTACAAGATTTTTATCCGGTGTGAAATCATCAGCGGAGAAAAAACCAAAGCTTTTGATATTTTAGATGTCAGTTTTTTCAGCCAAAACGAGCTTCCGGAATTGTCGGAAAACCGCGTGCTTCCGGCCCAGATCAATTTGATGTTTGAATATTTGGCTGATCCGCAGAAAGAAGCAACTTTGGATTGATTTAACCTGATCACAATTTTTACCCGATAAAAGAAGCATCAGCTTCAAATCAGGTTTGCACAAACTGCATCCGGCTTTTGGTGTTCGGTTAATAAAAGTTTTATGTCGATAGAAGATCAAAATATTCCGCCGCAACAAAAAGGAAATCAGGTAGATACGCAGCATGAAGTTACGCTGAATAACCGCCAAGAAGCCGAACAATTGTTTGCATCAGCCAAAAAAAGGCTGCTCGATGTTTCCCGCTGGAAAGAAGTGGCGCAAGGCATTTCATCAGATTTTCAGCTGACGGACAGCAGTGGCGTTGAAGTAAATCGCCCGGCACAGGTAGGCGATCATTTTAAAATCCATATTCCTGCGCCCGGCCCGGATAGCGGCAACGGAAACGATTGGGTTCGGATAGAAAATATTCAGGACGAAACGGACGAACAAGCTGACATTCAAATCGTTTCCATCCGTGTTCGGCCTGCTGCCAATCCGCAAAATCCGGACGCCGCTACGTCTCACTTTTTCAATCAAGATTCTACCAGTACGTTTATAGTGAAGCGAAAAGGCAATACCGTAACTGCCGAAGTGCATGGCCGCAATGAGGTTCCGAATGGACAGGCCGATGGCGTTTGGGACACGATTCGGCACGCCGTAGTTGCCCTTGGTGCGATCCTTGGTTTTTCTGATCAGCAATGGAAAAACCTGACGGAAGGTTTGCTCATACCAAAAAAAGACCGGTAAAAGAAGCATCAAACTGCTTGTTTACCGGGCCGCTTTTTCTTTTTCGGGCGGTCGCTGCACGCCAACTTCTACCAGTTCCTGTTCTGCTTCTACGGCTTCGGTTTTGGTGGCGTAATTCAGTTTTCTAAACCGCCACAAAGCAAAAGCCGGCTCTTGGTAGCGGTTCAGCAGTTTGAAATATTTAGGCAGATTATGCACTTCATCCAGCAAAACGCCGGGCACAATGCCGTTGTTGTCCAGGATTTCGCGGATGGTATATTCTTTATCTTTGGTGATCCAGATTTCAAAATCCTTTGCTATTTCTTCCGCTTTATCAGGGTCGATGGTGGCATCAATACAAATCACTTTATCTCCAGGTTTCATATTTTTTTGCTTTGGCCGCGCTGCAAAGTTATTAGTTTGCGGCTTTGTTTCCGATATTTTTATGCGGAATTTAGGTCGATAAAAGAAGCATCAGGATTTACATCATTTAACAATTAAGCAAACCGCCGCCGCAAATTTTGCCGTATATGATAATTTTTGAGAAAGAAAACATTCACCCGCTTTCCTACTTAAAACTAAAATATAAACCAGTTAGCGGCAAACCTGCATCAAACGGGAACCGACTTTGAGAAATTTATGTTGAAGCAAAATACTGATTATGATGCCGTTGTGGTAGGTTCCGGGCCAAACGGACTGGCAGCAGCCATTGAATTGCAACAGCAGGGACTTTCCGTTTTATTGCTGGAAGGCAAGGCGCAGATCGGTGGCGGCCTGCGCACGGAAGAGCTGACTTTGCCTGGTTTTAAGCACGATATATGTTCGGCCATTCATCCGCTGGCAGCAGGTTCGCCATTTTTTAAAACCTTGCCACTGGCCAATTTTGGTTTGGAATATATTTATCCGCCGCTGGCCGCTGCGCATCCTTTTGATGATGGCCGGGCGGCGGCTTTGTTTGGATCGGCACAGCAAACGGCTATCAAATTGGGCATCGATTGCAAAGCTTATTTAAAATTGCTGCAACCGCTGGCGCACAATTGGCCCAAATTAGCACCTGATTTGCTTGGCCCGCTCAAATTCCCCAAATATCCGCTCAAGTTTGCGCGTTTTGGGTTGGATGCTTTGCCTTCCGCTTTGCAAATGGCCAAAAAACTCCGCACAAAAGAAGCACGCGGACTTTGGGCGGGCATGGCTGCGCATGGCATTCAGCCTTTGTCAAACCTGGCTACCTCGGCGGTTGCACTGGTTTTGCTGGCTACCGGAAACACCAACGGCTGGCCGATGACAAAAGGTGGTTCCATCAAAATTGCAGATGCATTGGCGGCTTATTTTATTTCAATGGGTGGAAAAATCGAGACCAATTTTGAGGTGAAATCTTTGCAGCAACTGCCTTCTTCTAAAACGGTACTGTTTGATATCACCCCAAAACAATTGCTCAAGATTGCCGGCCACCGTTTTTCTTCCATTTACAAATGGCAACTCAAAAAATACCGCTACGGAATGGGCGTTTTCAAGATCGACTGGGCTTTAGACGGAACAATCCCTTTTACGGCGCACGAATGCCGGCAAGCTGGAACCATCCATTTGGGTAATACTTTGGAGGAGATTGCCAGCGGAGAAAAACAAACTTCACAGGGGAAAATTGTAGAAAAACCTTTCGTTTTGCTGGCGCAACAAAGCCTTTTTGATGCCACGCGCGCACCCGAAGGCAAGCACACAGCCTGGGCATATTGCCATGTGCCCAACGGAAGCGAAACAGATATGACCGAAATTATTGAGCAGCAGGTGGAGCGTTTTGCACCCGGTTTTCGGGAAATGATCCTGGCCAAACACACCATGAATACTGTGCAAATTGAAGAATACAACCCAAATTATATCGGCGGCGATATCAACGGCGGCATCTTGGATATCCGGCAATTGTTTACGCGCCCGGCACTGCGCTGGTCGCCTTACAAAACGTCCGCCAAAGGCTTGTATATCTGTTCCTCATCTACACCGCCGGGCGGCGGCGTGCATGGCATGTGTGGCTATTATGCCGCAAAACGGGCTTTAAAAGAAGTATTTGGGTTGAAGGCTTCTAAATTAAGTTATCAGTAAATTTTTTGTTTTTTGTCATTCCGACCCAAAGGGAGGAATCTTCTTCAAATCCAATGCTTCTTTTATCGGGTAAAAATCAGTGAAGTTTAATTGTATGGATGAAGATTTCTTCCTGCAGATCAAAATGACAAAGTTTTTTTCGCCTGATTCTTATCAATTAGCACCAGCTATATTTACCACCTGCTTTTCCCATACTGTAGGCAAGTTGATGTTGCTGTAAATCAATTTTATAAACAATAAAATCTTTGGTATTGGGGTTGAAATCCTGCGTGTGTTCAATTTCAAAAAAAGGCTCGATACTGTTTTTATCAAGTATTTTTTTGGATGATAACCGAACCGGATAAACCCGATTTCAACTTCCTTTTGATGGCGAAGCCAAGCTGGTAAGTGCTCAAGTCAGCAGCCTCAATTCCTTTTAGCATAAGCGGTTTCCAGGGCGTGATGTGCAACTGCCCGATCCTCGTTTTTTAAACAAATCCAGCAAGTATCTTTCAACAGATCAAGGCTGAAACTTTCCTTCCGGTGATAAATGCCTGGCCGGAATTTTTGGTTTTCGTATCGGTTAAACCCATTATAATTAAGCTACTGAAAATCAGGTAATTTTTATTGTTGCTGAATGGGCTGAACAGCCATGCTGTTTTTAGCAGCTATTTTTTCGTAAAAACTTTCGCAGTTTTATCCTGCCAGATTTTGCTTCCGGTCAAACATTTCTGCAATCAAAATCCTTAACCCAGCATGAACAACAATGCTGAACAAAGCCGCTTGACAGAACATTACTTTGGAACAAAAAACTGGCTGAAATGGGGGCCGTATCTGTCTGAACGACAGTGGGGAACGGTACGCGAAGATTACAGTGCCAATGGTGATGCCTGGAATTACATTACGCATGACATGGCGCGCAGCAAAGCCTACCGTTGGGGCGAGGAAGGGATTGCTGGTTTTTGTGATGATAAACAGCTGCTTTGTTTGGGGCTTGCTTTGTGGAACGGCAAAGATCCGATTTTGAAAGAACGGCTTTTCGGACTAACCAATGGCGAGGGAAACCACGGCGAGGATGTAAAAGAGCTTTATTATTACCTGGACAGCACACCCACGCACAGCTACATGAAAATGCTGTACAAATATGTGCAGGCTGCGTATCCTTACCAATGGCTGATTGAGGAAAACGGACGAAGGAGCAGGCTCGATCCGGAGTTTGAACTGATTGATACCGGCTTGTTGGACAAGGATAAATATTTTGATGTTTTTATAGAATACACCAAAAATACTGCAGATGACCTGCTGATCAAATACACTATTTACAACCGTGGTGATGAGGACGCTGAGCTGCATGTGCTACCGCAATTATGGTTCCGAAATACCTGGACCTGGCAGCCGGGATCGGCCAAACCGCAGATCACGCATTTGGACAAAAGCACGCTGCTATTTCAATCCGAAGCGGGCACTTATTATTGCCATTTGGATAGTGAAGCGGAACTGCTTTTCACCGAAAACGAAACCAATACTGAGCGGCTTTATCATTCGCCCAACAGTTCGGCTTTTGTAAAAGACGGCATCAATGATTTCGTGGTGAATGGAAACCAGGCAGCCATCAACCCTGAAAAAACTGGCACAAAAACAGCATTGCATTACAAGCTGAATGTTCCGGCGAAGCAAAGTGTGGAAATCAGGCTGCGGCTTTCTGATAATCATCAATCCGATCCGTTTGATGATTTTGATAAAATTATCAGCAATAAAATTAAAGAAGCGGATGAATTTTATGCACAAATACAGCAAACTATCAGCAATGAAGATGAAAAATTAGTGCAGCGGCAGGCATTTGCCGGGATGCTTTGGAGTAAGCAATACTATTTTTATAACATCAAATCCTGGTTGGATGGTGATCCGGGACAAGTTGCACCGCCTGCAAGTAGGTTGAAAGGCCGCAACCACAATTGGAAACATTTTATTGCTGATCAAATTTTATCGATGCCGGATAAATGGGAATATCCCTGGTTTGCTTCCTGGGACTTGGCTTTTCATTGCCTCACTTTTGCCAAAATAGATCCTGAATTTGCCAAAAACCAACTGAATATTTTGGTGAGCGCCAGTTATATTCATCCCAACGGCCAACTTCCGGCCTACGAATGGGATTTTGGAGATGCCAACCCACCGGTGCACGCGCTGGCTGCCTGGCAATTGTACCAGTTGGACAAGCAGCAAAACGGCCGGGAAGACGTGCTGTTTTTAGAGGGTATTTTTCAGAAACTGCTGCTCAATTTTACCTGGTGGGTAAACCAAAAGGACAGCGAAGGCAATAATGTTTTTGAAGGTGGCTTTTTGGGTTTGGATAATATCGGCGTTTTTAACCGGAGTGCACCCGTGCCCGGCGGCGGCTTTTTAGAGCAGGCCGATGGCTCCAGCTGGATGGCGATGTATGCGGTTAACATGATGGAAATCAGCTTAGAACTGGCTTTGCACAATCCGGTTTATGAACATATGTCCATCAAATTTGCCGAACACTTTTTATACATCGCAGGCTCTATTGCAGCTATGGGCGGTGATTCGCTTGGGCTTTGGGATGATCAGGACGGGTTTTATTATGATCTGTTGCGCAAGCCGGACGGAAGCAGCGACCGTTTGCGCCTGCGAACTTTGGTTGGGTTGATCCCGATGTTTGCCGTACTTGTGTTTGACGAAAACAAATGGAACAAGCTGCCCAAACTAAAAGAAAAGCTGGACTGGTTTATGATGCAGCGGCCGGATTTGGTGAAGCTAATGAGCTACTGGAAAGATACCAAAGGCACCGAACAGCATTTATTTTCGCTGCTGCGCGGCCACCGGATGAAGCTTTTGCTACGGCGGATGCTGGATACCAACGAGTTTTTATCTGATTACGGCATTCGTTCCATTTCTAAAGAATACGAAGCCAACCCGTACAAATATTTTTTGAACGGTGCCAATTATCAAGTGCGCTACAACCCGGCCGAAAGCGATACCGGCATGTTTGGTGGCAACAGCAACTGGCGCGGCCCGATCTGGATGCCTGTTAATTACTTGTTAATCTGTTCTTTATACATTTTTCAGGAATATTATACCGATGATTTTAAGGTAGAATATCCAACCGGCTCCGGCACGTATTGCTCGCTGGCAGAAATTGCTACTGCATTAAGCCAACGCTTAAAAAACATTTTTCTGCGGAACGAAAAAGGCGAACGGCCGGTTTTTGGTGGTTATGAAAAGCTCAACCAAGATCCTCATTTTAAAGATTATATCCTTTTCCACGAATATTTTCATGGTGATACCGGCAAAGGTTTAGGGGCCAGCCATCAAACCGGATGGACGGGCTTGGTTGCACTTTTGTAAATTGTTTTCAGCCGATGCTTCTTTTAGCTGGTAAATTTCATGTGGGAAGTGCGCGCAAAACGAGTGCTGGAGCAAGAAGAAAGAGAACCGGCCAAAGTGAGACCCAAAGCTGCGAAAAGGATAAGTTTTTTCATGATTGCAAATTTTTAAGTATGTGTGATATACTTGTGCTTTTGCAATGCTTGTTCCAAAATTAAATTGTGCCTGGAAATGGCTTTTCTCCTTCAAAACAATTCAAAACTAAGGATAGGATTACCCGTTTTGGGGTTTTGTTGAGGAAGGATTGCTACGGATCAAACCAGATGGGCAGGATAAATAATTTCTTCTGATGCTTCTTTTATCGTACTAAAATTGATTTGCTTTATCATAACGGCAATCAGCACAAACACCAATTTTGATACGATAAAAGAAGCATGGTTAAATTTAAGGCAACTTATGAAGCAAAGGAAATAGTTTGTTTTTGATTAACAGGAAACAAAATCTCCTGGTCAATCAAATCCATAATTTCGATATCTACGTTTTCGTCAAATTTCCGGGCAAACAAATCCTGAGATGCCATGATCGCATCCAAATCATTTTTGTCCAGTATTTTCGGATGTGCACTATTTGGTTTTGGCCAAATGGTAAAACGCAATTCGGTATTTCCAATACTTTGAAGCAGTTTTTCATCCTTACTGTTTGCCACAATCATCTGCACAAATAACTCATCGGCTACAAAAGTATGTTTGTGGAAATCCACATACTCCGGATGCCGGGCTACATAATCCAAAATATAATTTAAGGTATACATATCCAAATTCCACCAAGTTTGGCCGGTGTAAGGTTTCATGCCATTGGGTATTTTTCTTCGTAAAAAAGGAATATAAGTGGCCAGCAAATTCAAGAATTTGGAACAGAAAAAATTGTACCATTTTGCCCCGAAGTAATATTTGTCAACCCGATACCAGCCGCCCCGGTCTCCGCCCGGCCATTTCTGATAGTTAGGGATCGGGAAATAATCTATAAAATTAGAATACGGAGAGTTTTTAAAGAAATCATTTATGTACTCATTGCTTTTGATAGGATAATCTTGGCCGCTGAGCAATACTATCCGATCAAGTTTTTTCGGGTATTCTTGCACTGTTTTTAAAGCACTTAGATAAGGTTTTATCAAACCATAACCACCCCAGGTTGCGTCAAAACGTTCTGTAAATTTTACCGCATCCCCAAAATCTTTCAGGTTTGAAAACTGTGAAAATTCTGCTTTTTGATCAATATGTATAAAAAATACAGAATTGCCGTCATTCAATCTCGAAACCAGGCGATAAACCTGATTCGGACTTTTATGCGCCATGATGATATATGCTTTGTTCACTTTTAATGTTTTGATAGTAATTACTAATTTTTTTTATGTACAGTTTTACTGGGCCGATTTATCAAACTTATCACTTGATAGAAATACATTTTGCGTTGATTGAAATCTAAAATCCCTATCCCATAATGAGCTATATTTCTATTAGGGATTGGTTTGTATTGTGTTGTAAAACTGTAATATAAGCTGCATGGTTGGATGTTTTTACAACTTGCAATTGCGCAATTTTATTCAATGAGTAATAAATCTTTGTTATTAAAAGAAAATCATCGGACAAATGGTTTTGTAAAAATCAAGTTGTTTTTTATGCGTTTGTAAAAATATTGGTTAACACATTTTTAAATGCAGTTAGTAAAAGCCATTTTCATCAATCCTCAGCCTGCTGCTTGTGGTAATATGGTATTGTCTTTATACAAAGCTGGCTTGAAGAAAATTAAAAATCTGTAAAGCTTAATCCACTATTTACTGTTATTGATTTATGAAAATTATTGCTGTTATTGTTACTTACAACCGGTTGGAATTACTAAAAAAATGCCTGCAATCGGTGCAGGAACAAACCAGAAAGCTTGACGAAATTATTGTGATCAACAATGGTTCGACTGATAACACACAGGAATGGCTGTCAACACAAAATGTAACCACTTACACAAAAGAAAATAACGGCGGCGCCGGCGGCTTTTCTTATGGCATAAAAACAGCATACCACCACGGTGCCGATTGGATTTGGCTGATGGATGATGATGTGATCCCTCAAAATGATGCATTGCAGCAGCTGGCCAAAACCTTGGATGATTTGGGCGATCAGCAGGAGAATATAGGTTTTTTTTCTGGCAAAGTATTGTGGACAGACAATTCCATACATGAGATGAACAAAACTTATGTGCTGGAAGATCAGAAAAAATTGGATAAATTGGCTTTTCCAGTTGATACCAAATTACCGTTTATACAATTCGGAACATTTGTATCCATGCTGCTTTCTGCAAAAGCTGTAGCAAAAATTGGTTTGCCGATTAAAGAATATTTTATTTGGTGTGATGACATCGAATATTCTAAACGCATCGTGGCCAATGGTTTGGCAGGATTACAGGTTGAGAACAGTGTAGTGATCCATCAATCGCCCACAAACAATCCAAGCAACGTTTTTTATGACCCTAAATCTTCCATTTGGAAGTTTAATCACGGTTTCCGCAATGAGATGCATACCAAACGCTTGCACGAAGGCGAATGGAGCTTTTGGGCAACCTGGGTTCACCGCATGTTTTTGTTGCCGCTACGTATTGCCCTGACCCGAAAAAATGACCGCTGGGCGTTTATTAAAATGGTTTGGAAAACGACTTGGAAGTCTACTTTTTTTAAACCGGTTATTGAACGTGTGGCTTGAGGTTGGGTTTAGAATCCAGCTTTAAACAACACTTTTGTTAACTTTTTATTTTGTTTTCAAATGCAGCTATGATATTTCTAAATTCTTTCGGATTTCCTATTTGTTCTTTGTTCTTTTCAACAAAATAATACTTTAAGAATTCGTCAAATGGAAACATAATAGTTATGGGATCGTTGCCGGAAATATAACTTATGTAGCTATTTATACAATTTCCTAAATCAAGTTTACCATCTTTAAAATAATCCTGAAGTTGTATTAGTGTATCAAGGTTTATCAATATTAAATTTTTTATTTTTTGATCGGATAGTTCAAAGTCTATTATAAGTTCCTTTATTCGTTCATTTAAGAAATAGTTAATTCCTCTACTTTCAAGTGCAATATCTGTATGAACAATTATTGGGTAAACTATAGTTTCATCAGTAGGAATTAGGTCAACATTCTTTTCTTTGTAGAGGCCAGATTTGATTTCTTTTATGGTATTCAATAGCTGTGTTATACCCTTTCTTTTCCCATCTACACTTCTTTCTAATTGTTCAACTATTCGTTTTTTGATCTTTTCAGGATCGCCAGTGTGCTTAATATTTGCAGTTAATGTGATAATGTCTTTAAACTCAAATAGAAATATTTCTGAGCCATTACGAATATAATAATCAGGTTCGCCACTGACTAACTTTGCTTTGATCTGTTCTCCAGTTAACCGTACATTTCCATATGTACTAAAGCACTTATCCATTATAGTATAAAATAAAACGTGCTCTGAGAATTCATTTCCCATGTCTGTTTTCAAATTGCTATAAGAAATCTTTGTTGTAGCTGCAAAATCAAATAATAACCCTTGATAAAACTTGTCAACAAAGAATCTAAAGTCCATAAATACATACATGTTCCTTTCTGTTTTAAATAAGGGATATTGTCGTAATGGCTTATAGTCCTCGTCAATTGAAGTTATTTTACCGTTAATAGTTAAACGGTTGTAGAAATTTAGCGATTCATGTTCATCATCTATATACATTTTAGGTGTAGGTTCCTCGCTCAACATAAGATAGAGATACGGGCTTAATAACTTCCACAAATAACTTTTATATGAAGTCAGACCTAATGATTCAAGAAAGACATTTAAATACAAAGAATATTTTTCATGCGATTCACAAAACACGAAAAAATAATAAACTTTCAAAAACTGTAATACGTAATCTTTAAAACGTTCATGCTCAATATTTCTAACATCAACAGTTAAAATGTAATCTGCAAATTGCTTAATACTCCCACTACCATCCCAATTGAATATTTTTTCTTGTACCCGTATTCCTATTTCGTTAAAATGAAGCAAACATTTAAAAAGTGCTGTATAATGATCAGCGTTAAGTGGTGTAATATCGTCAGCATTTGAATAAACAAGGATATGTTGTACAAGGTCTAAACATGACCTGCGATCTAACAACTTGAAGTTAGGGTCATCAATTAACTTTTTATTTTGTTTAATGAAATTAAGGATTGCTTGTTGATCACTTCCCTTCATTTGCATCATCCACCAAATTAGATGATCTGACTGAAACATCAAATCGTCCTTTTTTCGGACATTATATAAATGAACGAGATAACTTATAAACTCAAGTGCTGGCGTTTGGGGAATTTCTTTTAATAAGGAAAACAGATCAATTTTATCTTCTTCATAGATATTATTGTAAGAAAGAAGAATTTGTTTTTGTATAACTACTTTTTCCATGATGATAGAGACTGTTTTTCTCGTTGGTTAGCATTTGCAATCTTACTAACTGAATTTACAGTTTTTAAAAGCAAAAAACTTCATAATTAAATTTAAAAAAAGTGTCAGATGTATCTTTAACCACAGACACCTATTAAAAGAAATTATGATAAGTATTCGTAATTATAATTACATTGCCGTAACATTTCCCCGAATCACATCTCTAACTAAAAAAACACCGATAAAAGAAGCATTATGCTGAGTATCCGCAACATTGTGAAACAATACGCCGGGCACCGGGCCTTGAATAACGTAAGTTTGGAGGTTGAAAAAGGGAAAATTTTCGGCTTGCTCGGGCCAAATGGTGCCGGAAAAACTTCCTTAATCCGCATCATCAACCAAATCACTGCCCCGGATTCGGGAGAAGTTTATTTCAACGGAGAAAAACTTAACCAATCGCATATTGAGCGCATTGGCTACATGCCGGAAGAACGCGGCCTGTACAAAAAAATGGAAATCGGCGAACAGCTAGTTTACTTAGCACGGTTAAAAGGTTTGGAAAAAGCGGAAGCCGAACGACGCATCAGAACCTGGTTTGAAAAGCTGGGCATGAGCGATTGGTGGGGCAAAAAAATTGAAGACCTTTCTAAAGGGATGCAGCAAAAAATACAGTTTGTGAGCACCGTTTTGCACAACCCGGAACTGATCATTTTGGATGAACCTTTCAGCGGTTTTGATCCGGTGAATGCGGAAGTGATCAAAGATGAAATTTTGGAACTGAACCGAAAAGGTGCAACTATTATTTTCTCCACCCACCGGATGGAATCGGTGGAAGAATTGTGCGATTCTATTGCTTTGATCAATTTATCACACAAGATATTGGACGGCCCGGTGAAATCGATCCGCAACTCGTACCGCAACAATACTTACAAAGTAGAATTTGCCGGAAAACTGAATTTGGACGGAACCGAACCTTTTGAATTGCTGCAACATATCCCAAATGATGAAAATGATTTGATGCGGATCAAACTCAAAGAAAAACATACGGTAAACGAAGTATTGCAATACCTGATCCCGAAAGTGAGCATCAACCGGCTGGAAGAAATCATCCCGACGATGAACGAAATTTTTATCGAGAAAGTAAACCAACGCTAAAACCATGAACAAAACCTTACTCATTATCCAGCGCGAATATTTGGCGCGGGTAAAAAAGAAATCATTTGTGCTGATGACTTTCCTGGTTCCGGGATTGATTTTGGCCATGTACGGCGGCATTTACCTGATCGCCAAAAACAGCGATAGCCTGAACAAACCCAAACAAATTAAGGTGGTTGACGAAACTGGTTTGTTCGCTTCCAAGCTGCAAAACCATAAAAACTTTCTTTTTAGTGCTGCGGAAAAAACTTTGCCGGAAGCAAAAAAATCAGCCAAAAAAAATGAGGACCAGTTTGTGCTTTTCATCCCAAAAGATTATTTGGCTAAAAACAGTGTTCAGGTTTTCTCTGAAAAGAAACCCAATTTTGCCCTGCTAAACGAAGTAGAATCACAACTAAACGCCATTGCCACTGCCGGAAATATGACAGCGGCCGGCATCGATGTGCAGAAACTGAGCGCGATGAAAACCAATATCTCCGCAGAAACTAAACAGCTGACGGACGACGGCGAAAAGGACAGCAACCTGGCTTCGGCGTATGGCATTGGCGTTGCTTCGGCGATTTTGATTTATTTGTCGTTGTTTATTTATGGTGCGCAGGTGATGCGCGGCGTAATCGAAGAAAAAACTAACCGCGTGATTGAAGTTATTGTTTCCTCGGTAAAACCTTTTCAGCTGATGCTGGGCAAAATCCTGGGCGTTGGTTTGGTGGGGTTGACGCAGTTTTTACTGTGGATTATTTTGTCCACAACGGTTACCAATATTGCCGGAAAAGTTTTCGCCCAAAAAGAAGTTGCTACCGAACAAAGCAGCAATCAAACCCAAATAAAAGGCGGTAAAAACAGCACGGCCCAAACGCAAATGCCGATTGCGAACCCGGTTATGGGTTTCCTAAAAACCTTAAAAGGCGTTAATTACGGGTATATTCTGGGCTGCTTTATCTTTTATTTCCTGTCGGGCTATTTGCTGTACAGCGCGCTTTTTGCGGCCGTTGGTTCGGCGGTAGATAGCGAAACAGAGACGCAGCAATTCATGTTTCCCATCACTTTGCCGCTTTTGTTTACCTACATTTTATCGTTTGCTTATCTGGTCAACAATCCGGATAGTTCGCTGGCGTTCTGGCTTTCCATCATCCCGTTTACCGCGCCGATTGCGATGATGGTGCGCATTCCGTTTGGCGTGCCCGATTGGCAACTGGCTTTATCGATGTTGATGATGGTTGCCGGTTTTATCTTTACCACTTGGGTTGCCGCCCGCATTTACCGCGTTGGTGTGCTGATGTACGGCAAAAAAACGAGCTATAAAGAACTGGCCAAATGGTTTTTTTATAAAGAGTGATTTTAGGTTGATAAAAGAAGTATTGGTGAATGTATTTAACGTTCTTTTTGCTTGAACAAAAAGAACCAAAAATTCAAGACAAACCCGATCCCTCCGGGCGTTTTGTCAGCCCTGCCCACCTGGGCGGAGACCTGTAGCTTTGGAATATCCTGGTGGTTATCTTACGTTGTTGGACAGTTTTGTTTCAAATGCTTCTTTTATTGGTATAAATTAGATGGGTTAAAAAAATAGTTTTTGTTTTTAGTGAAATTCGCGGGGCCGTATGCAAGGTAACCACCTAGGCGCATGGGGCTGAATGCCGCCCGGAGGCGATCCGGCATTCTTGAATTTTTGGTTCTTTTTGTTCAAGCAAAAAGAACGTAAAAAATAAAATTTCAATCACCAATTATTTCAGCATCTTCGGTTTATGAACCAATGCATCGCCGTGATGGATCTCGGCACTAATACTTTTCATTTACTGATTGCGGAGAAAACAGAAAACGGTTTCAACGAAATCCTGCATCTGACAGAAGCCGTAAAACTGGGCGAAGGCGGCATGAAAGATGATTTGATTTCACCACAAGCTTTTGAACGCGGCATCAAAACCATGCAGCTTTTTGCCGAAAAAATAGCGATAAAAGAAGTATCGCAAGTTCGTGCGGTTGCTACTTCGGCTGTCCGTAGCACCAAAAACGGGCAGGATTTCATTCGGGAAGTAAAGCAAAAAACCGGGATCGAAATCGAGGTGATCGATGGTTTGCAGGAGGCGGAGCTGATTTACAAAGGCGTAAAAAGCTCCGGGATTTTATCGGCACAAAAAAGCTTAATCTTAGATATTGGCGGCGGCAGTGTAGAATTTATTTTGTGCGATGAACACGAAATCTTTTGGAAACAAAGCTTTGAAATTGGCGCGCAACGGTTGCGGCAACTTTTTCATCAGGTTGATCCGATCACTTTAGAAAATACAATCAAACTAAACCAGTATTTGGAAGAACAATTGCAGATGCTGTTTTTATCGGTCAAAAATTGGGATGTACAGCAACTAATCGGTTCGGCCGGTTCGTTTGAAACTTATGCAGAAATGATTGAAGTGGAACAAGGCCATGCTTTCGACATAAAACAAATCAAAACTTATGATTTTAAAATCGATGAATTTAATGAAGTCGCCGATTGGTTGCAGCATTCGAGCCATGAAAAAAGGCTGGCTAAAAGAAGCATTATTCCGCTGCGGGTTGATATGATTGTCGTCGCTTCTTTGGTTACGCAATTTGTGATGGAAAAGCTGAAAATTAAAAAGTTGGCAATGACGGCTTATTCTTTGAAAGAAGGTGTTTTGGAGGAAGCTTTAAATGATTAGCTTTTATATAATTTTCTGAACTTTTGTAAATTGTATATGAAAAATTATAATTAAAATTACACTTGGACTTCATTAAGGATTTCTTATTATCATCTATTAAGGAATAAGTGGAATCAATTAGATTTGCATTTTGACTATAATATTTTACTGAAACTTCATGAGCAACTCCGTCTGTACACTCACTATTAAAAAATCCTGCTTTTCGTTCAAATGCAAACAACTTACCGTTTTTATCAAAGTAACTCCTGTAAGCAATATCCCAATCACCGCTTTCGCCAGTAGGCGATTCAAAAATATAAATTACTTTGCCTTTCTTATCTTTCAACACATTATAGCTTACTTCTACTTCATCAGGGAAGTTGGCGTTTTTTACTAACACAGGATTTAAATTACTAGGAACTTTTGCATATACAACCAAAGAATTTGTATCATTGGCAAGGCTGTCAATCACCTTTTTTTGCTGATTCAGTCTTTTTAATACTGTTGTATTTTTTAAATTCAGCGTAGAAGTTGATTTTGTAGAAGTGCTCGAACAACCAAACGAAATAAATACGAAAAAAATTAATATGAAATTGAGAGCTTTCATAATGGTAAATTGCTCAAAGCTATCAACTGCTGATACAATTTCTCCGTAGGCAAACCAACCACATTGGTATAAGAACCATCAATCCGCTGGATGCCAACCAAACCGATCCATTCCTGAATACCATAAGCACCAGCTTTGTCCATCGGGTTAAAATTATCCACATAATACCGGATTTCCTCATCCAGCAACGGCCGGAAAAGCACTTCCGAAACATCAAAAAAAGTGTTTTGCCAATGTTTGTACAGCAAACTTACGCCGGTAATTACCTTGTGTTTGCGGCCAGAAAGCAGTTGCAGCATCGCCACGGCATGTTCCGGCGTTTCGGGTTTGCCCAAAATCTGATCATCGATGGAAACAATTGTATCGGCGGTAATTACAATTTCATCATCCACCATTTCATCAAAAGCAGCTGCCTTTTTTTGGGCGATAAAAACAGCAATCTCCTCCGGGTTCAAGTTTTCCGGGTAAGATTCGTCCACTTCTTTCAGCACAATCCGGAAGTCAAAATTCATCAAACGCATCAATTCCTGCCGGCGCGGCGATTTGGAAGCGAGGATAATAGGCGGAAATTTTTGCATAAGTTTTCAGTTGAAATCGAATTTGTAAAACAGTCTTGCAAACCTAAAAAAATCAATCCCAATTTTTGTGTGATAAAAACAGCATCACTCCATCAATAATTCATCGCTGCCTCCGGTAAGACTGAAATTAATCTGATCACTGCCTGCAATCCCTTCAATAGAACCACTGATAAATGCTGCGTTTAACAACACTTTTTCCAATTGTTTTTCCCGCGATTTCCATAGCTTTTCCATCGCATTGCGTTCTTGTTGGATAGATTGCTTCATACTCATAAACCCTTCCTGAACAGCTTTCCATTGTTCAGAAAACTCGCTGCTGGTGAGATAGTTGTACAGCAAATGCATCTTGTCGCCTTTATTTTCCTGTGATTTTACTACGTTAGAAAGCCTGATCACACCATCGCGCAAAACACTTGCTACCGCTTTGGCTTCCTCAAAAGAACAGATCCACACGCCGTCGCGCTCGCCAAAACAATCCATGCCTTTCGGGTAACATTGCGATACGAGCACGGCTACATCTACGCCCTGGCTGCGCATATCTTTTTTCAGTTTCTCAATCCAGTCGCCGCCAAAATCTTTTGTACGCTTGCTTTCATAAATAATCCGGCCGCATTCCTGGCCAAACTGGTTGCGCACCGTTTGCACACAATCTGCACCGCGAATCCCTTTTCCAACTTCGCTGATCACATCAAACGGAAAACTATTCCGCAGCAATTCTTCCAAAATCAGTTCCTGCACTTCGCCTTGCAGCTGCATCGAGCCTTGTTCCAGCTTGCGTTTCATTTCATCGGCCTGCTTTTTCTGGTCGTCCAGCTGTTTTTCCAGCTCTTTTACGCGCAGCTGATGTTCGGTTTCTTTCACACTATTTTTATCAGCTTCCTGCTTGCGGATCTGTTCGGCCATTTCGCCGCGCTGTTCCTGCAGTTTGCGCTGCAAATCCACTTCCATTTCCGCTTCTTTGGTTTTAAGCTGATTTTCGCGCTGCAAAAATTCCAGCTCTTTTTGTCGCGAAATTTTTAGTTTTTCGTCAGATTCTTTTCGCGCATTTTCCAGCAAAACCAATTGATTTTCAAAATCGGAAGCAATGGTTTTGCGCAGGTTTTGTTCTACATTCTGCTGAATCTGTTTTTTTTCAGTAGCCAAACGTTCCTCAAAAACTAAGCTTTGCTGGCGCGATTTTTTATCAAATTCCTCTTGTTTGCGCTGGTATTCTTCCTCTTTTTTTTGTGCTTCTTCGTCTTTTTTCCTTTTGTAAGAAATCATTTCCCGCTTCAGTTCACTTTTATATTCCTCGGCCATCACTTCCCCAATCGGAAAACCATGACCACAACCCGGACACTTTACTTCTGTTGCCATTTACTAAAATATTTGGCCGGAAGATAGGCAATCCTCCACAAACCTAAAAATACTGGTTTTGATTTTGGGTTGAAGTGATGTGTTCATTTAAAGACTGCAATGCTTCTTTTATGCCAGTAAAATTAGGATCGAATATTGCCAATTGTATTATTTTTACTTGAATTTCTATCCAAATATGAACCTCAAACTGCTGGATTTCTTGCTAACGATTTTTCACCTGCTAATCATCGGCTTTAATCTATTGGGATGGATTTGGCCCAAAACCAGGAAACTACATTTCGTTTGTGTGCTGATAACGACTGCTTGCTGGCTTGGGTTAGGTTATTGGTACGGCTTAGGTTATTGCCCCATAACCGACTGGCAATGGCAGGTAAAAACGCAGCTTGGCGAGCACGATTTGCCCAATTCTTTTATCAAATATGAGGCTGATAAAATCAGCGGCAAAAATACTGATGCTGTTTTTATCGATATAATTACGGCAACCAGCTTTTTTTTGGCAGCGGCAATTTCTGTTTATGTTAATTTTTTCAAGCCAAAACCTTTCAAATCAATAAAACGATAACTGAAATTTTTAGCTGATACTGTTTTTATACTGATAAAAATTGGCTTGCTATTTTTAAAGCTTGTTAAAGTTTCTATCATATTCTTTAATAAGCTTAGGGTTGATAATGATAATGCTTCTTTTATGCCATAAATTTTGATGTCTTATATTTTTTGTTTTGGCTAAAGCCCTGTTGTTTTTCGCTTTTGCCCACGGCCTAAAGGCCGTGGCAATTGAAGTCCAATAATCATCCTATCAAAACAGGTTTATTTATTTCCGGTAGATAAAAATGCAAAACCAAGTGTCCAAATTGCCACGGCCTTCAGGCCGTGGATTGTAAATAATTTAGATATGGCTTTAGCCAAAATAGCCTAAAAAACTCAAACAAGCTCTTAGTTTTTTGCAGAAGGAATGGCCATTGGCACACCTGCTTTTACCGGCAAACCGAAATCCGGCATCCCGTTTTTGCGCCAGGTAAACCTTTGTGCCCTGGGCGAACGTTCGCGGCCACAACCCTGGCCCGGTTCTGAATTGGCATGATACAAAATCCAATCTTGCTTTCCGTCCGGCGATTTGAAAAAAGAATTATGTCCAGGCGCATAAACACCATTTTTGGGCGATTGCTTAAACACCGGTTCCGTGGATTTTTTCCAGGACGATGCTTTAAGCAGGTTGCTTTTTGCAGAGGCAGTCAGCATTCCCAAAGCATAAAAGTCTGTCCAGCAGCCGCTTGCAGAATAAATAACGAAAACCTTGTTGCCATGTTTTAAAAACTGCGGCCCTTCATTCACATCCACATGCGGCGGATTATTTGGATCATGCAGGTCGCCATTTTGCTCCCAGGCATAAGTTGGGGTAGAAATCATTACCCGTTTGCCGGTAATCGTCCAAGGGTTTTTCATTTTGGCGATGTAGATATTCTGGCGGCCGTTTACCTCGCCTGCCCAACCGGCCCAAACCATATACAGCTGGCCGTTCAGTTCAAAAACATCACTATCGATAGACCATTTATCTGCCGGAGCGGCCACTTTCCCTTTAAAAACCCATTGGCCTTTAAACGGATCGGTAGCATTATTTTCCAAAACATACGTGCGGTGATGGTTATTACTGCCGTCATCCGCAGCAAAATAAGCGTACCATTTGCCTTTAATAAAATGAAATTCGGGTGCCCACAATTCTTTGGAATAAGCTGTTCCTGGCGGCGGCACCCAAACCGTTTTCCGTTCAGCTGTTTTCAAGTCGGCCAGGTTTTTGGTTTTCCACAAAACCAAGCTATCCTGCATACTATTGGTGTAGTAATAGTAACCGTTTTTGTAAAAACTATACGGATCGGCACCGGAAGGCAGCAATGGGTTGGTAAATGTTTTGACAGGATTTTGAGCGAAGGAAACCTGAAAAAACACCGATAAAAACAGTAGGCAGCAAAAGAACTTTTTTTTCATGTCAGGGTAATTACTTCTTCATTAACAAATTGATGCAGGATAAATATTTTTTATCAATAGCATTCAAAATATTGCCGGCAAATAAAAAAGATTTTTAATTAAGGTAAAATTGGTTGATCAGCTGTAGGAAACAGGCTGTTCTGATACACATAATTACTGATATGTTTTAACACGTCAAAATAATTCTGATCAAAACAAACTATTAATTTATATTTTATGCAGAGGGTTCTGTACAAAACGAAAAAGCGGGACAATCACTCGTCCCGCTTATCAATATTCATTAAATTTTGTAGCTTCTTATTGGACAAAAGCAGGCAAACCTTTATGGCTGCCCAGCTCCACCGGCAGAACCATAAACCTGGCCTGTTGCGTAGCTGGCATCACTTGCTGCCAGTTGCACATATATCGAACCCAGTTCTGCTGGCTGACCCGGCCTGCCCATCGGCGTTTGTGCGCCAAACATTTTCAATTTTTCCTGGCTTGCCCCACCGCTTACTTGCAATGGCGTCCAGATTGGTCCCGGTGCCACACCGTTCACCCTAATTCCTTTCGGGGCAAGCTGTTTGGCCAATGATTTTACATAGTTCATGGTTGCTGCTTTTGTTTGCGCATAATCGTAAAGATCGGGCGAAGGGTCGTAAGCTTGTTCGGATGTGGTTCCGATGATTACTGATCCTGGTTGCAAATGCGGCAAAGCAGCTTTGATGATCCAGAAAGGTGCATAAATATTGGTCTTCATCGTCCAATCAAACTGCTCCGAAGAAATATCCAATATGGATGCGTGTGCCTGCTGGCGGCCGGCATTGCTCACCACGATATCCAAACCACCCAGTTGGCGCACCGCTTCTGCTACCAGTGTCTGGCAAAATGCTTCATTTCGCAAATCACCGGGAATGGCTACTGCTTTGCGGCCTTCTGCCTTAATCAGTGCAATAACTTCGCGCGCATCCGGCTCTTCCGTCGGGAAATAATTGATGGCAACATCTGCACCTTCACGCGCATACGCAATAGCGGCTGCACGGCCCATCCCAGAATCTCCGCCGGTAATTAATGCTTTAAGGCCTGCCAAACGGCCTGAACCTTTGTAGCTGGTTTCGCCATGATCCGGCCGCGGATCCATCTGGCTGGCCAAACCCGGCCAGGGCTGCGATTGACCTTTGAACGGTGGCTTTGGATATTTGGTAGTTGGATCCACCAGTTTTGCTGATGCCGATGTATCCAAACGCAATCCTGTGGATGATGCAAAAACCGGTGCGACAGCTGCCGCAGCCAAACCGGTGCCCAAGCCTGCAATTACTTGCCGCCGGCTGATCTTATTTTTCTCACTCATGTTAATCTTTTATTTTAGATATTGATCATGTAATAACCCATCTTTTTAACATTGGTTTTTTATTTGAACGGTAAATTCTATCCATATCAAGCTATGCCCAGTGTTAAAATCGAGAAAGATAAAACTCTTAGTTAACGCTGTTATAAATTGATGCTTCTTTTATACCTGTAAAATCTGTATGTAAAAATTTGTATGTATCTGTGCTGGTTTAAAACTTCCTTAAAAAATATTTTAATGCTTCTTTTATACCATAAAAAACTGGTTGTGATTCAAGAAGTATGATGGGATAAAAACAGCAAAGAGGCAGGTGATCTTAGTTAATTGTGAGATTAACAAAAGAGTTTGTTCTCGTTGCCCTGGGCATAAGGTAGTAAAAAATGGGAAGAAAAGGACAGGTTTACAGAATTTGCTTTGCAAGGGTTGTAAGTTGCAGTTTCAGGGGGAATATTTATACTGGGGAGCAGATCATAAAAACAGGAATTTGTTAAAGCGGATGCTTTTGTATTTTGCCAAACCTCATGTTAATGGCGTACTCCTTTTTAAATTTAAGGTTTTCGTGTTTGTAAGCTCAAATTTCTGAATGTTGTTCCCCAATTGTTATTGCTGTTATCATTTGGCAGTCCTTGAGTATTTAGTAATGCGTCCTTGTCATTACTATCATATTTCCAAACCCATGCACATACAGATAATCCATTATTATAAATACTGTCTAAAAAAGGCTTAGGGTTCATAAGCACTCCCGCGTTTAAGGGTGCTGTTTCTCCAAAAAAAACTGGTAGTCTGTTTTGTTTTAATTGCTGTATGCGGTTGCCCATGATTAAGTTTGAAACCAAAAGCCATTTTTCATAAGCATGTATATCAAATAGAATATTCGTTTTGCCGTTTAAAAACAATGCCCCTTTATTAATTAGGACACTTTCATCTTGTCCTTGTTCTGCACAAGGGATCAATATTACATTCTTATTTCCGGTACTTCGTATAACATCTACCAGTTCATTCATGTCGCTCATCCATATTTCATCAGTATATCCATCTGCTCTGTCGTATCTATATGGCTCGTTCCATACTTCTAACCAAACATCAGGTTGATTTTTAAACTGAACAGCCCATTGCTGCAGTTTTATTTTAAAATCGTTCCACCAATAAGTTTGTCTGGGCATTTTTCCTGAAAAATCTGTAGCGGGCAATCCGTTCCATTGAAAAGGGCAGATGATAGTAATTCTGTTATTCTTACGATTACTATCCACAACGGATTGCAGAGTGTATAAGTAAGAACCATTACTATACTGAAAAGGGGAACCCGCTAATTGTACTTCTTTGCTGTTGCCTACAAATTCCCTTGCAATATCCAAATTCCACCTGTTTAAATCACTTCCACCTGTACCAAATACATGGAAAGCATTCGCGCCTATCAATTGAACAACATGATTGTAATTATATATTTTATTTCCAACAATAGTAAATTGATTTGAATAGGTTGGACTTGGCACTATGGTTTTTTGTTCTGATTTTTTACAAGAGGATAGTAAAAATGCAAAAAGAATAATTCCGTTATATAATTTCATCTGTCATTCTATTTAAAAAAACTGATTTCGTTTAAAGTTGCAGCTAACGGAAAAAATATACGCAGCTTTCAGTTCATCAGTTACAAATCTAAAGTTCTTATTAAAAGGAAAAATTAAATCTATTTTATTGGGCTCTTTCTTAAAATCAAATTGTTGATTATTTTCTTAGCTCAAATGCAAACTAAACATGTACTTCTCTTTTTTTTATTGTCGTAAAACTGGCAATACAGAATATGTACTTCGTTTTTTGCAATTGCTAAAGCCTGTGCAGCGTGCTTGTAAGATTCCTCAAACCCTACCTCGTTAGGAGAATATAGCAGAACATAGTTTCAATAACGTAAAAGTGTAGTTTGATAGGTGGGGTTAACATGCTATGCCCTATGGCGGCGGTACGAATAGTTACCTCTTTTGCAGGTATCTTTTTAAAGCATCAATTTCTTGCTGTTGTTTTAATATTTCAGCTTTTTGTGAGCCTGTTTAAAATTTGTTCAATCTTATTTTCTATGCTTCTTTTATCACCTAAAAAATGGTTTGCATTTGGTTTTTATGATGGATGCCAATACCAATTTTTATTAGGTAAAAGAAGCATCTGCGTTGATATTAACTATATTCAAAAGGAAATTGAATGAAATTTAAACAGGCTCTGTACTTTAATCGATCTTTGTTGGTTCCTTAAAGATATTTGTTGCATACTTATACATCTTTGCTGTTCTTTAATTGCATTGATTAAAACAGGCACCAGTTCTGCATTTGGCAGTTGGTTTTTATTTCCAATTGTAACTGACTGGCTGTAGAGCAAGTACTTCTTTTAAGCCATAGTTTAGTTATTTGATATTGATTTTCAGCCTTCTATCCGACGTTTATATTGTACCGTTAGTCGTAAAATTTGCTTTTAAAAAAAACAACTTGGCAGTACAGTTAAACGAAGGAAGTCCTGTAATTCAGGTACAAATGCAGAAACTAAAAAGCAAAGAAATTCTTGGTTTTCCTGACTTTGATTTTTTAACTAAATGTTACTATATTCAGCTGCTAATTTAGCTATAACTTCGACGTGTTTTTGAAGGAACAAGCCATAGAAATTTAACTAGTAAGTCTTCAATGATGATGAATTAAACACTTATTCAGTTAAACTTACATAACAATAATTTTATAAAACTGTGAAAAAAACAGGCTTACTATTAACACTTTTCCTGGCTGTCTTAACTGCAACAACAGCTACCGGACAGAACCTAAGCAAGGCTTACGGTGACTATTACCAGATCAGCATCTATCATACTAAAAGCCGCTTGCAGGCCGACTCGATCAGCAGCTACTTACAAAATAATTATATCCCGCAACTACATGCATCAGGCTTTAACAAAGTGGGCGTTTTTTTTCCGATAGCTAATGACACCAGCGCTGATAAAAAGATAGTCCTATGGATACCTTTAAAATCGCTAAATGAGGTTCATAAAATTGTTCCCAATGCAACTACTCCTGCCTATGCCCGGATGGAAAATATCTTGTTAACTGCCTTTGAAAAAGCTCCCCATTATAAAGTACCTATATTAAAAGGGCCGCGTGAGGAACAT
>CAXSBZ010000009.1:0-105999 GCA_964236465.1 uncultured Sphingobacteriaceae bacterium | reverse complement strand
TTTTACATCTTTCTTCTTATTAATTAATAATAACGTAAATTTAAAATACATAGAGGAACAGAAAAACTTTTATAAAAACAGCATTGATTGCAGGTACTGCCGCTACAGTGGATACAGCCTTAGCCAAATCATCCAAAAATAGTGTACAAAAACAGCAGCAGGAATTTTACGAACTGCAGGTTTACAGCCTAAAAAATCAGCAGCAGCAAAAACTGGTAGAAGATTATTTGCAGCAGGCTGCTATCCCGGCTTTAAACAAAATGGGCAGCAAAACGATAGGCATTTTTTCGGAAATGAAACCAGCAGCAGAGCAAACTAAAATCTTTGTGTTGATCCCTTATGCTTCTTTAGATGCTTATCAAAAAGTGCATGATAACCTGATGAAAGATGCTACTTATCAAAAAGCCGGTGCTGCTTATTTGCAGGCACCACTTGCAGAACCTGTTTACGAAAGAATAGAAAGCTCTCTATTGCAAGCTTTTACAACTACGCCAAAACTGATGTTACCAGAAAAAAAGCAACGGTTTTTTGAACTGCGTAGATATGAAAGCGGAAGTGAAATGTTCGGCAAAAGAAAGATTCAGATGTTTAACGAAGGCGGCGAGACTGTAATCTTCAAGCAGCTGGGTTTTAAACCGGTGTTTTTTGCAGAAACTTTGATTGGAGAAATGCGGCCAAACCTGACTTACATGATTACGTTTGACAGCATGGAAGACCACGATGCCAAATGGAAAGCTTTTGGCAGCAACCCGGATTGGAAAAGGATTAGCACTTCGCCGGAATATCCTGATAAAATTGTATCCCGCATTACTTCTACATTTCTTGTTCCAACCGCTTATTCACAAATTTAAAAGTTGATACTGTTTTTATCGGCATAAAAACAGCATTACAATATTTGGAAACGATTTTAAAATATGTCAGTTTAATTTTCTATTATTGAAAAGCATTTCTCAATTGCTAACCAAACCTAACTAAACGTAAAATTATGACTACAAGACGATCATTCTTAAAATCTTCTGCTGTTTATTCTGCCGGCCTGCTTATTGCGCCATCTTTGCTTAATTACAATCATAAATACATTGGTTTACAGCTATATACAGTTAGGGATGCGATGCAAAGTGATCCTGCCGGTACTTTGGCGCGGGTAGCAAAGGTGGGTTATAACTCTGTTGAAGGTGCCACTTATACCGGCACTCAAAAATTTTATGGTATGGAAGCTGCCGAGTTTTCCCGCTTGCTAAAACGCAATGGTTTGATCATGCCAAGCAGCCATTACCGTTTGGGTGATGAAAAAATGAATGGCGAAATGCCCAAAGGCACCATTATGCAGGATTGGGGCAAAGCTGTGGATGATGCAGCTGCGATAGGCATTAAATATATGGTTTGTGCTTATTTATCAGAAGCGGAACGCGGCGGAACAGATCGGTATAAACATATTGCAGAACAATTTAACAAAGCGGGCGAAACCTGTAAAAAATCCGGCATACAGCTTTGCTACCACAACCATGATTTTGAATTTAAAAAAGAAGACGGCAAGTTTATGTATGAGGTTTTGCTGGAAAACACAGACAAAAACTTAGTCAAAATGGAAATGGATATGTACTGGGTAAACAAAGCAGGACAGGACCCAATTGCTTTGATCAACCAGCATCCGGGCCGTTTCCCGCTGTGGCATGTAAAAGATATGGACAAAACTCCGGAACGCGCTTTCACGGAAGTAGGCAACGGTTCTATTGATTTCAAAAAAATATTTACACATGCGGATAAAGCCGGCCTGCAATACTTTTTTGTAGAACAGGACAAAACGCCCGGCGATCCTTTCAACAGTATTTCACAAAGTATTTCTTACATCAAAAAAAACCTGGTTTAGTCCGATCGTTTCTTTAAACTGAATTGATGGTGCCTGCTGCAAAAATGAATTAGCACGGCACCATTTTTTTATCAATAAAAACAGTATGAAAACAAAATCTATTTTTCAAACCGCTTTGCTTGTGGTGGTTTCGATATTTTATGGCTCCGTTTCGGCACAAAAAATTGGCTTGTTTGACGGGCAGACGGATGTTGGCAGCAATGTAAAACCCGGTGCTGCAACTTTTATCCCGCAAACGCAGCAGTATGTTATTTCTGGTGCCGGCACTAATATTTGGAATGATCATGATGAGTTTCATTTTGTGTGGAAGAAAATGAAAGGCGATTTTATCCTTTATACCAAAGCAGAATTTGTGGGTTGGAACGGCGTGGAAGAACACCGAAAAGTGGGCTGGATGGTGCGCAAAAGTTTGGACGGCAACTCAGCACAAATTAATGCAGTAGAACATGGCGATGGTTTAACATCATTACAATTCAGGAAAACAGCAGGCGCAACTACTGAAGAGATTAAATCTAAAATTAATCATGCCAACATTATTCAGTTGGAAAGAAAAGGTAATACTTACACCATGCGTGTGGCCAAATACGGCGAACCTTTCGTGACCGAAGAAACCACCATGGATCTGGGCGATGATGTTTACGTAGGTTTATTTGTAGGTTCGCACAACCCGGACGTGGCCGAAACAGGGGTTTTCAAGGATGTCCGCATCACCGTTCCCTTTCCCGGAATTGCTGATCAAACCACACAAATGAATTTGGGCAGCAATTTGGAAGTGCTTGAAGTGGCTACCGGAAACCGGAAAATTATTTATTCGGTCCCTAATTCTATCCAGGCACCAAACTGGAACAAAGATGGTAAAAGCCTGATTTACAATGACAGCAAAGGCTTGTTGTACAATTTTGACTTAGCCAGCCGACAACCCAAATTGCTAAATACAGGCGAAGTTAAAAGCAATAACAATGATCATGTTATTTCTTTTGATGGCAAAATGATTGGCTTGAGCAGTTGGGTGAAAGATTTGGGCGGTTCTATTGTTTATACAGTGCCGGTAACTGGCGGTATACCAAAACAAATCACACCAAAAGGGCCGTCGTACATGCACGGCTGGTCTCCGGATGGCAAAAGTTTAGTTTTCTGCGGAGACCGGGACGGTGAGTTTGATGTGTACAAAGTTCCGGCTGCGGGCGGAAAAGAAATCAGGCTGACAACTACCAAAGGTTTGGATGATGGCCCGGAATATACGCCCGATGGAAAATACATTTACTTCAATTCGGTGCGTTCTGGTTTGATGCAAATTTGGCGCATGAAACCCGATGGCAGCGAACAGGAACAAGTTACCAAAGACGATTTTGACAACTGGTTTGCGCATATTTCTCCGGATGGAAAATCCATGGTTTTTTTGTCTTTTCTTAAAACCGAAGTGGAGCCGGGCATTCATCCGCCTTATAAACATGTGTATATCAGGACGTTGCCTATCAGCGGACAAGGAACGCCTAAAGTGCTGGCTTATTTGTATGGCGGGCAAGGTTCCATCAATACGCCGTCCTGGTCTCCAGATAGCAAGCACATTGCTTTCATCAGCAACAGTAATTTGAATCCGTAATTTATACCGGTAGAAACAGCATTGATAAGCAATGGTAAGTTGAAAAAATCTCTCAAGTGCCGGTTATATTTTAAATCGAATGTTTAAAGTTGAATTGATTTAACTTGTAATACCAATGACTAACAATTTTTCAATCTGTAATAAATCAGCTCCTATATGTTTACAAATTCAGGTATAAACAAGGTATTTTTGGTAGGTAATATTGGTAAAGAGCCGAGTTTGCACAATTTTCAGGATCAGCAGGAGGTTTTATGTTTTCCATTGATAACCAAAGAAGTAATCAAAAAAAATGGTAATGATTTTGAACAAACGGAGTGGCACAATTTAAAAATATCTAAACTTATTGTTGCAACAAGTAGCCAAACATTGCAAATAGGAGATTTACTATATATTGAAGGCAAGATACAAACACGTAGTTTTTATGATGAAGAGCAAGTAAAAAAATACATACTTGAAATTATTGTGATCAAATTTCAGGTTTTAAATATTGCTCCTGCCATACAAAAAATGTAGTTAGTTATTTTAATGGTTGAAGCCAACTATCATTGCAAAATCATCAATCTAAACTTTTTATTTAATACAATTTGAACTTAGGTTTACTCATGTAATAATTAAAATTTATCTTAATTAATTTCATTATCCATATAATAATTTGATGCTGTTAATTAAATTTAACAGCATTTTTTATTTGAAAAAGCATCTGCAAATATTCAATATTTTTGTTTTAATTTTCACCAGCTTTTAACCTGGAAAAATGTTTATTTGAAGTTGTTTAAATTTCTTTCTGAACAAATTGTAATGCTTCTTTTAGGTCTGTAAATTTTGTTTCTGAAATTGATGCTTGTAAAAAAAGTATCTAAAATCTCAAAATTTAGGTAATAAAAGAAGCATCAAAAATCGTTCGGATATAACTTCAATAAGTTCTGATTACTAAAAAATTATAATAAAAGCAGATGCACAATTATGGATAATCAAATCCAACTAAGAACGGTAAATGTAGTGCGCTATGTTACGCCATTGCGAGAAGGTGGCTCTTTGCCTGCCATTGCAGAAGCAGATGACGGCTTTTTATATGTTTTAAAATTTCGCGGGGCAGGCCAGGGCGTAAAAGCTTTAATTGCAGAATTGATCGGTGGTGAAACTGCACGTTTACTGGGTTTGAAAATGCCCGAACTGGTATTTGCAACCTTAGATCCTGCTTTTGGCCGAACAGAAGCAGACGAAGAAATACAGGATTTATTAAAATTCAGCGTTGGCTTAAATCTGGCCTTGCATTATCTTTCGGGTGCTATTACTTTTGATCCGACTGTTACTGCAATTGATTCCAAGTTGGCTTCCCAAATTGTATGGTTGGATTGTTTGCTAACTAATGTTGACCGTACAGTGCGCAACACAAACATGCTGATTTGGCACAAAGAATTATGGTTGATAGATCATGGTGCAGCTTTATACTTTCATCATTCCTGGGATAATTGGAAGGAGCAGGCAACGCGGCCTTTTGTACAAGTAAAAGACCATGTACTACTTCCTTTTGCCACAAAGTTAGATTTGGTTGATGCAGAATTTCGATCAATTTTAACTTTAGAAAAAATACAAGCAATCGTTTCTTTGATTCCTGATGAATGGTTGAATGATGAAAGTAATCCAAGTTCCGCAGAAGAAATGCGACAAGTTTACATCCAATTTTTAATGCTGCGGATTGCCAATTCTAAAATATTTGTAAAAGAAGCACAACATGCAGCACGTATTTGAATACGCTGTAATCCGCGTGATGCCAAGGGTAGAACGGGAAGAATTTATCAATGTTGGCGTAATCTTGTACTGTTCCAAACAAAAGTTTTTACAGGTTTTGTTCAACTTGGATGAGACAAAACTACATATATTTTCCGCAGATTTGGATATACCGGAACTAAAAGAGCATCTCCAAGCTTTTGAACGTATTTGTATGGCTGCACAGCATTCCGGTGCAATTGGCAAATTGGATCAGGCTTCACGTTTTCGCTGGCTCACGGCCACACGCAGTACAATTGTCCAATCTTCCAAAGTTCATCCGGGATTATGTACCGATGCAGCCGAAACTTTAACGAAATTATATCAGCAATTAATTTTATAGGACAAAAGAAGCATCCGAAATCATTCGCCCCAAACAGTAATAACCAAACTTCGTGATCCGCCATGGTTGCGGTGCTCACACAAATAAATACCCTGCCAGGTGCCCAAGCCAAGCCGGCCGTTTCGGATAGGAATCATCACCGAACTGCCCAGCATCGCCGCTTTTAAATGTGCCGGCATATCATCAGAACCTTCATCGTTATGCAGATAACCGGGATCATTTTCAGGAACAGTCTGGTTAAAAAACATTTCAAAATCTTTTCTTACCGTCGGATCAGCGTTTTCATTTATGGTTAAAGAAGCGGAAGTATGCTGAATAAAAACCTGCAACATACCAGTTTTAATCTCGGTAATTTGTGGCATGGCATAAACAATTTCCGAGGTAATGATGTGAAAGCCTCTTGTCCTGGCTTTAAGTTGTAAAGATTGCTGGTAGATTTTCATCTGATAAAAACAGTATTTACAATAATTTGATTGCGTTGTAAATTAAAATTTGACACTGATTTTCACAAGATAAAAACAGTATCAACTTTAATCACTAATTAATTGCACAACCAAATACATTTGCAAAATAGCTTGTAAAAACAAAAGAGCTTAATACTTTTCGTATTAAGCTTTTGTACTCGGGGCGGGAATCGAACCCGCACTCCTTTAACGGGAACCCCGATCTAAATCGGGGCGAGTATGCCAATTCAGGAGTTGATACTATCCATTGAAATCAATTTCTCGATAAAAACCTTGCTTTTCATAGACTTGATATAAAATTCTCTCGAATTTGCTCCTACTCTGGTTTTATAGTTTTCATAAAACACAACTGTCCAAGGCCCTTTGTTTTTGGTTGCCTTTACATACCCATTGTTGTGGCGTTCTAATCTTTCTTCCATATTTGAGGTATGACCAACATAATATCGCCGGCTTTTTGTGGATTGTAAGATGTAAGTATAGAACATATAAAACTTTTAAAACATCAAAGCCCCAAAAAGTTGGGGCTTTGTACTCGGGGCGGGAATCGAACCCGCACTCCTTTGACGGGAACAGGATTTTAAGTCCTGCGTGTCTACCAGTTCCACCACCCGAGCAAGTGATTAATCTCAACATCGGAGTATATTTTAAACCCGCACTCCTTAACGGGAATCCCGATCTTAATCGGGACGTCTCTACCAGTTCCACCACCCGAGCAAGTGGTTAACCTTTAAAAAAAATCCCTTCCTTTTGTAGGAAGGGATTCAGAGCGAAAGACGAGGTTCGAACTCGCGACCTCAACCTTGGCAAGGTTGCGCTCTACCAACTGAGCTACTTTCGCATTGCGGTTGCAAATATATACAGATTCAAAAAAAACACAAGCTTTTAACAGTATTTTTTTGATTTTTTTATAACAAACTGTCTTTCAAAACCTCAGCTACCAAATTTCCTTCATATCCTTTGCCAAAAGCATATTGTTTGAGCTGATAACTGCGTTTGTAAGGCTCTTTTTCTTTTAGTAAAGCTGCTTTTTTTTCAAGGATTCCTTTCAATTTTGCCAAATAATCGTCTAAATCAATCTGTTGCAATGCTTTTTTAATCATTCCTTCAGGCACTCTTTTTAACTTTAAACCTTGTTTGATTTTGATTTTCCCCCAGCCTTTTATCCTGAATTTTCCCAAAGCATAAGCATTGGCAAACCGTTCTTCATTTAAAAAATTATTGCCGATCAATTCCGAAATAATCTGCTCCACATCCCGCGGATACAAACCCAGATCATACAACTTCTGCCGCACTTCCTGCTGTGAGCGTTCCTGGTAAACACAGTATTTTTCGGCTTTCTGCAAACCTATTTTCGGGTCGGTAATTTTAGGTTTCCGTTCTTCAAATTCCATCGGCTCAAAAATCGTTAAAATTCTTCTATTGCCAGAAATATCTTCAACTTCGCAACATGCCCGGCCATTATTCCATCCAAAAAATAAGCGAAATTTTAGGTGCTAAAAACAGCATCGCGCGCGAGGCTGAAATTGAACATTTGCTAACCGATAGCCGCAAGATCAACAAAGCCGAAACATCATTGTTTTTTGCTTTGAACGGAACCCGGAACGGACATGATTTCATCCCGGAACTGTATGCTGCCGGTGTTTTTAATTTTGTGGTGCAGGATGATTATCAAATACCAATAGAACTTGCCGACGCCAATTTTATAGTGGTAGAAGAAGTATTGCCGGCATTGCAACAACTGGCGGCCTATCATCGTAAACAATCTGATTATGAAGTTGTTGGCATAACCGGCAGCAACGGAAAAACCGTGGTAAAAGAATGGTTGTACCAGCTAATTTCGCCTGACAAAAACGTAGTTCGCAGTCCAAAAAGTTACAATTCTCAAACCGGCGTGCCACTTTCTTTGTGGCAGATGGATGCGCAGTACGAACTGGCCATCATCGAAGCCGGGATTTCTTTGCCCGGAGAAATGGAAAAGTTGGAAGCGATGATCCGGCCAACTATCGGCGTGCTCACACATTTTGCTTCAGCACATGATGAAGGTTTTGGCAGCAGGACTGAAAAGCTGAAAGAAAAATTAAAGTTGTTTTCAAGCGTTAACTTACTGATTTACAATGCAGATCAGGCTCAGCAGGAAATTACAGGATTATTAAACGGCGTAAAAACTTTTACCATCAGCAGGAAATCTGAACAAGCAGATTTGTATGTTTTTCAGCAGGAAAACTTAGCTGACAAAACCAAATTCCATGCTGTTTTCAGGGGTAAAAATATCAGTTGCTGCATTCCTTTTCCGGATGAGGCTTCGGTAGAAAATGCTTTGCTTTGCTGGGCAACGCTGCTGGCTTTGGAAACAGATCCGGCCGTAATTAGTCGCCGCATGGAAACTTTAAATCCGGTAACGATGCGGCTGGAACTGAAAAACGGCACGAATAATTGTTCCGTAATTGACGATTCCTACAACTCAGACCTGAACTCGCTGGAGATTGCGCTGAACTTTTTAGACCGGCAAAAACAGCATCCGAAAAAAACTTTGATTTTGTCTGATATTTACCAATCTGGCTTACAAAGCAACGTTTTGTACCAGCAGGTTTCGGAGCTGGTTCAGCAAAAAAAAATAGACAAACTGATTGGCGTAGGCGCAGAGATTTCCAAAAACCAAATGCTGTTTTTATCGCCCGAAAAATATTTTTTTGCCGATACAGAAAGCTTGTTGCAGCATTTGCCTAAGCTTCATTTTCGGGATGAAACGATCTTGTTAAAAGGTTCGCGGAGTTTTGAGTTTGAACGGATCAGCCGGATTCTGTCGCAAAAAACGCATGAAACGGTGCTGGAAATCAACTTGAATGCGCTTCAAAACAACTTGAACCATTATAAATCGATCCTAAAACCAGGCGTAAAATTGATGGCGATGGTAAAAGCTTTTTCTTACGGAAGCGGAAGTTTTGAAATTGCCGGGATTTTACAGTTTAATAAAGCCGATTATCTGGCGGTGGCTTACGTAGATGAAGGCGTTGCGTTGCGGAAAGCCGGGATTACTTTGCCGATCATGGTTTTAAATCCCGAAGTTTCTGCTTTTGATGAATTAATTGATAATCAATTAGAACCGGAGATTTATAGTTTCAATTTGCTCGAAAAATATACTGTTTTTATCAATGAAAAATCAGCAGCACATTTTCCCATTCATTTAAAAATTGATACCGGAATGCATCGTTTGGGTTTTGAATTTGACGAAATAGAACAGCTTTGCCGCATACTGAAAAACAATCCGCAGCTGCTTGTCAAATCTGTTTTTTCACACCTGGCCGGAAGTGGTTCTGCTGAACACGATGAATTTACGTGGCAGCAATTTCATACTTTTCAAAAAATTTGTGTTTCGCTGGAAACTGCTTTGGGCTACGCGTTTATCAAACATATTTCCAACACTTCTGCCATCAGCCGCTGGCCCAAAATGCAGCTGGACATGGTTCGTTTAGGCATCGGTTTGTACGGAATTGATACAGCTAATAGTTTGGAAAATAATCCGTTACAACCTGTTGCGGCTTTAAAAACCAGCATTTCTCAGCTTAAAAAAGTTAAAGCCGGAGAAACGGTTGGTTACAGCCGGAACGACCGGATGGAAAAAGACGGCGTCATTGCAACTGTGCGGATTGGTTATGCGGATGGTTATCTCCGGGTTTTTGGCAACGGCAATGGCAAGATGCTGATTAATAATAGTTTAGCACCAACAATCGGCCATATTTCTATGGATATGTGTATGCTGGATGTGAGTGAGATTGAAGTAAATGAGGAAGATGCCGTCATCGTTTTTAATGAAGTGCTGCGGATTGAAACGCTTGCAGATCAGGCCAATACAATTCCTTATGAAATCCTGACCAATATTTCCCAGCGGGTAAAACGCATCTATTTTTACGAGTAAAAACAGCATCATGAACACGTTTTTTAAAGTTTTAATCAATTATTTTTTCAGAGGCGTGCTGGTGGTAGTGCCGATTGGTGCAGCTATTTTCCTGATTTTGTGGATCATCACTTCTGTAGATAAGTCACTCAATTTGAGTGATTTGATTTTGACAGATACCAAAGGCAGGCCAATTTACATTCCTGGCCTGGGTATTTTAACCATTTTGGTGGTGATTATGCTGGCCGGCGTGATCGTAACTAATCTGATCACGGCACCGATTTACAACTGGTTTTCGCGACTTTTTCATCGTTTGCCGCTGTTCAATTTTGTTTATACTTCTGTCAAAGATTTAACCGAAGCTTTTGTGGGCGATGAAAAGAAGTTTAACGAGCCGGTTTTGGTTACAATGGACGAATTTGGGCTGAAACGGATCGGTTTTGTGACCCACAAAGATCTAAACATTTTGGGTTTGCCGGATGATGTGGCCGTTTATTTCCCGTTTTCTTACTCGTTCGCTGGTCAATTGGTGATCCTTCCGGCCTCAAGGGTAAAGCCAATTGATAAAAGCGCATCCGAGATGATGAAGTTTGTGGTTTCCGGCGGCGTAAGCCATTTGGAATGAAGATTTTAGGTCGATAAAAGAAGCATCAATAAAATATAGCCATACTTCTTTTATCGACCTAAAATTGGATTTTAAAAATTCGGTTTTAACACATATTTGTTGTAGAACCGGAAAATATGTTCCACTGCTTCTTCGGCGGTATCTACAAGTCTGTATAAATTCAAATCATCCGGACTGATGTTTTTTTCCTGGCCCAGCATTTTTTCTTCGATCCAATTAAATAATCCGCCCCAATAATCTTTTCCCACAAAAACAATGGGGAAACGGGCAATTTTTCCGGTTTGGATCAGCGTAATCGCTTCAAAAGATTCGTCCATCGTACCAAAACCGCCCGGCAAAATGATGAATCCCTGCGAATATTTCATGAACATCACTTTGCGGATGAAGAAATAATCGAACTCCAGCAGCTTATCGCGGTCGATATATTTGTTATGAAACTGTTCAAAAGGCAGCTCAATGTTCAAGCCGACTGATTTTCCGCCAGCTTCGTAAGCACCTTTATTGGCGGCTTCCATCACGCCGGGGCCGCCACCGGAAATCACACCGTAACCGCCTTCGCTCAGCAAGCGCGCGCACTCCTCGGCCAATTGATAATACGGATTGTTGTTGTGGGTTCTGGCCGAACCAAAGATGGAAACGCATGGGCCGATTTTGGCGAGTTTCTCAAATCCATCCACAAACTCAGCCATAATTTTAAATATCTGCCAGGAATCAGTCACCTTGATTTCGTGCCAGTTGCGGTTTTCAAAAGCGTGTCTTATTTTCTCGTCGCTTGTCATAATTCTCTCAAAATAAATTAGTAGTAGGCAGGCATTGATACGGTTTTCCTGCAAGAAGTTGCCATCAACCCTAAAAAAGTAATTAACCCGTTTACAATAATCAGTTCATTACCAAAAACGTATCCGCCCAATAAAGTTTTGGATCGGGTACTTAAAAAATAACAAACCAGCGGACTAACCAAACAAATAAACGGAACCAGCCGATCATTTACCTGCCGGTTTTTCATCAAAAGCCCAAAACTGTACAAGCCTAAAAGCGGCCCGTAAGTGTAGCTGGCCACTTCAAAAATTGCACTTACCACGGCATCATTATTTAGGCTGTTAAAAATTATGATCGTTAAAAACAGCATCAGTGAAAAGCCGATATGCACCCAATGCCGGATGCTAACCATTTTTTTACTATTGGTATTTTCTTTTTTGTTAAAGTTGAGAAAATCGATGCAAAACGATGTGGTTAAAGCAGTTAGCGCAGAATCTGTGGTGGCGAAAGTGGCTGCTGTTAAGCCCAGCATGAAAACAATGGCCGGCAAAACGCCCAGATAATTTAGCGCAATAGTCGGGTATAGATAATCGGTTTTGGTTACGCTGATGCTGTTTTTAGCGGCATAAATATAAAGGAGCGCGCCAACGCTCAAAAAGAAAATATTGATCAGCACAAAAACTGCGGTGAAGCTGAACATGTTTTTTTGTGCTTCGCCGATGTTTTTGCAGCTGAGGTTTTTCTGCATCAGATCCTGATCCAAACCAACCATGGCAACGGTGATGAAAATTCCGCCCAAAAACTGTTTGGTAAAATGTAATTTGCTCGACAGGAAATCGTTCCAGAAAAAAATTTTGGAATAACTGCTGTTTTTAATGGTTTCTGCAGCTTCAAAAATATTCAGATGCAAACTCCGGCAGATGAAAAAGATCGACAAAAACACCGAACTTACCAGAAATAGAGTTTGTAGGCTATCGGTGATGATGATGGTTTTGAGTCCGCCTTTAAATGTATAACTCCAAATTAACCCCAAACAAATCAAAACCGTAACGGCGAAGGGAATGTGATAACTGTCGAAAATGAATTTCTGCAACACAATCACGACGAGATACAAACGAAACGACGAACCGATGACGCGGCTGATCAGGAAAATCCCGGCAGCGGTTTTGTAGCTCCATTGGCCTAAAGTTTCTTCAATATAACTGTAGATGGAAGTAAGTTTGAGCCGATAATATAATGGCAGCAAAATAGTTGCAATCAAAACAAAACCAACGGCGTTGCCCAGCACGAATTGAAAATAAGCAAACTGATCTCCGCTTGGCGCGCCCACTTTCCCCGGAACGGAAATAAAAGTAACGCCGCTTAAAGCTGTACCAATCATGCCAAAAGCCACCAGATACCATTTGGAATTGCGGTTGGCTACAAAAAAAGTATCGTTATCGCCGCTGGAATTGCGGGAAGTGAGCCAGGAAATCAGGATCAGCACCAAAAAATAACCAATGATGAAGGTAAGGAGGATGCCGGGAGCCATAAGTTAGTTGATGGTTTTGTGGTTCATAGTTAAAACTAAGTCTGTTGGCTATTAATTACCTGTCCATAGTCGGCGTGGTTATTGATCCAAAGACTTTCTCAGACTGGTAATCATTTTGACCAAAACTTCGTAATCATTATAAAACATTTTAAATTGTGCTTCATCAATATAACTTCTTCTTTTTGCAATGAATAAACAACTAACTACTTCAATAGCAGAACGTAAGGCATAGCTTAAAAAAAGTTTAAAAGAAGCTTTTGTTTGCCCGGTTGATCCTTCTGCAATATTCAAAACAACAGAATCTGATGCTCTTTTTATCTGCGAAGAAAGTACATAAAGTTCATCTTTTGGCAAAGTTTTAGCAAACAAAAAAATAGAATCGTTTAAATCCATTGCTTTTTTCCAGATATTTAATTCTTCAAATCGAAATGCCATAAACTTTTTAAATTATAAGTTAAAAAATAAATATAGCATCATCTTTTGATTTTCAGCCTACCTAATCAACTATTAAACATTATCTATCACAAATAAACTATAAACCATCAACCATGAACTATCAACTATGAACCATCAACTTTTCCCTATTTTTGCACCATGAATTTTTCTTCTAAGCTGCTGGAAAATGCGGTGGCCGAATTTGCTAAACTTCCCGGAATCGGACAAAAAACGGCACTTCGTTTGGTGCTGCATTTATTGGATGAAGACAAAGAAGAAGTGGAGCGTTTCAGTAATTCCATCAGCAAATTGCGCAACGAGGTTCAGTTTTGCGAGGTTTGTCATAACATTTCTGATCAGGCTATTTGTGAAATTTGCGCTTCGCCGCGAAGGAACCACGAAATTATTTGTGTGGTAGAAGATACGCGCGACGTGATGGCGATTGAAAACACGAGCCAGTACAACGGTTTGTACCATGTTTTGGGCGGGTTGATTTCGCCGATGGATGGCATCGGGCCAACGGATTTAAATATTGATTCGCTGATAGAACGCATCAAAAATACGGATGTTGCCGAAGTAATTTTTGCCGTAAGTGCCACGATGGAAGGCGATACCACGATTTTTTATCTCAACAAAAAATTAAAAGATTTTGAGTTAAAAATTTCAACCATTGCGCGCGGGATTGCTTTTGGCGGCGAGCTGGAGTATGTGGATGAGATTACGCTGGGCCGATCTATTGCCACGCGGGTTTTGTATGAAAGTTCGGTTAAATAGGGTTGCTTCTTTTATCGGTACTTTTTTGTCATGCCGAACTCGTTTCGGCATCTCACAGGAAAGGTTTTCATTATGCAGGAGGGATCTTGAAACAAGTTCAGGATGACAAACAAAAGCATGCTTCTTTTGTCAACCTAAATTCAATATAGTCAGCAATAAAATACAATGGATTTTAAAGGAAAAACAGTTATCATCACTGGTGCTTCATCAGGGATTGGCGAAGCATTGGCAAACGAAATGGCTTCCCGCGGCGCAAACCTGGTTTTGGCTGCAAGGCAGTTTGTTACATTGTGTAACATCGCTCAAAACCTGGAGAAAAAATATGGCATAAAAGCAGTAGCGGTGCAATGCGATGTGAGCAAAGAAGAAGATTGTAAAGTGCTGATTCATCAGGCAATAAGTACGTTTAAAGGCATTGATGTGTTGATCAATAATGCCGGGATTTCCATGCGCGCACTGTTTAAAGATTTAGATTTGGTGGTGCTGAAAAACCTGATGGATGTGAACTTTTGGGGCACCGTTTACTGCACCAAATATGCGATGGAAGCGATCCTGAAATCAAAAGGCAGCATTGTGGGCGTGTCTTCAATTGCGGGTTTCAAAGGTTTGCCGGGCAGGAGCGGTTATTCGGCTTCCAAGTTTGCGATGAATGGTTTTTTGGATAGTTTGCGTGTAGAAAACCTGAAAACCGGTGTGCATGTGATGACGGCTTGCCCTGGTTTTACCGCTTCCAATATCCGCAGTACGGCTTTATCCAATGACGGCACGGCGCATGGCGAAACTTCTATGGACGAAGAAAAGATGATGAGTGCTGAAGAAGTGGCCCGGATTATTGTTGAAGGAATTGCCAAACGCGAACGGATTTTGGTAATGACCGGACAAGGAAAATTAACCGTTTTGCTGAATAAACTGATCCCGGGCTGGCTGGATAAAAAGGTTTATAAGGTGTTTTCCAAAGAGAAGAATTCGTTGTTGCGGTAGTGCGATTCAGCGTTAATTCAAGCTTTTTTATGTGCTTCTTTTATCGCCCCAAATTTTGACATTCTCGGTACTTTTTCTAACGAGTATCTGCAAAACAAAAATTATAGGCATAAAAGAAGCATGATGTTTTTTTTTGATTTTGAAAAATTTGTAGTCACCAATAAATTATCTGCGATAGCCAATTGCTGTTTCTAAAATTTTATTTTTGCTTTCCGGCGGGATAATGACTTGTCCAAAATACTTGCCGATCCAAAAAATATGTTCAATCCTACACTTATTAACCGTTTCCAAACAATAGAAACGCCGTTTTATTATTACGATCTGCAACAACTGAAAGCTACTTTAAAAGCCTGTTCTGATGCTGCTTTTAAGCACCATTTTCAGGTACATTATGCCATGAAAGCTAACTTTAATCCCCGCGTGCTGGATACGATCAGGAGCTTTGGTTTTGGTGCCGATTGCGTGAGCGGGAACGAGGTAAAAGCAGCTGTTGATCATAGTTTCAAGCGCGAAAAAATCGTATTTGCCGGTGTGGGCAAATCGGATAAAGAAATAAATTTGGCTTTGGATCAGGATATTTTCTGCTTTAATGTCGAGTCGGTGCAGGAGCTACAAATCATCAACGACCTGGCTTCGGCCAAAAATAAAACCGCCAATATTGCCATCCGTATCAACCCAAATGTAGATGCGCATACGCACCATTTTATCACTACCGGGCTGGAAGAAAATAAGTTTGGCATCAACACTTGGGAGCTGCCTGCCGTGGTTACCAAACTACAGGAATGCAAAAACCTGCAATTTCTGGGCATTCATTTTCATGTGGGTTCGCAGATTAATGACCTAAGCGTTTTCAGGAACCTGTGCTTGAAAGTGAACGAAATGCAGCTGTGGTTTCAGGAGGAAGGTTTTACGGTGAAAATCCTGAATGTGGGCGGCGGTTTGGGTGTAGATTATGAGCAGCCTGATGTCAACAACATCCCGGATTTTGCCGCTTATTTTCAGGTTTTTAAAGATTTTTTGCAGGTAAACGAAGCACAGGAAGTTCATTTTGAATTGGGCCGGGCTTTGGTGGCGCAGTGTGCTTCGCTGATTTCCAGGGTTTTATATGTGAAGAACGGCATCAAAAAAAATTTCCTGATCCTGGATGCCGGCATGACGGAACTGATCCGCCCGATGCTTTATCAGGCGTATCACGAAATTGAGAATTTGAGTGGGGAATTAGCTATCAACCACGAACCATCAACCATGAACCATCAGCCATCAGCATCTCACACTTACGACGTGGTTGGCCCAATTTGCGAAAGCACGGATTGTTTTCGTACAGATGTTGAGCTGCCGGAATCCAAACGCGGCGATTTGATTGCCATCCGCACGGCTGGCGCTTATGGCGAAGTGATGGCTTCGGGTTATAATTTGCGGGATCGGGTGCAGGCGGTTTATTCGGAATGATACTGTTTTTATCGTTTAAAAATTAGTAACAATGCTAAAAAAGCGGATGATTTAATTGGATACAATTATGAAGGAAGCCGAATTTGAAATATTGACAATTAATCTTTTGCCAGCGTATTGCAATGCGGTTAAATCCAAACAATTGGATGCATATACCAAGTTGCAAGACAGCGAACTTTCTATAAATACTTTCAGTTTTTACACTTCGGTTTCGGCTGTTTATTCTTCCAAGATTGAAGGTGAGGATATGGAATTGGATTCTTATGTAAAGCATAAAAGGTTCGGCATCGAGTTTTTGCCAGATTACACCCGGAAGATTGACGATTTGTACAACGCTTACCAATTTGCCAAGTCAGCAAAATTAAACGAAGAAAACATAAAAACGGCACATCAAATACTAACGGGTCATATTTTGCCCAAAAGCCAACAGGGAAAAATCAGAACTGGCAACATGTATATAACCACAGCCGGTGGAAAAATAGAATATGTTGCAGTACCGCCTTTTGCTGTTCAAACCGAGTTGGACAAGTTTTATAAAGATCTGTTCAGCTTATCAAAATTGGAACTATCGGTACAAGAAACCTTTTTCTTTGCATCGCTATTACATTTGGTATTTGTAAAAATCCATCCTTTTAATGATGGCAACGGCAGGATTTCGCGGTTGTTGGAAAAGTGGTTTCTGGCAGAAAAATTAGGTAAAAAAGCATGGTTGATCCAATCTGAAAAAAACTATTATTTGCATCATCAAACTTATTATCAAAATATCAGGCGTTTAGGTTTAGAATATGAAGATTTGGATTATTCACAAGCGTTACCTTTTTTGCTGATGTTGCCGGATTGTTTTAAGATAAATTTGACCGAATAAAAGAAGTATCTAAATCCAAACACATGCTCAAAGTTGCCCTCCACGAAGTTAAATTTTTCGCTTACCATGGTTTTTATCCCGAAGAACAGATTTTGGGCGGCCATTACCTGGTGGATGTGGAAGTTGAATTCAACACAAAAAAAGTTGAAGATGAAATCTCAAATACGGTTAATTATGAGCAATTGCATTCTATTTTAACTGAAGAAATGCAGCAGCCACGCAAACTGCTGGAAACTTTAGTGCAGGAAATGATTGATCAGATTCGGCTGGAATTTCCGTTTTTAGAAACAATCAAAGTGGGTATCAAAAAACTAAACCCGCCATTGCCCGGCGAAGTAAAATATGCGCTTGTTGAAATTGTATGGATAAAAGAAGCATGAATTTTAGTACGATAAAAGAAGCATTGCTGGAGCAGATCAAAGCTATTGTTGGCCCGGCTGCGGTTTTTACAGATCGTGATGATTTGGAAGATTACAGTCATGATGAAACCGAAGATTTGCGTTTTTATCCACAGGTTTTGGTAAAACCGCAAACGCCGGAGCAGATTTCGGAACTGATAAAATTGGCCAATCAGTATCAAATCCCAGTTACGCCGCGGGGGTGGCGGAACCGGTTTGAGCGGTGGTGCGTTGCCGGTTCAAGGCGGCTTGCTGATCGCGATGGAAAAGTTCAACAAAATCCTGGAAATTGATGAACGAAATTTGCAGGCAACGGTTGAGCCGGGCGTGATCACAGAAGTTTTTATGGATGCTGCTGCGGAAAAAGGCTTGCTTTATCCAGTTGATCCGGCCAGTAAAGGTTCTTGTTTTATTGGCGGCAATGTGTCGCACGGTTCCGGCGGGCCGCGCGTAGTGAAATACGGAACGATCCGCGAATATATTTTGAACCTGCAAGTGGTTTTGCCAACGGGCGAAATTATCTGGACAGGCGCAAACACCTTGAAGTTTGCTTCCGGCTATAACCTCACGCAGCTAATAATCGGTTCGGAAGGTACGCTGGGCATCATCACCAAAATCGTGGTCAAACTTGTGCCCAAACCAACGCAGGATTTGCTGCTACTGGCTTCGTTCCAAACAGATGAAGAGGCTTGTGCCGCGGTTTCAGCGATTTTTTGCGCCGGCGTAACCCCTTCCGCAGTAGAATTTATGGAACGAAAAGGCGTGGAATGGGTGATGGCGCACGATGCCATCAGTTTTGATTTGAAGCCGGAAGTTTCTTCGTTTTTGCTGATTGAAGTAGATGGCAACAATATGGACGTTTTGTTTGCCGATTGTGAAAAGATAAACGAAGTATTGGAGCAATATCATTGCATAGATGTGCTGTTTGCAGATTCCTCGGCACAAAAAGAAGAACTGTGGCGGTTGCGCCGGACGATGGCTGTTTCGGTCAAATCCAACTCAGTTTATAAAAAGGAAGATACTGTTGTACCGCGTGCCGAATTGCCTAAACTGATAAAAGGCATTAAAGAAATTGGTGCCAAATATGGTTTTGAATCGATTTGCTACGGCCATGCCGGCGACGGAAATTTGCACGTCAACATCATCAAAGCTGGCATGAGCGACGAAGATTGGAACAGCAAACTCAAATTTGGTATCCGCGAAATTTTTGAACTGACAGTTGCGTTGGGCGGAACTATTTCTGGCGAACATGGCATCGGTTTGGTGCAGAAAGATTATATGCAACTGAAGTTTTCTGAAGTTCATTTGAACCTGATGCGCAGTATCAAACAGGTTTTTGACCCGAACGGAATCCTGAATCCGGGCAAGATTTTTTAGTGCATAAAAACAGTATGCGTTAATTTTCTTGTTGCTGCTGATTATCAAAATTTGCATGATAAAAGAAGTATGGTATGTTGTAAATTTGATTGGAAAGATGTTGGATTGCATTTTAAATTATCATCAACAACATTTTTAATTGTAAAAATCAAATTACTTTCCCCCCGTAAGTTATTGACCCACAGTGGTATTTATAATATGTTAATCAAATGATTAATTTTTATAAAACATATAAGTTTTTTTAAGCTTGAATTAAGCATTACCAAAACTTTATGCATTTGAGCCGTAATTATTGTCATCTTGTTCTGGTTCTTGTATTTTGCTGTCCTGGTTTGTTACAGGCGCAAAACCGGCAGGATACTTTGCCGCCGGTTGCTACTTTACAAGAATGTATTCGTTATGCCTTGAAAAACCAGCCTTTGCTAAAGCAGGCCAGTATTGACCAGGAAATCAACGAGCGCAACATCGGTATTGCATTATCGGCATGGCTTCCGCAGCTTTCTGCAACCGGAAATTATCAGCATTATTTTCAGCTGGCTTCATCGCCAATTTATAATAGCAGCACGGGTAATACTGTGGTTACGCAACTGGGCATCAACAATACTTCTGCACTTGGCTTGGGCGCCAGCCAGACGATCTACAGCAATGATGTTTTACTGGCTTCCCGCGCGGCCCGTTTTTCCCGGGAGTATTATCGGCGAAATGCGGAAAGTACCCAAATTACAGTTGTTTCCGAGGTAAGCAAGGCTTTTTACAGTTTGCTGCTTTCGCAAAAGCAATTGCAAATTATTGATGAAAATATTTTGCGGCTGCGGCGTGCTTTGAAAGATGCCTATCAGCAATATCAGGCTGGCGTGGTTGATAAAATTGATTACAAACAGGCCACGATTGCCCTGAACAATGAGCTGGCTGCACGAAAACAAACGCAGGAAACGATTAAAGCTAATATTGCTGTTTTGAAAGAACTGATGGGCAATGCGGATAACCGGACGATCAACCCGGTTTATGACAGCCTTGCCCTGGCCCGCGAAATTGTAGTAGATACAAATGCGGTTGTAAACCCGGCAAACCGCATAGAATATCAATTGCTTGAAAGCACAAAATCTCTGGAAAACTTGAACATAAACTATTACCGATACGGTTATTTGCCCACTATCGGCGCGTTTGGGAACTATAACTTATCATTTCTTAACAACCAGCTTTCTCACCTGTATGATCAGTCTTATCCAAATGCTTATGCGGGTTTAAGTTTGTCGATCCCTATTTTTCAAGGAACCAGGAGACTGCAAAATTTAAAAAGGGCGAAGTTGATTGTAGAGCGTGCAGATTTGGATTTGGTGAATAGCCGCAACGTCATCAACACAGAATATGTACAGGCTTTGGCCAGTTATAAAAGTAATTATACGGAGTTGCTTGCCCAGAAAGAAAATGTTGGTTTGGCAAATGAAGTGTACAATGTGGTTTTTCTGCAATACCGGGAAGGCATCAAAACTTATCTGGATGTAATCGTAGCGCAAGCTGATCTGCGGACTTCACAAATTAATTACAACAACGCTTTATTTACCGTGCTTACCAGCAAGATCGATTTGCAACGGGCATTGGGTACACTTCCGGTAAACTACTAATTTTCAAAATGCACTATGAAAAATAAATATCTTTCCATCATACTGCTGATTGGTTCGGCAGCCTGGATATCGTGTTCCAAATCAAACAAAAAAAATACGGCCATACCGCCAACGTCTGTAAAAGTGCAGGCAGCAGAAAAAACGGATGCCAAATATTACGATCAGTTTGCCGGAACTGTTGTAGCGTTGAATATTGTGGAGCTGCGTTCGCAAGTAGGTGGTTACATCACCGGGATTTATTTCAAGGAGGGTGAAGTGGTTCCGAAAGGAAAAATTTTGTACGAAATAGACCGCAGGCTTTACGAAGCAACATTACAGCAGGCACAGGCAAATTTGCAAAGTGCCAGAGCCAGTGCAAACCGGGCACAAAAAGATGTGGACCGGTATAGCCAGTTATTGAAGCAGGATGCAGTGGCCCGTCAGATTTATGACAATGCCGTTGCTACGTTGGAAACGAGTCAGAGCCAAGTTGCTGCCGGTGCCGCTGCTGTAGCAAGCGCGCGTACAAATCTTGGATTTGCCATTATTAAAGCTCCGTTTACGGGCCGTATCGGTATTTCACAAGTAAGGTTAGGTGCACAGATTGCAACAGGTTCTACTTTGCTCAATACCATTTCGTCTGAAAATCCAATTGCGGTTGATTTTGTGGTAGATGAAAGCAACATCCCCCGTTTTGAGCAGTTGCTTAATAAACGTGTAAAGCAAGATTCGACCTTTGAAATGGTTTTGCCTACCGGTGAAAATTATCGGTATCAGGGTAAGATTTCGGTTATCGACAGAGGAGTAAACAACCAAACCGGAACCATCAAAGTACGGGTACATTTTCCAAACCCTAAAGACAAGCTTGTTGATGGTATGAGCTGTTCAATTAATGTATTGAACAAAGCTTCTGGTGATCAAGTAGTTATTCCGAATAAAGCTGTGGTAGAGCAAATGGGCGAATACTTCGTTTACCTTGCTAAAGATACAATTGCTAAACAGGTTAAAGTAAAAACCGGGCCTAAAATCAACAGTAATATTGTTATTTTAAGTGGCATCAAAGAAGGCGACAAGATCATCACTGAAGGTTTGCAAAAGCTTCGTGATGGTGCCCACATCACTTTAGGCGCGCCTAAACCTGCGCCGCAAGGTCAGCAAGCAGGTAAATAATTTTTTAATAAGAATAGCAAAAGCATCAAAATGATTGCAGAAACTTTTATACGCAGGCCCATAACTGCTATCGTTATCTCACTGGTTATCGTAATCGTTGGTTTACTGGCCATGAGTTCTTTATCTATCGGCCAGTATCCCGAAATTACACCGCCAACGGTAACGATTACCGGTACTTATACCGGTGCTGATGCCCAAACGGTTGAGCAAACTGTGGCTACCCCAGTGGAAGTGCAGGTAAACGGGACGCCGGGCATGACTTATCTGACTAGCAACAGTACCAGCAACGGGCAAATGAGCATGACAGCCAACTTTGAAGTAGGTACAAATATTGACATTGCTACGCTTGATGTACAAAACCGTGTGAGTATCGCCACGCCTACTTTGCCTCAGGAAGTGCAGCGTTTAGGTATAACTGTACGTAAAAGAAACCCAAGTATCCTGATGCTGGTTGCTTTGTTCTCGCCTAAAGGGACACACAATATTACTTTCTTAGATAACTACACCAATATTTTTATTAAAGATGCTTTAGGCAGAACCAAAGGTGTGGGTGATATTTTTACCCGGGCCGATGATTTTAGCATGCGTATCTGGCTAAAACCGGATAAACTTTCTCAACTGTCTATTACCCCGGCACAAATTACGGCAGCTTTGCAGGAGCAAAACGTGCAGGTAGCAGCCGGAACAGTAGGTGCGCCTCCGCAAAAAACATCGCAGGTTTATGAATATACTGTTTTTGTGAAGGGAAGATTGGTAAAGCCGGAAGAGTTTGGAAACGTGATTGTTAAAACTGATCCTGCAACCGGTTCCATCACTTACTTAAAAGATGTGGCAAGGGTAGAATTGGGTAAGTTTAATTATACCGGTAATTCTTTTGTTGACGGAAAAAGGGCTTCTTACCTGTTGGTTTATCAGGCACCGGGCAGCAACGCACTTTCTACTGCTGAAGGAGTTTATGCCATGATGGACCAGCTTAAAAAGCAATTTCCGGCAGATGTGGATTATGTAGTACCTTTTGAGTCAGTTTCGGTTGTACAGGTTTCTGTAAAAGAAGTAGTCCAAACATTAATCATTGCTTTGGTACTGGTAATTATTGTTGTGTATTTGTTCCTGCAAAGCTGGCGCGCCACTTTAATCCCGGTGCTGGCTATCCCGGTTTCTATCATTGGTACTTTTATATTTTTTATACCGCTCGGTTTTACCATTAATACTTTAACCTTGTTTGGTTTTGTACTGGCCATTGGTATTGTTGTGGATGATGCCATTGTGGTGGTAGAAGCTGTCCAACAACACATGGACGAGGAAGGCATGTCGCCATCTGATGCTACTTTACAAGCCATGCGGGATATTTCGGCCCCGGTAATTGCAATTGCTTTAATTCTTGCCGCAGTGTTTATACCGGTTGGTTTTATTCCGGGGATTGTAGGCCGGTTGTATCAGCAGTTTGCCATCACCATTGCCATTTCTGTGCTGATCTCTGCTTTTGTGGCTCTGTCTTTAACACCTGCTTTGTGCACGCTTATTTTAAAACCTACCGATAAGGATAAAAAGTCTTCTTCCTGGTTAGACAGATTCTTTAAGGTGTTTAATGATTGGTTTGAAAGCGTTACTTCCCGATATCGCAATGGGGTTGATAGAGGTATTCACCATGCAAAATTTGTGGTGATCATCTTAGTCTGTATCATTGTTGGGGCCTTGCTGCTGTTTAAAAACAAGCCTTCCGGATTTATCCCTACAGAGGATGAAGGCAGGATTTACATTACTTTTGATTTGCCCGAAGCCTCCTCTACCACCCGTACGGTAGCGGTAATTAAACGGATGATGGGTATTTTGGACAGCATACCGGGCGTAGGGCATTATGCAGCACTGGGCGGGTTAAATGCGGTTACTTTTGCCAATAAATCAAACAGCGGTACTATTTTTTGCTCCCTTAAACCCTGGGATCAACGGAAAGACAAATCGTTGCAGCTGACAGCAATGGTTGCTAAATTACAGCAAAAATTAGCGGTGATAAAAGAAGCAAGCATCGTTGTTATCCCTCCGCCGGCTATTCCTGGATTGGGTAATACGGCAGGTTTCTCTTTCATCATCGAACAAAAAGAACCCAGTACAGATATCAAAGCCTTTGAGGGTGTAATCCAAAATTTTGTTGCCCAGGCCAACAAGCGGCCTGAAATTTCCAGGGCTTTTACCTTCTTTACGGCCCGTACACCAAGCTATCAGTTAGAGGTTGACCGCGAGAAAGCAAAAAAAATGGGTGTGCTGGTTTCTGATGTGTTTGGCGCATTAGGGACTTATCTCGGAAGTACCTATGTAAACGATTTTACCATATATGGCCGAAACTTCCATGTGTTGGAACAAGCCGATTCTTCCTATCGTACCGACATTAAAAACCTGGGACAATATTTTGTGAGAAACCAGGCCGGAGCCATGGTGCCTTTAAGTACGCTTACTTCTTACAAAGTTATAGAAAGTGCCCCGCTGATTTCACATTACAACCTGTTCCGGTCTTCTGAAATTGATGGCGGCCAAGCACCCGGCTACAGCAGCGGCGATGCTTTAACAGCGTTAAAAGAAGTAGCAGCCAAAACTTTACCTCAAGGTTATGGCTATGAATTTTCAGGATTGAGCCGGGAAGAACTGGCTTCCGGTTCTAAAACCATCTATATTTTCGGCCTGTCGATCATGTTTGTATTTTTATTCCTGGCGGCATTATATGAAAGCTGGTCAGTTCCTTTTTCCGTGTTGCTGGCCGTGCCGATTGGTGCTTTTGGAGCCATCCTGTTCTTAACTTTTGTGCCGCATATTGATGATAATATTTATGCCCAAATCGGGTTGATCACGCTCATTGGGTTGGCCGCAAAAAATGCGATCCTGATTGTGGAGTATGCCAAAGAAAGGGTAGATAAAGGCATGGATTTGGAAGAATCAACCCTGGAAGCCGTAAAGCTTCGTTTAAGGCCAATTATCATGACTTCCATGGCTTTTATTTTAGGTGTTTTGCCATTGGTGTTTGCAAGCGGGGCAGGTGCCCAATCGCGGCAAACCATAGGTTTTACGGTTTTAGGCGGGATGCTGGCTGCAACCTTGCTTGGTATCTTTATTGTACCGGTTTTATATGTAATTATTACAAAGTTTGCTTACGGCAAGAAAAAGCTGGAAGAAATGAAAGCCAATTATAAACCTGAAGAAAAAGGCCAGCCTAAATAGTTGCCAATTTTAAGTGCATAAAAGAAGCATTAGTTTTTGATGCTTCTTTTTTATTTTAGAATAGAAGCTTGTTTAAATTTTTCATCAGAAAAATAGTAATGCTTCTTTTATCACTATAAATCTGTTTTCAAAACAAATGCTGAAGTATAAAACCTTAATGATTTTTAGGTGATAAAAGAAGCATAGAAATAAATTTGAATAAATTTTAAACAGGCACTAAATATTATTTCGTTTTTCAATTAATAGCGTTAGATTTATCAATACCGATAACAGTCTCACAATCCTTAAATAAAATAGTCAGAACGTTTTGCAGGATGAAATTTTACAGCATCTTAATCATCATATTTTTTTTCATGCTGATAAAAGTACAGGCGCAGACCTGTCCGGAGAATATCGGTTTTGAAAACGGCACTTTAAAAAACTGGCAATGTTACATCGGCAATATTTCCAGGGCCGGCGATGTTTCTGTTGCACCATCGCTACCAGTTGCCGGCAGACACACTATTTTCAGATACGCACTCAATCAGCTTGACCCTTACGGCCAGTTTCCGGTTACTTGCCCAAACGGAAGTTTATACTCACTAAAGTTGGGCAATGACGGTACGGGAGCACAGGCAGAAAGGGTAAGTTATACTTTTACTGTCCCAAATAACCAAACGTATAGCATCATTTACAATTATGCGGTTGTTTTTCAAAATCCTGACCATGCTGATTATGAGCAGCCTAAGTTTACGGCGCGGGTTTTTGATGTGGCATCCAACCAGTACATTAGTTGTGGTTCTTTTGAATTTGTTGCTTCCTCAGGATTGCCGGGCTTCCAGCAATCTAATTATGGCGGTAGTGTGTTTTATAAACCCTGGGCACCCATCACCATCAACCTTTTTGGCTATGCCGGGAAAACACTCCGGCTAGAATTTACCACAAATGATTGCACGCGTGGCGGCCATTTCGGTTATGCTTACATCGATGTAAACGAAAACTGCACTTCGCCAATCACCGGAAATACATATTGCGCCGGAACAAGTGTTTTAAAAATGAGTGCACCGGCCGGCTTTAAAGAATACTATTGGTACTACAATAATGATTTTTCTAAAGTGCTGGGCACAAGTAATATCTTAACTGTTTCTCCCGCACCACCGGATGGCACGCATTATGCTTTGCGTATTGTGCCTTTTCCGGGTTTAGGCTGTGAGGATACACTTTATACCACCATTCATGCTTTGAATGATGTGCTGACGTTGAAAGTTCAGGATACGATTGTGGGTTGCATGTCGGGTATCAGTCTGAAAACAAATAGTATAACGGAAGGTAGCAGTCCAAACCTCATGTTTTCTTATTTCATGGATCCTGATGCCCAAAATTTCGTTCCTGATCCAACAAACATCACCACCAGCGGAACCTATTATATCAAGGCAGAAAATGCAGGCGGTTGCACGGATATTAAACCGGTTTTCGTCCGGTTACTGCAAACACCTTCCATCATCATTGCGAACCCGGACCCAGTTTGTTTTCCGGATAAGGTTGACCTCACACAGGCCAAAATTACTGCCGGAACCAATTCAACCTTAACTTATACTTATTGGAAAGATGCCAAAGCGACAATTCCTTTAGCTGCGCCGCAACAGGTAGATTCAACCGGAACTTACTATCTCAAAGGGACAAATACCATTGGCTGTTCGTCCATTGTTCCGGTAAATGTGCTGATCGGGAAAAAGCCGAATCTTGTCGTTCAAAATATTTCGGCATGTTCCTTTGTAGATTTAACCAGCACTGCTGTTACTACTGGCAGCGATCCAAACCTAACATTTTCTTATTACAGTGATGCCAGTACCAGCCAGATTTTAGCTTCCCCGCAAGCAATTACTAAAAGCGGAACTTACTACATCAAAGCAGCAAACATTGCAGGTTGCGCTACTATTTTGCCTGTTACGGTAATAGTTTTTCCGCTTCCGGTTTTCACTCTGAATAATCCTTTGCCTGTGGTATTTCCGGCAGTTGTAGATTTAACAACTACGCATCCAAATGATAGTCTGATTTATTCCTACTGGAAAGATGCAGCAACAACTCTAACTTTGGATAATTTTACCTCCATAACAAAAACCGGAACGTACTACATCAAAGCCAGCAATAAAGCCGGTTGCAGTACGGTTTTGCCTGTTTTGGTAACGGTTAATCCGCCGCCTTTCGTCAAAATTATTGCCCCCAATACTTTCACGCCAAATGGCGACGGCACCAATGATTTGTTCACCATTAGTTATGAGGGTGCGCTGCAAGTAACTTATTTCAAAATTTTTAACCGCTACGGACAGCAGGTTTTTGAAGCCAAACAGCTCAGCAACTTTTGGGACGGCACTTTCGGCGGAAGCAAAATCCCGGCCGGTGCTTATTATTGGGTTTTAGAAGGATCAGATACTTACCGCAAGGAACGTGTGGTTAGATCGGGAAGTATTACGGTGATTAGATAGGAGTTGAAATTTAAGATTAAATCAGACACTGATACTGTTTTTATCTTTAAGTGTTGGGAAGAAGAGGTTTTAAAGCTCAAATCCCTATTTTCTATGTTGTGATAGCTGTATTTCACAGGTTAAACACAAACTACCATTGACATAAGTTGCCGGCGAGGAAATTCACGAATATAAGTGAGAATGAGCTGGCAAAGTGTTTGCTATTATTTTGACAAATGGCCGAAGGACGGATCGTGTAAACGGGTATGGACAAATTTGTTAAATGCGAACCTATAAACACCTGAACCTGTCTTCGACAAAACTGGACGGCAACATACACCAACAAAGTATGATAGACGAGTTATCTGTTATCAGGGTAGGAAGACCACAAGAAATTAATAATAGAATTGATAAAGAAAAAAAGGCTTGAATAAATTCAAGCCTTTTTAAAATTTGTTTAAGCTTTTTATATGCTTCTTTTATTACCTAAAAATCATTAGTTCATTATAATTATTGTGTCGGTATAATAATTAAACGCCAAAATTGTAGGCATAAAAGAAGCATTGCAGGTTTCTATAGCTTTAATTTAAACAGGCTCTTTATAGTTTGATTTAGCCTTAGCAATCTTGCTGCAAAAAAGCTGTTGTTTATAAAGTTTGTTTATCAACAGTAACGTAGTCAACCCACATCATAGTTTTAGTAAATAGTTTAATGGAACTATTATTAAAAATACCTATGTTGCTATTCGATCCTACGGCCAAATTCAAGATAATATTATGCGGACCAAAGTTTTCCAGGTGTAGATTACCATTGATTGAATTGGTATAAGTTGAAACTGTAACACCATCAAGCTGAATGGTGAGCGTAACGACTCCGTTTTGATTTTTCCAGTACTCATCATACATGTGCCATCCTGCACTTACACTATAAGGCTTTTGACATGTGCTGCCTAATTGATTGGTCCCGCTTACTGCACCATAAAAAAGGTTACTTGCATAATTGGCATAGGTACCAAAAGAGTAGCCTTCCATTATATCAATTTCACCGTGAGTTGGCCAATTTGTTTCCTGTACAGTCCAGAAAGCGGGCCATGCACCATAGGTTTGGGTAAAATCCATATAAGTGGAACCGTTCAAAGCTACCAGTTTTATTTGTGCGCTAACCCGGTACTGTTCGTTATTTGCCGGTTTGAATGAATAGTTGGATTTTACATGTCCGGAAGTATAATTACTGCCAGACCCGCTAGCTGTAAGCACAAGGACATTGCGAGAATCATAGTTGGCGATAGTTGGATCAGAAGACAGATAATTGCAAATACTTGAGTTGTAATCGGCGCGGTTCGTACGCGTCCAATTATTGAAACTTGATGCATCGTTAAAGTCATCCGTAAACTGTCTTACCCAGGCACTAGCAGCTAACGAACTAGTACTGTTTATGCCAGCAATGTTAACGGTACTGCTTACAGGGTCAGAAAAACCTCCTTTTTTGCATGCAAAAAATAAGATTGGAATCGCTGTAATCGATACTAATTTGAATAATGTACTTTTTGTGCTCATACTATTTATTTATTAATTGGTTTACTTTTTAACAATTTAATAAATGTACATATAATATTTAAACTGTATTTGGATGGATAAGATATTATTTTATAGGTGCTGCTTGTTTAAAAAAGTGGCTGTGTTCTAAAATGTATAATAGTTTAATTTAATCGAAAAAAGCAAATAGACCAATTTCATTTTTTGCATTTTGCATGAGTAAAAACAGTATATTATTTTTATTAATATATCAGCTTTATAGTCATCATACATTTTAAAACATTAATGTAAATTTTACGAGATTGTTTTTTAAATAGAATTTTCACAATTAGATTTAACCTGAGCAATTTTACTACAAAATCTATTGTTTATAAAGTTTGTTTATCAACGGTAACGTAATCAACCCACATCATAGTTTTGGTAAATAGTTTAATAGAACTATTATTAAAAATACCTACATTGCTGTTCGATCCTACATTCAGATTCAGGATAATATTATGAGGGCCAAAGTTTTCCAGGTGCAGATTACCATTGATTGCATTGGTATAGGTTGAAACAGTAACCCCATCAAGCTGAATGGTGATAGTAATGGCTCCGTTTTGATTTTTCCAGTACTCATCATACATGTGCCATCCTGCGCTTACGCTATAAGGCTTTTGACATGTGCTACCTAACTGATTAGTCCCGGTTGCAGTACCATAAAAAAGGTTACTGGCATAATTGGCATAGGTACCAAAAGAGTAAGCTTCCATCATATCAATTTCACCATTGGTTGGCCAATTTGTTTCTTGTATAGTCCAGAAAGCGGGCCATGCACCGTAGGTTTGGGTAAAATCTACATAATTGGACCCATTCAAAGCTATCAGTTTTATTTGTGCGCTAACCCGGTACTGTTCATTATTTGCAGGTTTGAATGAATAGTTGGATTTTACATGTCCGGAGGTATAATTACTGCCAGACCCGCTAGCTGTAAGCACAAGCACATTTTTTGAATCGTAGTTAGCGATAGTTGGATTGGAAGACTGGTAATTGCAAATACTTGAGTTGTAATCAGCGCGGTTCGTACGCATCCAATTTTTGAAACTTGTTGTATCGTTGAAGTCATCCGTAAACTGTCTTGCCCAAGCACTAGGGGTACCGTTTGTGCCAGTAGGGTTAACGTTAGTACTTACAGGGTCAGAAGAACTCCCTTTTTTACACGCAAAAAATAAGATCGAAATCGCTGTGATCGATACTAATTTGAACAATGTGCTTTTTGTGCTCATATTATTTATTTATTAATTGGTTTATTTTTAACATCCTAACAAAACTACGTATAATATTCAAACTGCGTTTGAATGGATAAGATATTATTTTATAAGTGCTGCTTGTTAAAAAAAGCAATAACTATTTTATAAAGCTGACGAATCATGACTTGAAATGTACTCTTCCAAAATTAAATGAATTTTTCAAACCCTGTAAATCGATCATCCACCAACAAGCCATTGATTGCATAAGGCGAAACAGAACTACCTGTTCATAAAATATCTATGAAAACATTTACAGTGAAGTGGAGCACAGAAGATTGGGTTTCGGCTTTGCTTCTTTTACAACCTATAATTTAAATCCACAGCTGTATTTTGAAATATATGATGCTTTGGTGCGGCCAAAAAATCATATAAATCAAGTCAGACGTTTTCAATTTTTTATAGGTAGAAACAGCATATTATTTTTAATATATTGATTTTATAGTTATCATATATTTCAAAACAGTACCGATGTTTCTAAGCTAACTAAAACTTCAACTAAAAATTATTTATATAGAACTGGTTTTGATAAAATTTCGGCGGGAAGTAAGTTTGTCCATGATAAAGTTTTTAAATTGGTTCATAGTTCATAGTTCATAGTTGATAGTTCATGGTTCATGGTTTATAGTTGATAGGACAAAGCTAGGAGCTATAAACCATGAACCCTAAGCAAACTCACCACTTAATCGTCTGCTCAATAAAAGCGATCAGATCGTCCGCCATAATCTTTTGCTCGGTAACTTTCGGATGGCCCGGCGTGTTTTTGAAAGGGAAAAAGTGCGTATAAATTTTGCGGTCGTTCAATTCCTGTACGGCTTTAACAATATAACCCGGCCAGGGCGAGCCTTTTTGCGTGGCATCCATGCTGCCTAAAGTACAGATTATCTGCGCTTTGGGATATTTACTGCGGATGTTTTGTACGAATTTTTTGTAGGTCAGCACGATGGTATCTGCGGAAGGTGCTTTGGTGCCAAAGCGATGTTGAAATTCCGGATAATCCGGTTTTTGGGTAAGCCAGGCATCATTTTGAAACATGTTGATCACCACCAGATCGGGCGTATATTTGGCAAAATCCCATTTGCTGGTGGAATCGGTGGCATCCAAACGATCGTACATTTCCGGCATCACCAGCGGAAACCAGCTGATCAGCATCCCGATGCCGCTTTTGGCAATGCAAGAATATTGCGCATCAAAATGGCGAGCCGTGATGGCCGCATAACTCAAATAATTGTTTTCAAAATAGCCGATGGAAGAATCGTTTTTATAATCTTCGGTTGCATAGCCGCAAGTGATGGAATTGCCATAAAACTCAATTTTACGTTTCTGTGGTTTGGAAGCGGGCAGGAGCGATGCTTCTTTTATCGGCATAAAACCGTAGAGCCAGGTTTTGCCTTTGTCCCATTCCGTTCGTTTGAATAATTCCAAAGTATGTTTTCCTGCGGATAAACCAGATGCTAAAACATAACTTTTGCGCGAAGTATCTGGGTGAATTTTGGAAATAACTTTTCCATCTAAAATCACATTGTAATAATTGGAAGTGTCCTGATCTTTCAAAACCACAGCCATGCCAAATCCGGTAAAATTGATTTTGACAGATGCGCCCGGCCAGGAAAGTTCGGCGGCATCGGCTTTAAAACCCGTTCTGCCAGAATAAGTAATGCGTTGATCGTCAAATTTAATAAGCTTATTTTGCGCTTCTGCACACGAAAAAAAGACCGATAAAAACAGTATCAACAGAGATGATTTGTACATGATAATATGGCTGAGATTGGTTTTGCTTACAATTTTACAAAAATGTTTTTAAGTATAATCGGGGTATTTTAACTGTAAAAACATTTATTCTGCCCTTCGTAAATTAGGGCGACGCTGCGTTAAACTACAACCTATATTGATGTTGGTTATCAGGTAATACCTTTGTTCAACTTCCTGCACATCATCAAACTAAAATCTGCTTTGGCCAAAATTTAGGTGATAAAAAAAGTATTCAGTTTGTTTAGGTTGTGCTTGTCATCCTGAATTTGTTTCAGAATCTTCGAAATAGGAAACAAGATTGAACCTTTCTGATAAGATACCGAAACAAATTCGGCATGACAATTAAAAACTTACAACCTCAACTCCGCCGAAAATTGTTCATTCCCGTTTTGGGCGATGCTTCTTTTATCACCTCTTTTTTAGGTTTTAAACTGTTGAAACTGGGCTGCACAATCTGGATGCTTTGTTTAGATAAATCGATACTGGCATTCAGCTCAAACCCAAGCAAAACAATCAGCGAGTTGAGATACAACCAGATCATCGTAACAATCAACGTCCCAATAGAACCATAAATCTTGTTGTAGGACGAAAAATGATTGATATAATAACTGAAAACCAGCGAGGCCAGCACCGCCAAAATAGTAGCCAGGATAGAACCGGTACTCAAAAATTTCCACTTTTGGGCATGGGCCGGTGCATATCGGTACAAAATAGAAACGGTTACGAAAAACAGCAAAATCACCATGATCCAGCGGGTGATGGTGATCATAAAAACCCAAAAAGTTCCGCTGCTGTGTAATTGATGCTTGACAGAAGTGATGATCGTTTGTCCTAAAATCATGATGGAAATACCAAAAATAAAAGCAAAAACAATAAGCAGCGTTAAGATCAAAGCAATCCAGCGGCGATGAATCCAGCTGCGCGTTTCTTTGGTTAAAACCGATTTATTGAAAGCGGCCATCAGATTGCTCACACCATTTGTTGCAAAAAATACCGCCGAAATGAAGCCGAATGACAACAGTTCGCCGTTCTGGTTTTTGATAATGTCCACAATTGTCCCCTGAAAAGCCAAAAAGGCATTGGTAGGCATAACCGTAGCCAAAACCGACAATAATTTATCCTGAAAATGCTTGATCGGGATATACGGAATCAGCGTAAATAAAAAAATAATACCCGGAAAAATGGCCAGCATCAGGTTGTAGGCCAGGGCAGATGCTTTGTTTACGAGTGATTCTTTCTTGATCTCGCCAAAGAAAAACGCTCCGATAGTATAGAGTGGGAGCGAGTGGAAACCGGGCAGGATGAGCACCTTGGTCCAGTTCAAAAAATACTCGTAAAACTTAAAACGAAGCAGAAAACCGTGCAGCCAGAACATGCAGCAAATCTATACGAAAAATGGTTTTAAACGTTCCAAAAATTTGGCAGCAGGCAGGCAGGGCCGGTTTGTTTTCCGGTTGATAAAAACCAAAAGTGTTTCGCCGATGTGGATCAGTTCCTGCTTCTCGTTGTACAGTTCGTACAAAAAATGAATGCGAATGCCGGGCATTTTTTCCATAATCACTTTAATGCTGATTTCCTCATCGTACAAAGCCGGTTTCAGGTATTTGCATTTCATTTCCAGCACCGGCATGATAATCCCGTCGGCTTCCATTCCGCTATATGTCATGCCCAAACTACGTAGCATTTCCACCCGGCCAACTTCGTAAAACTCCGCATAATTGCCGTAATACATATAGCCCATTTGGTCGGTTTCGCCGTAGCGGACGCGGATTTTGGTGGTGTGCGTGAACATCAGCGTTTGATATTGCGGTCATTCAATGCCTGCTGAAACTTGTGTGCATTTACTAAGTGATCGGCCATGTTGGTTGCAAAATTATGGTAACCCGAAAAATCCTCCTTGGCACACATGTAAATATAATTGTGCTTTTTATAATTTAAAACTGCTTTCACCGCATTTACCGAAGGCATCATGATCGGTCCCGGCGGCAAACCTGTATTCAGATAAGTGTTGTAAGGCGAATTGAAAACTAAGTATTTGTTCAATACTCTTTTTATGGTGAAATCTTTCAGGGCAAAAATCACCGTCGGGTCAGCTTCCAGTTTCATGCCGCGGTTGAGGCGGTTTAAATACAAGCCGGCAATTTCAGGCATTTCGTTATCGTGCGAAGCTTCAGCATCCACAATGGAAGCTAAAATACTTACCTGAACGGGTGTTAAACCGGCGGCTTTAGCCTGCTCTTTTCGTTCTGGCGTCCAAAATTTTTGGTATTCATCATTCATTCGGCCGAAAAATTTCTCTGCAGAAACATTCCAGTACATTTTGTAGGAATTGGGCATAAACACCACATAAACATCATTCGGCGTAAAACCAAAGGGCTTTAAATACGCTGCAGAATCCAGCAAATGAATAATGGATGTTGAATCCGCTTCCAGTTTTTTGCCCACCATTCCGGCAAAAGTTTCTTTCAGCCGCACGTTTTGGAAAGCTATTTTTACAGGTTCCTGTTCGCCCAAAGCCAGCATCCGGATCAGTTTTTTGTTGCCCATGCCTTTGTTCAAACGATATTTGCCGGGCTTCACGCGGTTCTCATATTTCTCGCTGTAAGCAACCTGTATAAAAGAAGTTGTGTCTTTTACAATGCCTTGCTGCTCAACTGTTTTCAAAACATCTGCAAAGCCGGAACCGGTTTTAATGTACAGAAAATCTTGATTATCAGTTACATTAGGCCCATAATATTTCATGTAATAATTGAAAAAAGTAAAGGCCAGCAATAATAAGATCAGGATACTCAGTGCAAATAAATACTTGGGTTTCCGGGTGTTTTTTTCAGACATATTAAAATAAATTTAATGGATTTTGTTCAAGGCCAGCAAGCCAATTTCAAGTTGTGTATGTTGGTAAATTTTTCCTGATTTTTAAGGCGTAAAAGAAGCATTTGCACTTGGATTTCAGGTTGCATTGTTTCAATTTGCTTGAGAAACCGTTAGGTTGATCCTTGTCCCGATACTGGTTTTGGTGGTCGAATCTGTTTTCATCGGCATTTGCGATTTCACCATAACTTTGGTCGAATCCGTAATTGTACCTTCATAAGTGATCGTTCCAACTGTCAGCCCGGCACCACTGATGGCAAATTTTGCTGCGTCCAGTTCCTGATTGGTCAAATCCGGAATATCCACTTCGCTAGCACCTTTTCCATCGCCCAAAACCAGATCAACGCGCGAACCTTTTGGCAATTTGGCACCGGCTTTAATTTTTTCTCCGGCAAAACGGACTTCCAAAACATGGTTTAAAGCAATATCCGAGCGGTAAGTGGTATCACCCAGCTTCAAACCAGCGTTGGAAATGGTGGCTGTTGCTTCGCGAAAAGTGGTATTTTCCAAGTCTGGCAAACCCACATTTGGGGCGAGTTTGGTAATGACTGTCAGATAAATCGTTCGGTTTTCTTTTACGTTAGTTGTTGGGTCAGGGTCTTGCTGCACTACCGTTCCCGGTTCCTTATCGGGTAGGTAAACCGAATCAATTTTATATTCAAAACCTTGCTCGTCCAGCAGGGCAGAAGCGCGGCTGACTTGCATCCCGATTAGTTTTGGCACCGGGATGCCGCTGCCGTGGCGCGTGTAATAATTCAGGCTGAAAACGATGATCAATACGACAACGAGAACGGTCAGGGCTGCCAAAAAAAGGTTGGTAATAAAAGATCTACTTTTGAGGTAAGCGAAAAAAGAACTCATTTACAGGTAGTTGTAAGCATCAGCTTTGGTTTTTTTGTTGATTCAAACATAATCAAAACCTGTTTAAAATTTTTGTGCTTTGCGTAATATTCTGAAAGATTGAGGTTGATTCTGTGAATTTTATTTTTAAATTCTGTAAATTCTGATAAAACTATTCCTCCTGATGCTTCTTTTACACCAGCTTTTTTCGGTTATCTTTGGCTCATGAAGACCAGAAATATCGCCCTGCTGGCCGGAGGTTACTCCGGAGAATATGAAGTTTCGATTAATAGTGCGCGCAATATTTTCTCCAATTTAAACCCGGAAAAGTACAAGGTTTATACCATTTTGGTGAGCCGCAACAGCTGGTTTTATACTGCCGCCAACGGTGAGAAAATTGAGGTTGATAGAAACGATTTTAGCCTGACGGTCAACGGAAAAAAAATTCGGTTTGATGCCGCTTTCATCACCATCCATGGCACGCCGGGCGAAGACGGCAAGATGCAGGGTTATCTGGATATGCTGGGAATTCCGTACAATAATTGTGACGCGGCAACCTCAGCCATTACCATGAACAAGGCTTATACCAAAGCGGTAGTTCAAGGCATTGAAGGTTTGTATGTGGCAGGTTCGGTACAGGTTTTTAAACAAGATAAAGAAACAATTGAAGAACAGATTGCGCATCTAAAGTTGCCCTTGTTCATCAAACCAAATAATGGCGGCAGCAGTGTGGGCATGTCCAAAGTGAACACAAAAGAAGTATTGCCGGAAGCTTTGAACAAGGCTTTTGCTGAGGACGAACAGGTTTTGGTGGAAGAATTTATTCAAGGCCGGGAATTTAGTATCGGCATTGTCAAATTCGGAACGGAAATTATCGTTTTGCCCGCCACAGAAATCATCAGTTCCAAAGAATTTTTTGATTACGAAGCTAAATATACGCCAGGCATTTCGCAGGAAATTACGCCGGCCATCCTCAGCCCAAGCCAAAACGAGCGCATAAAAAGGGTGGTAAAAGAAGCATACCGTTTGCTAAATTGTAAAGGCATGACGCGCATCGATTTTATCCTGGAAGACCAAACTGATGATTTTTATTTTATTGAAATCAATACCACGCCGGGGCAATCGGCCAATAGCTTAATCCCGCAACAAGTTCGTGCCGCCGGAATGGATTTGAGCGGGTTTTATGGAGATTTGATCGAGGAAAGTTTGAGGTAAAAGGCGGAAAGGTGAATTATAAGAGGTAAAAAGACAAGAATTTTTACCTGATAAAAGAAGCATCTACAATAAAACAACAAGGTTTTTAACGGATTGTATTGATGTATCCAATAAAAAACTTCTGCTAAAATTAATGAACGCGCTAAGGTCTTTGGTTAATGCTATGGTTCCGATGTCTGCAACGGATTTTGAACTGTTAGATAAGATAACTTTGGCAATGCAGGTAAAAAAAGGCGAATATTTGCTGGAGCAGGGACAAATATGCAAACATATATTTTTCCTGGAAAAAGGCTTTTTCAGGATGTATTATGTCGACCCAAAAGGCAACCAGATCAATTATCGTTTTACCGGCGAAGGTAATTTTTTGGTTGATTTCCAAAGTTTTTTGACACAAAAACCATCCGGGTATTATTGGCAGGCTATGCAGGACGCACAGGTTTTGGCTTTTAAACATGGAGATGTGCAAATGATGTATCAGCAATCGCGTAACTGGGAGCATTTTGGCCGGCTGATGGCCGAGCAAGTGTATCAACAAATGAATGCTCGGGTAGAAATGATGCAGTTTTTAACACCTAAACAGCGCTACGAAAAACTTTTGGAAACGCAGCCTGAATTATTTAACCAAGTTTCAAATTTCCATCTTTCCTCTTATTTGGGCATCAAGCCAGAATCCTTGAGCCGTATCAGAAAAAGGCTGTTCAAAAAATAATTTTTATACTTAACTATAGTCAACGTTTTGCAGGGTTGCTTTGCTTTATCTTTGAAGAATCAAAAGCACAACTAATTTAAAATGAATTAATTAGGATGACTTTTGTTTAATCAATCTAAAAATTCAAATCATGATAAAATTTACAATTCTGCTGGTAAGGCGGAAAGATTTAAGCCACGAAGATTATGTGTCATATCACAAAAACAACCATGCACCATTGTTTACTTCGCTGCCGGAAGTGCAGCAATATGTCCGCCGCTATGTACAATGCTATTCGTTTCAGGTAGCGATGCCTGGTTTGCCGACACCCATTTATGATGGTATTACCGAACTTTGGTTTGATACGGTAGAAGATATCGCCAAGGTTTTTACTGCTGAAAGTTACATGACAACCATTCGCCCGGACGAGAAAAAGTTTTTGGACTTACATGCTTGCAGCTTTTTGGTTTCGACAGAAAACGTAGTAATTGGATAAAGGTGAAAGGAAAAAGGGTTTGAGATATGAGCCTTGTTGCTCGTACCTCAAATCGTATATTTTTCAATCATTTCCGCGCTAACTTTTACGCCGCGGCCGGTGGCGATATCAATCAGGACATAATCAAACCAGCCGTCGCAGCAAATTTTTTTGGTTTTTTTGTTGATGATCTCAAACTGAACGCGGCAACCTTTGTCCGCAAAACTTTCGATCCCGGTGCGTACCGTAAATTCATCGCCCATACCCAAAGCCCGTTTGTAGTCCACATAAGCCGTGCGCACCACCCAGCCAAAACCCCGGCTCATAAACTGTTCCATTGGCATCCCGTAAAACCTTTCCATCTGATCATAGCGGGCAGCCAGCACGTAATCAAAATATTTGCTGTTGTGCACATGCTGAAACATATCAATATCGTCCGGCCTGACTTTAAATTCTGTTTCAAAGATGCTGTAGGAGATATTCATGTTGATTTTTTTGTGACAAAGCAAAGATAAACGAGAAATATTTAGCAGCAGAACAAAGGATGCTTCTTTTACAGGCATAAAATTGTAATACTTTATAGCCAATCCTTACCTTTGCTAATCAAAAGAAAATAAAAAATGGCAGCAACAAAATTAACCATCAACAACAATGGTTCTGTAAAAATAGAAGGCGATTTTGAAATCGTGGATATGCAAGGCAACAATTACGGCTTGCAGGGGCGGACAATAGTTTCCGTTTGCCGTTGCGGGTTATCGGCCAATAAACCGTTTTGCGATGGCGCGCACAAAGGACATTTTGATCACAATGCCGTGGCTTTTGATCTGCCACCGAGAAAAATTTAACCCATCAGCAATTGTCTTTAACTGTGTTTTTAAAATTAGCTATCCGGTTTTGGATAGCTTTTTTTGTTTTGCGGTATACATTGTTACAAAAAATAAATGCTTGAAACATACAATCCTGATTATATTCGCATAAACTACATCACAGAAAATGATACAATCAACTTATTTAAAAACTAAAAAAGTTTGCAAAGTAAAGTTCAGCTACAATGGTGCTTTGGCAGAAAAAGTAGAATTATTTGGTTTGAACAACGATTGGCAAACACCGATAGAAATGGCAAAGAAAAAAGACGGTTCTTTTGTGGCCGAGGTTTCTTTGCCGATCTATTCTAAGCAAGAGTTTAAATATCTGGTAAATGGCACCGATTGGGCTACCGAGCCGGAAGCAGAACAAAGCTGGAATGAATTTGGTACAACCAACAGTGTGATCAATCTGTAAGCATGTTATTAATTTGGACACAGGCTGATCCTGTTTTTATGCAAGTAAAAACAGCATTAGTCAACTGCCTGAAAACGTTTCATTTCTACGGATTTCCAATCGATCATTTTATTGTAATCAGCCACGGATTGATCTTTTTGAAACTCTTTCATACTGGCATCTGAATCGGCAAGGGTTTTCCAGAAAATCATCATCAGGCGTTGGCCATTTTCTGCCGTTCCGATTCTTCGGGTAATATATCCGGTTTGCCTGCTTATATAATCAGCTTCCACCTGCAAATCTCTTTTTTCAAATGTATCGCGCTGTACTTGGGGTTTTTCTTTGAAAGTAGCCAGCTCAATCACGTATGGTTTTCGATCTTTCAACGAGCTGCTGTGGTCATCTTTAACAAAAAACTGCTTTCTATCAATCGTAGCAGTATCTATTATTTGCTGCACACTTTCCCATAAAGGGTTAATTCTTAATGCTTTCTGATCTGCATCGGCGTGCGCAACATTATCCCACGATAAAACCACCAGCCAGTTGCCTTGCTGGTCTTTACCGCTTTCCTTGCTGATAAAACCAGGTTGTTTTTGTGTGTATCGTTGCTGTACCATAGAATCCAAACGTGTGTATTCAGCTTGTTGGATGCCTTTTTTTATTTTATAAGTAATGATTTCGATGACATAATTGGCGTAGTTGATAGGCTGCCTTTTTTTGCTTTTTTTAGTGGTATGATTGCCGGGCGTTTGGTTGCATCCGGTGAAAATCAAAGCAAAAGCAACCAAAAAAATGTAAGCGTTTTTCATGTAAAAATGTTGATGGTTTAAAGCTAATACTATTTTTAATCGATCGATTGATAAAAGCCTTTTCCCCTTGTTAATTGAAAATGAAATGACAGTTGCGGTAGCTACCGATCAGTGATTTATCCAGAAACAAAAAAGCAGATGATGCAAAAAAGCCCATCTTGTAATTAATCCGCTAAACAAAAACCGGTTGGTAATCTTTAATAGCTGGCATTTCAATCCATGCTTCTTTTAACTATCTAAAATTCAAATCATGTTTTATTGGATCGTCGTAATCATTGCCTTGGCCGTTGTTGTATATATGGTTTTTTTCAGAAAAAAGCCAACCCAGCCAGCCAATCCTATTGTAGAAGCGGATTATAAAAATCTGTTGCAGCAACATGTGGCCTATTACCAAAAATTAAAACCGGAAGCACAAACCCGTTTTGTTTTGGCCATAGAAAACTTTTTGCAAACTACTGGCATTGAAGGTGTTGGCACGGATGTAGATGATCTGGACCGCGTACTGATCGCGGCCAGTGCCATCATCCCGATTTTTGGTTTTACAGATTGGCATTATCCAAACCTCACCAGCATCATCCTTTATCCTGATACTTTTAACAATGATTTCCAGTTTGAAGGCGGCAATCGCGAAATTGCCGGGATGGTAGGCGGCGGTTTTATGAACGGGCAAATGTTGCTGTCGAAAGCAGCTTTACGGGCCGGATTTTCCGCATCTGCCGGCGCAGGCAACACAGCCATCCATGAGTTTGTACACCTGTTGGATAACCAGGACGGTGCAACAGATGGGCTGCCGGAGCAGCTGATGCCGCATGAATATACAGCTCCCTGGATAAAAATGATCCACAGTGAGATTAAAAAAATCGAAGCCAGAAAATCTAACATTGATCCTTATGCCACCACTAATGAAGCCGAGTTTTTTGCCGTCGTATCAGAATATTTTTTTGAAAAACCGGAAAAGCTCCGCCAAAAGCACCCGGAACTATATGAAATGCTGTGCAGGATTTTTTTGCAAAACCCGGCTTGATTTTTTTTCGGGATCCGTTTTTTTAGTTTTCCGGGAAAATACATCGATAAAAACAATATATCAAACGGAGGTATAATCTTAAAATCTGTTTAAACAACTTCCAGAAAATAGTGCTTCTTTTATCCCACAAAAAACAGTGTTTGTGTTTAGTACCTTGAAAATTGCAGGTATCTGATAGGTTTTAATGGCATCCTGTATTTTTTGTTTTTGGCTAAAGCCTGTTACTTTTTGCCCTTGCCCACGGCCTGAAGGCCGTGGCAATTGAAGCCCTATAATCACCCTATCAGGTTGCCACGGCCTTCAGGCCGTGGGTTGTATGCAGGTTAAATATGGCTTTAGCCAAAATAGCCACGAAGGAATTTCAACAGGTTTTTATCGTTATACAATTATGTTTCTTGAAAAAATCCTCGAAAAACAGTTTACTTTGCAGTTAAATGTCTCTATTTATTGCCTCATTAAATTCCGGGAGCAACGGCAACTGCTACTATGTAGGCAACCAGCAGGAAGCTGTTTTGGTGGATGCTGGGATTTCCTGCTTAGAAACCGAAAAACGGATGAAGCGGCTTGGTTTGTCACTGCAAAAAGTGAAAGCAATTTTTATTTCGCACGAACATGCTGATCATATCCGTGGTGTAGAAGTGCTTTCCCGAAAGTATCAGTTGCCGGTTTATATCAGCCCCAAAACCCATTTATGTAGTCGGCTGCAATTAGAAACGCATCTGCAAAAACCGTTTTTAACCGAAGAAACGATTCAAATTGGCGATTTGCAGATTAAGGCTTTTTCTAAGCTGCATGATGCTGCCGATCCGCATAGTTTCGTTATCACTTGCAACTATATCAATGTTGGCGTTTTCACGGATATTGGTTCGGCTTGTAAAAACGTGATTCAGTACTTTAAACAGTGCCATGCTGTTTTTATGGAGGCAAATTATGATGATGAAATGCTGATGAAAGGCCGCTATCCATATCATCTTAAAAACCGAATCCGTGGTGGTAAAGGCCACTTGTCCAACGCGCAGACTTTGCGGGTTTTTGCAGATCACCGTGCTTCTTTTATGAGCCATTTATTGTTGTCGCATTTGTCAAAAGACAATAATTGCCCGGAACTGGTGCAGCGGTTGTTTGCAGCGGAAGCTGGCGCAACAGAGATTATTGTGGCTTCCCGACATCAGGAATCCAAAGTTTATCATATTGATTGTTCGTTTACTACGGATTCTGAAAAGGAAAATGCAGTTATTAAACCGATACAGTTGTCATTGTTTTAATGGAATCCTATCATACTGTAATTTCTTCTATTGGTTCGGTGTGGCTGATAACGTCTAAATAATGCCGAAGCGCGCTTTCAAAAGCGGGCAAATGTATTTCTTTTTCGCTTTGCAAAACTGCATTTTGTGGCAACAGAACGGCTTGCTTTGATTGGTTTGCCGGTACTTCTTTAATCATCGAATTATCCAACCAAGCAAGTTCGGCTATTGTGCGGGCCAATGCGGCAACAGTTGTATTTCCGGTATTGGCCACGTGGAAAATACCGCATTCATTATCCAGCAGCATGTTCAGGCTTTCGTGAACCAGATCGGGAATATAAGTAAGCGAAAAAAACAAATCGCGTGCAACGGTAATTGGCCGTGCTTCTTTTAGCAGGTTAAAAATGGCGGATACCAGGCTGGTATTTTCCCAACAACTGAAACAAGAACCGGTACGGATAATTAAGCTTTCAGGATTAGCTTTCAATATGTTTTCTTTTAGTAAAACTTTGCTTTGGCTATATACATTTAAGGTTGCAACAAAACCACTTTCTGTGTAAGCAGAATTTTTACTGCCATCAAATACCGTTTCCGAAAAAAAAGTAAGTAGTTTAATACTATGCTTTTTACATACTTCGGCTAAAAGCACTGGTATTTCACAGTTGATTTTTAGGCATTCTTCAAGGTTTTTTTCTGCTTTTTCTACGGATACAAAATCTGCTGTGTTTACAATTGCCCATGGATTAAATTTTCGGATGATTTCTTCTATTGTTTCTCTGTTGTTTAAATCTAAATCAATATTACTCAGCAAGATGGAATGAATATTTCGCTCTTCGCAAATCTTGCTGAACCCTGTCCCGATCATTTCAAAATTTCCAAGTATTAAAAGAGGCTGGGTTTCCGGCATAAGCTTTCTGCTTTTATGATGCGAAACCGAATGATCAGGATAGGCAATCCTCTTTTCCTGTTTCCACCAGCCATCTGCTTTTAATACTGGGTGCTCATAAACGTTGTTTTTTGCCAGTTTTTGCATCATCATGGCAATAGCTGTTGGCCGGGGTTTGCCCGATCTTAAATTAAAAACCCCCGATTCATACACTCCCCGGGGTTTGGTTACTAATGCGTTCCAACCATAGGTTCCCAATAATGCCCATGCGGTAAGGGCGCGTATATCAATGCCTTCTGCTCTTAATTGATTCAAGGTTTCCCACAAATCATTAAACCAGCGCATTTGCTCTTCGCGGGTGCAATGGATATGGCATTCTGTAATCGCTATGGGCAAGCCAAACCGTTTCCATGCTTCCCCAATCAGCACAAGCGGACCAGTTTCCTTAGTATAAGGCACCCTAACTACTTCTACATCAGCATAATTATGCCTGCCGTTGCCACCATGAACATGGTTGGGATACCGATGCAGGTTTTCATCCAAATAACGTTCGGAAGTAATGTAATAATTAAAGCCTGCAATGTGCGGCTTGCAGTTATTTTCGAGAAAATACCGTAATTCTTCTTCCCGAATGCCAACATGCAGCAAAAAACCCCACATAGTTTTTTCAGGTGTCAAAGTTCCGGTAATTAGATCGTAAGACAACCACCGGCGTTCATTTTCAAAATCAGCCTGATATTGTAATAAAGGTGTGCTGTAAACTTTTCCCAAATCTTCCGTTTGGATGAGTTTGGCATCAGGATTAATTTCCCTAACTGCTTTCATGGCCATTACCGTTGCCTTGCATTCACTTAAAAGTATCTTATAAAAACAGTATTCGTTGCTTTCATGCGGATACCAATGGCCGTACAAACCGCAAAACCGCGCTGTTGTCAGCGGTTCGTTAATGGGCGTGTAATATTCCAACCAGGGAAATTTGCCTGCAACTAGTTTGGCATAAGCTGCAACGCCTGATTCAAAACTGCCATCAAAAAAATTAACAAACTTTGGCCCGCTTCCATGGTGCACCAGTCCGGCTATCGGTTCAACTTTTAATTCTTTTAAGCGAAGTAGGTTTTTTTCAGTGAAAGTCCAATCGATAAACGTATTTTTTTGAGGCTGATGTTTTTCCCACAAAACAGGATAACGGAGCATTTTGATGCCCAGCGAGGCAATCAAATCAATATCCTCTTCCCGTTGATAATGCCCGGAATATTCAGATTGATCCAAATAATTATTTCCTACCCGGTTTATCGTAGCTTCTATTCCGCCCCAGATTTCTATTGGTTTTTGAATAAGCATATCCATCCTTTTTTTAAAGTGTTAAAATTGATAAACTGGATTATTTAACTTTTTTGCCGGCTTTTGGTTTTTGTTAATACTGGAAAGTGCTGAATGATGCTTCTTTTATCAACCTTTTTTAATTAAGCCATCAATAGGTATCTTGCATCCGCTTACTGCATCGCCCTAAACCTGATTTAAGTAATAAAACCTGATAATATGAAACTCATTCACCTTTTGCTGGCAGCCGTACAATTTGCGCCGCTTGCCTTATTCGCACAAAATAATTCACCTCAAGCACCGCCTGTACAGGTAAAAGTTCGAAACGGAATTTTGGAGGGAACCGAAATTGCCGGCATCCGAAGTTTCAAAGGCATTCCGTTTGCCAAAGCTCCCGTTGGCGATTTGCGCTGGAAAGAACCGCAGCCGCCCGAAAACTGGGTTGATGTGCGCAAAGCAGATCATTTTGGTGCCAATGCCATGCAGAAAAAGATTTTTGGCGATATGCTTTTCCGCTCGTCCGGCATGAGCGAGGATTGTTTGTTTTTAAATGTGTGGACGCCAGCTAAAACTTTCAAAGAAAAACTGCCCGTGCTGGTTTATTTTTTTGGAGGAGGATTTGTGGCCGGAGACGGATCGGAAGCGCGGTATGACGGAGAAAGTATGGCTAAAAAAGGCATCGTTACGCTCACTGTAAATTATCGGCTGGGCGTTTTTGGGTTTCTGGCGCACCCGGAACTCACCAAAGAATCGCCGCACCACGCTTCCGGAAATTATGGTTTGATGGACCAAAATGCGGCTTTAAAATGGGTGCAGCAAAATATTGAAGCTTTTGGCGGCGACCCGAAACGGGTGACGATTGCCGGAGAATCTGCCGGTTCGATTTCAGTTTTTGCGCAAATGGCTTCTCCTTTATCCAAAAACCTGATTGCCGGTGCCATTGGCGAAAGTGGTGCGATGATCAACCCAACTGCTGCTCCGGTTTCGTTAGAACAAGCTGAAAACAAAGGTGTTACTTTCGCCCAAAAAGCAAATGCAACTTCACTTTCGGCTTTGCGGGCCTTGTCTGCAAATGATCTGTTGGATGCCGCTTCCCAGCCCGGTGCTTTTAGTGTGAGTGCTGCAGTGGATGGTTATTTCTTCCCGAAACTGCCGGTCAAAATTTTTGAGGCAGGCGAACAAGCACATGTTCCCTTGCTGGCTGGCTGGAATTCTACTGAAGTGCAATATCAGTCGTTATTGGGCGGAGACGCGCCAACGCCGGAGAATTATGCAAACAAACTAAAACAGCTTTATGCGGAGAAAAGCGATGCGGTTTTGAAATTGTATCCGGGCAAAACGCAGGAAGAAGTGATCCAATCAGCAACCGCTTTGGCCAGCGACCGCTTTATTGTTTACAGCACTTGGAAATGGCTTGATCTACACGCCAAAACCAGCGGACAGCCAACTTATCGGTATATTTTTTCTAAACCAAAACCACCAATGACGAGTGAATTTACCAACGCCACACCCGGTTTGGCAGGCGGGATCACTAAAAACGCTGCTCCTGCTGTTGTTAAAGCACCAGTTGCCGCAGTTGGTGCGCCACATGCTTTTGAGATTGAATATGCGATGGGAAACCTGGCCACAAACAAAGTATATGCTTGGACAACAGAAGATTACAAAATATCCGAGACCATGCTGCAATACTTTGCCAACTTTGTAAAAACCGGTAACCCAAACAGCGGAAGTTTGCCAGCCTGGCCTTCCCTCAATAAAAACGTTAATTTTCCATACATGAATATTGGTTTGCAAACCCAGCAGGAAAAAGATCAGCACCATAGCCGTTATTTGTTTCTGGATCAGATCTATCAGAAATAGTTTGTGATTCAATGCTTCTTTTATCGATGTTTTTTTGGGATAGTGGTTTCTGAAAAAGGCATGGTAAAAGAAGCATTGTTCCGAAAACCAATTTTTCTTAATAAATAAGCTGTATAAACCCTGAAAAGCAAATCAGCCTAAATAACTGTAATTCCCGTTTTTTTAATATTTAATGACATTTTTATTTAATAATTCATTTTGTTTTTATGAAGAAGTTGAAACAAATTGTTGCTCAGGTTAAAGCAAATTCCAACGTTGCTTTTCAGGATCAGGATGAATTGTTGTGGCAGCTGATTTGCTATGCTCCAAAAATGCCTTTGCGCTTACAACAAGAACAGTTTTTATCTACGGCAACGCCTTTTAGTTTAAGTGTTGCAGATGAATTTTTCACCGGTAAAGATTTAAAGTTTAACGGTTTTAAGTGGGGAAACGGAAAGCATAAAGTGTTGATTACGCATGGCTGGGGATCCAAAGCGGTAGATTTCTCAGAAATGATTGCGGCGATTGCTAACCTAAAAGACGTAGAAATTATTGCTTTTGATGCGCCTGGAAATGGAAGCTCGGAGGGAGAACTTTCTAATTTAATAGTGTATGTATCCGCGATCAAAGCAATTGTTCAGCATTTTGGCAAACCTGATATTATTATCGGCCATTCTTTGGGTGCCATGGCAAATCTAATTGCTATGAAAGAAATGATGCTTTTTCCTTCCTTACTAATCAGCATTGCACCATTAATTAGACTGAAAGAAAATTTTGAAATGAGCATGAATGCAGCCGAAGTTTCACAAAATATTCAAAATAGTTTTTTCAAAGATTTTGAAGAAAAATTTCAACTACAAGCCTCTTCATTTAACTTTAATAATTTTTATCCTATTAATCAAAAGCTTAACCATTGGATAGCGTATGATCAAAAAGATAAAGTTGCGCCTTATAGCTATCTTAAAGAATTTTTAAATTTTCATCCATCTATTAAAAATAAAAATTACAATGAAGTTGGACACGATAAAATAGTAAAATCGTTGGAAGTAATCCAAGATTTGATTGCTGAAGTAACTAAAATATTTATTCGTTAATTGTATCAAATTAAACTTGAATACGGACTAGGGTTTTTAACCTTTTGACAAGTTAAAAGAATTAAAAAACGTTTTAGTTACAACTGTGAAATCCGTATTGGTTTATTATACTTTTTATACCAACGAGGTATTTAAAAACAGAATTTACAGGCATAAAAGAAGCATTATAAATTTTTATTCAATTTATTTTTTTTTGCTTCTTTTACCACCTAAAAAATTGGTAAACTTTTATTTTTTGGTTTATTTAAACTGGATGCAAACACTAGTTTTTATAGCATAAAAGAAGCATTTAGGTTTTTCCCCTGAATAAGTTTGCACAGGCTCTAAATATTTAAAATGTTTGGTTCCTTTTTTTTGGGTATTGCGTTACAGTGGTTTACCCTTGATTGCCTTGCATGCTTAATGCAATAAGTACCTGTTTATTAGTAAATACAAAAAATAGTATAGTTATAGTTGAAAAGTATAATTTTTAGTTTGATTTGTTTTACTGCTTGTTTAAGGAATGCTTTAATTTTGATTACTATATCTGCTCACAACAAAAAGCAACCATAAATATCATGACAAACCAAAACGTTGCAAGTAGTCTTTCTTTACCAAACACTTTCTTAGTGGTATTAAATATCAACAATCAATCGTATAACTTACAGCTCGATCCTTCTGTCAGTTTGCTTGATGCTTTAAGGGAATACCTTGGGCTTACCGGAACCAAAAAAGGCTGCGACCGCGGGCAATGTGGTGCCTGCACTGTTTTAATTGATGGTACGCGGATTAATTCCTGCCTTACATTGGCCATAATGTCTGATGACTGCAAAATAACGACCATTGAAGGTATTGCGGGCGGAGATGAATTGCATCCGTTACAACAGGCGTTTATTGAGCATGATGCTTTTCAATGCGGCTACTGTACATCCGGACAGATTTGTTCTGCTATCGGAATGATTAATGAAGACAAAGCTCACACGCGTGAGCTGATGAAAGACATGATGAGCGGTAATATTTGCCGCTGCGGGGCTTACAATCAGATTATTGCTGCCATTGTGCAGGTAAAAGAAGAAATGCAAAATGTATAAATTTACTTATCAACGGGCTTCCGACCCGGCTCAAGCAGTCATCAACTTGATAGAAAAACCCAATTCCAGGTTTATTGCGGGCGGCACTAACCTGCTTGATTTGATGAAGGAGCATGTTGAAGGCCCTGCGCATCTCATTGATATCAGTCGTTTACCGCTTGCAAATATCGAAGAATTGCCGGATGGTGGTCTGCGGCTCGGGGCGTTAGCCACAAATGCAAATACAGCCTGGAATGAACAGTTAGTGAAGCGCTATCCTTTAGTATCCGAAGCTATATTGGCAGGTGCCTCGGCGCAACTGCGTAATAAAGCAACCAACGGCGGCAATTTAATGCAGCGTACACGCTGCTACTATTTTTATGATACCTCCGCGCCCTGCAATAAGCGAAACCCAGGCAGTGGCTGTAGTGCTATTAACGGATTTAACCGCATCCATGCCATCCTTGGTACCAGCGAACAATGCATAGCCACTCACCCTTCCGATATGTGCGTGGCACTGGCTGCACTGGATGCCCGGGTAAATGTTACCGGCCCTTTAGGTGAGCGCACCATAGATTTTGCAGATTTTCACCGCCTTCCGGCAGACACGCCGCAACTGGACAACAACCTGCACCCGGATGAGTTGATCTCTTCTATTGATCTGCCACCGAACCGGCTGAACAAAACAGCGCATTACCTAAAAATCCGGGACCGGCAATCGTATGCTTTTGCCCTGGTTTCTGTAGCTGCAGCCCTTGAGGTGGAGAACTATACAATAAAAGATATCCGCGTAGCTTTAGGCGGGGTAGCCCACAAGCCCTGGCGCGACAAGCAAGCGGAAGCAATGGTAACAGGCAAGCCGGCAACAACAGAAAGCTTTGAGCTGCTGGCCACTGCGTTATTGAAAGAAGCCAAAGGCTACGGCGATAACACCTTTAAAATTGAACTGGCCAAGCGTGCTATCGTAATGTCGTTAAATTCAGCATTAGAAAAAGCAGACCAATAAAATCAAAACTTTATAAATACTTAAGTTAAATGCTATTTACCTATTATGTCAAAACTGAAAGCTAAAGTAACAGAAGCGCTGACAACTGTGATGGAAACGGTAGCCAAATTTACACCTGATCATGCAGAAGACCCGCTTCAGGAAAAGGCTGGTTTTATTGGCAAACCCATATCCAGGGTAGACGGCCGTTTGAAAGTAACCGGCGGAGCTAAATATACGGCAGAGCATCAGATTGATCAGTTAACTTATGCAGCACCTGTGCATAGTACCATTGCCAAAGGAACAATTACGCATATCAGTACAGAAGCAGCATTGCGGGTACCGGGTGTATTGACAGTTATGACACATTTGAATGCGCCCAAAATGAAAGCACCCAAAAATGCTTACATTGTAAGCCTGGCAAACCCTTTAGCCGGGCCTTCTACCACACTGCCGGTCATGCAATCAAGTGAGATTTTTTGGAACGGACAAGTGGTGGCATTGGTAGTGGCAGAAACCCCGGAAGCGGCTGCTTTTGCTGCCGCATTGGTAGAAGTAGGCTATCAGTTAGGCAATCCTGCATTGTCCTTTACCACAGGTAAACCGAATGCACAAATCCCTGACAATGTAGCCTTGCAGCCTTCCGAATTAAAAATTGGTGATGCAGAAGGTGAGCTCAAAATATCTGCGGTCATTGTAGATGAAACCTATCATACAGCAAAGGAGAATCAAAATGCGATGGAGCCGCATGCAACTATCGCAATATGGGAAGGTGATACCTATTTAAAAATATACGACTCTACCCAATACCCGGTAGGGGCCAAAGAAACGCTAATGGAGGTGTTCGGCCTGAAAGGTGAAAATGTACGGGTGATCACCACGTTTGTTGGTGGTGGTTTTGGTGCCAAAGCCGCCATTTGGAGCAATGTACCTTTAGCCGCAGCGGCAGCCAAACTTACCGGACGGCCGGTAAAATATACTTTGCCGCGTGCATCCGTTAATTATACCGTTGGTGGCCGTACCCTGACGGAGCAACGGGTAGCTTTAGGCGCTACAACTGATGGCAAGCTTACTTCCCTTATCCACACCGGTTATACCACCTGCACAAAAGACGTTTTTGCCGAGCAGTTCTCTCTGATAGCCCGGCATATGTATGTAGTACCGAACGTCAATATCTGGCAAAAAACAGTACGGCTTGATATGGTGCAAAATTCCTTCAAACGCGCGCCAGGCGAAAGCCCTGGTTCCTTTGCCCTGGAATCTGCTATGGATGAATTGGCCTGGAAGCTGAACATGGACCCAATTACACTGCGAATGTTGAATGAACCGGAGAAAGACCCGACACATGGCATGCCGTTCTCCAGCCGTTACCTGCGCGAAGCTTTTACATTAGGTGCCGGGAAGTTTGGCTGGGATCCAAAACGTGCCGAACCTGGTTCGGTTCGTAACGGTGATTGGCTGATAGGCACAGGTACAGCCAGTGCTCTTTATCCTACCCAACTCCTGCCTGCAACCGTACGTACCCGCATCAGTGCCGATGGAACGGTAAGGGTATCCACGGCCAGTATTGAAATGGGCGTAGGTGTCGCCACTATACAATCACAGCATATTGCCGAGCGGTTTGGTGTTCCGTTAGAAAAAGTGCAATATGTGTTTGGTGATACAGATTTGCCAGAATCACGGGCCATGGCCGGCTCAGCGGCTACGGCAGCATTAGGCTCTGCTATACAGCAATCTGCTATACAACTTACCAAAGAGTTGTTGAAGCTAACTAAAAAAACAAAAGGTTCGGTGCTCAAAAAAGCAAAAGCCGATGACGTAGAAATCAGGGCTGGCGGGTTATATTTAAAGCAGCAGCCGGAAGTGGGCCAAACATTTGAAGTAATCTTATCCAGCCATGAGCTACCGTTTCTTGAAGTAACAACGCCATCAGCACAGAATATGGACGCTATGAAATATTCAATGGCTTCGTATGGTGCCCATTTCTGTGAAGTCCATGTGCATGCAATTACCTGCCAGGTTAAGGTCAAACGCTTTGTATCAGCATTTGATTGCGGAAGGATCATTAACCCAAAAACCTCAACTTCACAACTAAAAGGCGCAATTATTATGGGCATTGGTATGGCATTAATGGAAGAAACTTTAATTGATGAGCGTACCGGACGGCTAATGAACCCCACCTTGAGTGAGTATCATATGCCAATCCATGCAGATATCCCCGAAATAGATATTTATTTCATAGACTTACCGGATCCGCTGATGCCATTGGGTGCTAAAAGTGTAGGTGAGATAGGTATCACAGGCTCCGCTGCCGCCATTGCCAACGCTATCTATCAGGCTACCGGAAAACGGATCAGAAGTTTACCTATTACGTTGGATAAATTGTTATAGCCTGTTTAAAATTTACTTATTAAGATTTCTATGCTTCTTTTATCACCTAAAAATTGGTAAGTATTTTATTTTTGATTTATTTAGATTGATGCAAACACCAATTTTTATAGGGTAAAAGAAGCATTGGCATTTTTTATTGTATAAATTTAAACAGGCTCTTATGCTCAAAAAAAGCTAAGCCCGAAACACTGAGGGAACCATGCCGGTCTGTTTTTTGAAAAAACTATTAAAATAACTGGGATACTCAAAACCAAGCGCATAGGCAATCTCACTGATATTCCAGTGTTGCTTTTGCAACAGCATCTTTGCTTCTTTGGCCAGCCGTTCCGCAATACAGGCTGAGGTGGTTTTACCGGTTATTTCTTTAACTGCACGGTTTAAATAATTAATATGTATATGCAGTACATTAGCAAACTGGGCCGGTGTTTTAAGTGATATTCCCCGGTGGGGAGAACTGATGGGAAACTGCTTTTCCAGCAACTCGTTAAATTGCACAGCAACGCGGGCGGCAGCCGTAGGATGTGGCTCAAAGTATTCCTGCGGATGCATTTTAAGTGCTTCATGTATGAGTATATTCAGGTAGTTGAATATCAGGTCATACTTCAGGTGATAGTCGGTCTGCATTTCTGCCTGCATGGCTTGAAACAATTGCCTGACCTGCTGCTGCTGCTCCGGTGTGAGAAAAAAAACGGTATCTGTATCTGATTTATAGAGAGGCGACATATTTAATGCCTTACTATAGTCATGCAGATCGATAAACTGCGCTGTAAATACACAAACTTTCATTTCCCCCGGCATGGAAATGCCTTCCCAACGGCAATGTTTATCCATATTGGAAAAAACAAGAACGGGTCCGTTAACGTTAATGGCCCGGTCTTTATAAAACAGGGTTCCCCAGGACACTGCGTAAGCAATTTTAAAGTAACTGCCTTTAAATTTGGTGGTAGCTGTTTCAATAGAGTCAGTGATGGCAATCAACTCACTTTCCTCTGTGGCAGATTCGGCTATTATACGCATAAGTAAAAGATAAGGCAGTATGGGCTGTATAAACTGTATAAATGGGAATTTTAGAAGTAGTGGTCAGAATAGTTAATTAACCAACAAAAGATAAAATAGTTACAGCCATTTTTTACAATTGAATACTATTATCCTTGGTTTGATTACTTTAAGTTCGCTCGTTAATTATAGCCGTATATTATTTCACTAATTAGAACCTGTTTAAAAATTATATCAACCCTTCGATATAGCAATTTTAAGACAACAGTAGCGAAGTTGGCTATATTTGAATATATTGAAGTGTGTTATAACCGGCAAGAATAAACCAAACGCCGGATCGTCAATCTATATAAATCTATGAAAAAAATAAAAATTTTGCTCTTAATGCTGATCGCCGGCTGGCAGTTTGCATCGGCACAAACCGTTCAAAAAGATGTGGCTTACGGTGATGACCCGAAACAGAAGTTGGACGTTTTTTTGCCGAAACAAACCAAAGGCAAAACGCCTGCAATTATCCTGATCCATGGCGGCAGCTGGATTGGCGGCGACAAAATCAACATGACGCACTGGCTGAAACCTTTGCAGGCAGCTTTTCCGGATGATGCTATTTTTACCCTAAATTATCGGCTGGCCAACAGGCAAAAAAATGCCAACGCATGGCCAACGCAAATTGATGATGTAGATAAGGCAGTGGATTTTATCAAAAAAAATGCAAAAGATTACAACATCAACAAAAAGCAATTGATTTTGCTGGGCGAAAGTGCAGGTGCGCAATTGGCTTTGGTTGAGGCTTTTAATCATGATCCTGACCATAACGTTAAAGTAGTAGTTGACCTTTTCGGGCCAACAGATATGGCTGATCTGTACATGGCGCACCATGAACTGGCAATTTTAATGAAAGGCACGCCAGAAATGCTTCCGCAGGTTTATGCCGATGCCAGTGTTTTAAATCACGTCAGCAAAAAAAGCCCGCCCACCATTATTTTTCATGGTACGGCCGATCCGATTGTGCCGATCCGCGAAAGTGACAGTCTGAATGTGAATTTGAAGCGGGCGAAAGTGCCGGTTAGTTACGTTACTTATCCGGGAAAAGGGCATGGCTGGCGCGGAAATGAAATATTGGATACGTACAGCAAAGCCATTGCTTTTATCAAAGAATACATGAAATAAAAGTCTTGATTAGGCAAAAAACAGGTGATAAAAGAAGTATCCTTATTTCGGGCAAGAAGCGTTTAAATGTATAATTGCAAAAATTAGTGTTTCCAGACGTTAATTTTCTGAATAATTTTGATCCTGAAAACACATGAGAACGTATTTAATTCCGACGGATTTTTCCTCTTCTTCTGTGGCTGCGGCGCATTATGCAGCAAAATTAAGTACGCAAACCGGCATAACTAAGCTGATATTGCTGCACGCTTACTACGTTTCTACATTTGAAAGCGTGCTGCCTGCTACAGAATTTGTGCAGCTGATGCCTGAAGATATTGATGAAACGGCGAGGCTGAAAAAGGAAGAACTTCAAGACATCCGGCAGGAATTGTTGAAGGTTGTGGACGAAAAAACGGAAGTAGAAATCAGGATAAGCCGCCTGCCGCTTTTGCGTGCTGTTTTAGAGGTGCAGGAAGAAATGCATATCGATCTGCTGGTTTTATGCAGCAAAAGCAGCTCGAAAGAAGATACGAGCGTGGGCATGAACATCATCCAAATCTCCAAAATCAGTCCGGCACCGGTGCTCGTGGTTCCTGCCAAAGCCATTGCCAAACCATTGAAAAAGATTGTATTGGCCTGCGATTTTAAAAAAGTAACCGAGGTAATCCCGTTGAAACAACTGAGAAAAGTTTGGGATATGCTGCAAGCCGAGTTGCTGGTGGTGAATGTAGATGCCAAAAGTTTACATCAAAACAAAGACCCGAAAATGCTGGCCGAAGAATCTGCGCTGGCCGGAATGCTGCAGGAATATGATCCGCAGTATTTTTACATCGATCACCCGGATACAGTGCAGGGAATTGTGGATTTTGCACAGGAAAACGAAGCGCAACTAATCATCTCACTGCCCAGAAAATATAGCTTTTTCCAATCGCTTTGGCGCAGCAGTTTCTCCAACAACTTGACTATTAAATCTACTTTGCCGGTTTTATTGTTGAAGTAGTTTTTTGTTGATGCTTCTTTTATCGAGGTAAAATTTGGGTAGATAAAAGAAGCATGACATTTGATAGCTAAAATCAGTTTTTTTATTTTTTTCGGTCTAACCGATTTGCTTAAAAGTTTTAAATTATTTAACAATTTTTAACGCAATCTCTCATAGCTTATTTAATTTTTGTAATTGCTTAATTGATAGCTTAGTTGTCTAAACTTCTAATCTGTTGATTATGAAAAAACAGCTTATCATTCCATTTATACTACTTATTAATTTAACAGTAAAAGCACAAACGCAAAAAGGAAATCAATTATTAGGTGGCAATATTCTTTTTGGTATTACAACCGGAAGGGCCGACAATATCAATTATAACAATAGTGCTTACAGTTATAGTTATAAAAGCAAAGAAACTTCTTTTTCTGTAGGGCCGGTTTATAGCTATTTTATTGCTGATAAGCTTGATTTAGGTTTAAGTTTAGGTTATGGTAGTGATAAAACAACTTACAACTATTCTTTGGCCAATACTAATTACAGTGTTTTGCCTAATAAAAATAATAATCAATTTTTTTCGGCAGAAATTTATCTTCGGAAATATTTTTTATATAACCAAAAGATTGGCATCAGAACCGGACCTTTTGCTGAATATCTAAAATATAAGTACAACAATCAATATTTAGAGCCTCAGTTAAACAACAATAATTTCTCACAAAACGGAAATTATATTAATGCAGGTTTGATATTAGATATCGTATATTTTCCGTCAAAAAAAATTGGACTTATATCTAATCTTGGAAATTTAGGATATGTAAATAATAACAGTAATTATCAAACTTCATACAGCAATGAAAATGCTCATACAAACTCTTTTGGGCTAAGGTTTGTATCAGCTTTAAATTTATCAGTATTGTATTGTTTTGGAAGATAGAAGCAAATTTAATCTTCTATTTTACCCACCATAAAAACCATCAGTGCGCCTAAAGCGGCCATCAGCGCAAAAGACCAGCGCAAACCTGCTGCCTGGGCAATAAAACCAACTACGGGCGGCACCATCAAAAAACCCAGATAACCAACCGTAGAAACTGAAGCAATAGCCGAACCGCTACTTAAAGTTTTGGATTTCCCGGCGATGCTGAACACCAGCGGAACCACGCAGGCCACACCAAAACCAATCAAAATAAACCCAAACCCGGCCACCAGCGGAAAAGGAAATAAGGCCGATAAAAGCATCCCGGCAAAAATTAAAATACCGCTGTAGCGCAGCATGGGTTTGATGCCGATGCGGTTTACCAATTGGTCGCCTAAGAAGCGGCCGGTCGTCATGGCGATCATGTAAACCACAAAACCTGCGGTGGCAATTGTTGCGCTGGCATGTACTTCTTTTTGAAAATAAATGCCGCTCCAATCGTACATTGTGCCTTCACAAGCCATTGAGGCAAAAGATATTAGCCCGAATTTGATTAAGGGTTTGTCTGGTAATGTAAAAGCCGGTTTTCGTTCCGATTGCTGCACCGGTTTTTGGTTCAGCATATCGGAAAAAAAGTAAAAAGCGGCAACAATTAGGATCAAGCCAACCAATAAAAAATGGTACGCCGGCGGGATTTTGCCCGAAACCATTAAATAACCAAAAGCGGCAGCGGCAAAACCGGCCATGCTCCAGATGCCGTGAAAAGTAGTGATGATGGATTTTTTGTAAAATGCCTGCACGCTGACGGATTGCGCATTGACGGAAATATTCATCAGATTTCGGGAGGAACCAAAACAAAAAAGCACAAGCACCAATTGCCAAACCTGCGTTGTAAAACCCAGCAAAGCCAGCATGAGATTAAAGGCAACTGTACCTGCAAACATCACATTGCGGCTGCTAAAACGGCTCAATAAATTGCCGGTAACAGGAAGTGTAAGCATCAAACCAACCGGCAATGCAAATAAAACTGCACCGAGTTGTGCTTCGTTTAAGTGTAGTTTTTGCTGGATTGTGGGAATGCGGGAAGCCCAGGTAGCGTAGCCAAAACCAGAAATGAAGAAGAAAACGGCCGTGGCAATCCGATAAGTTTTGGGTGATTTATCTGCGAAAGTATCCATCATCAACAAAAAATTAAAGAACAAAAAATAAGCCCGGACAAAGCAGAAAATAGCTTTGTGGCCGGACTGTTTAGAAGCATTTTTTAGGTGCTTATTTTTTGGTGTCGGGAGGCGTGGAAGTGATTTCGCCAAATTCATTTACGTAGGCCATCATGCTTTCCAAATCGCCACTGCCTGCATTTTGCTGGCGTTCCTGCTTGCGTTGTTCTTTCTCTTCCCTCTTTTTCAACCTGTTTTTTTCAAGTTGCTTTTTCATAAACGTTGCCTGAGATTTTGCCATGTTTTTTCAGTTTAAACTATACGCCTGTTTACCTGTTTTGCCGGTTTTTAAAGATTTTTAAGCTGATAAAAATGCCCAATCCCGGTATTTAAAAATTTAATTTCCTGCGGAGAACGGTTAGCTTTTGCAAGGAAAAATTGAATCCTGATCAGGCTAAAGTGCAGATCAGCAGGTGATTACTGGAGAATAGTGTTGTGTATAATCCGTAGCACAAAAGTACGAAATAAACGCATAAAAACAGCGGTGTTGCAGGAAGAAATCCTTGAAAACAGTTGCCCAATTGTCAAAAAAATCAAACCCAATTTAGCAGGAACTGTGAGAATGGATGCTTCTTTTATCGGCCTAAAATCCAAACAAAAAATATTTAAACAGCTTTTATATCGAAATAAAACAAAGCAAATGAACACACCAGAAAATATGCCGGACAATGATCCGCAGCAAACAAACGATGACGAACTGGATCAAACTACGCCGAATGATAACCCGGAATTGGATAGAATCAATGATGCTGTGCAAGCTGCAGAACCATCTTATACGCTAAATTTAGGAACTGAACGGGATATCCAGAAAGAAGCCGGAGAAGACGACAGCTTAAAACATTAAGCTTCCGGTTTTTTGTAAAAATAAAAAGCTTCATTCAAACAAAATTTCTGTCTGAATGAAGCTTTTTTAGTATTATTATTTGATAATTTTAGTGCGGTACAGAAGAGTAAATGGAGTACCAGACTACCACAATAGCAGTTGCAATCAAAAAGATAATGCTTGGGATTAAGCCGATGATGTGGTGTTTTTCTTCGTGATGTTGTTGATCTTCCATGTTGCAAATTTATTATAAATTTTTTATTTAGCAATTTCACTTCATTAATATCAACTGCTTTTTTGGTTTCTGCGGAGATACAAGTTATTTCTTATGATTTTCCTTGGCACCTACTTCGTATTGATGCTGGAGTTAAAAACGAGAAGGAAATATATGCACAATTGGGATAAAATTATGGTTGGGCAGGCACAGAAGGTTTACTAATTTTCTTCCTCTCCAATAAAAATTTCCTGTCCAGGCAATGCTTCCAGTTCGTGTAAATTATGGGAAACGATGATTGTGCTAATACTGTTTTTATCGAGTAAAAATTGGAGTTTGCTGATGAGTGTGGTTTTAGTTTTGAGGTCTAGTGCCGAAAAAGGTTCGTCCATCAGCAGTAGTTTTGGTTTGATGGCCAGCGCGCGCAAAATGGCCAACCGTTGCTGTTGGCCACCCGAAAGCTGCTCTGGTTTATGCTTGATAAAAGGTTCTAATTTGCCGAAAGCCAGCAACTCTTTGATAAAATCCTGATCTTTTGTGGCGTATTCCAATTGCTGCTGCACGTTCATGTTTGGGAAAAGTGCGTAGTTCTGGAACACAAATCCGGTTTTTCTTTGCTGCGGAGAAAGGTTTATTTTGGCGGAAGTATCTGCCCAAACTAAATCATCTACCACAATTTTGCCTTGATCAGGCCGGATTAGACCAGCCAGGATTTTTAAAAAAGTAGTTTTCCCGGCACCGGACGGCCCGGAGATTTTGAGCAAACTGCCGGTGTCCATTTCCGTAGAAACCTGCAATAATTGCCTGCCCTGGTAAGTGCTCAGTTTTTTTTTTAGGTTGATGGAAATCATTCCTCAAGATTTTTGGCAGCCAATTTATTGATGATAAAAACAGTAGTTACCAGTACAAAAGTAAGCCCGATCAACACCAGGGAATATAAATTGGCCGTAGTATAATCCATGTTTTCTACCGAATTATAAATGGCGATGGAAGCAACGCGCGTCAAACCCGGAATGTTGCCGCCAATCATCAGCACGACACCAAATTCGCCCAAAGTATGCGCAAAAGTCATAACGGAAGCCGTTAATAATGAAGCTCTTATATTTGGAAGCAGCACTTTAAAAAAAGTTTCCCATTCCGATTTTCCCATGGTAAAAGAAGCATTTGCTAATGATGAAGGCAATTGCTGCAAAGCGGATTTTACCGGACTAATCATGAACGGCAAACTGTAAATGACGGAAGCCAAAACCAAGCCTTCAAACGAAAAAACCAGCTGTAAATTGAAGTGCTGCAACAGCCATTTGCCCAAACCCCGCTGCGGACTAAATGCCAGCAACAAATAAAAACCCAAAACTGAGGGCGGCAAAACGAGCGGCATGGTCAAAATGGCTTCCAGAATTACCTTAAAAAACGAATGGCTTTTTGAAAGCCAGTAAGCTACCGGCAAGCCAAACAGCAACAGGATTAATGTGCTGATGAAGGCGAGTTTCAGGGTGAGGAAAATGGGCGACCAGTCTGTCAAAATTTGTTTTGGTTTTTGGTTGATGCTTCTTTTATCAAGGTATTTTTGTTATCGGTAACCATATTTTTTCAGAACGTTTCTGGCTGATGCGCTTTGCATGTATTTGAAAAATTGTGCTGCCTGCGGGTTATTTGCAGCATGTTTCAAGATCACCATTCCTTGTTTAATTGGTTGATAGTCAAGTATATTAATCTTTTTCCAGTACAGTTTTTGCTTGTTTGCGGCATCGCTTATAAAAGCTTCGGTAGTAAAACCAACTTCCACAACGCCGGTGCTGATATAAGTGTTTACCTGCGAGATACTTTCGCCATAAACAATTTTAGAATGAATTTTCTGGAGGAGATTTTTTCGCTCCAAAACCTCTTTTGCAGCTCTACCATAAGGTGCGGTTTCAGTGTTGGCCAAAGCAATTTTTTTGGTGGAATTGCTTTGCAGCAGCTGTTCCCAATGATCCAGATCCAAGTTTTGGTTGCTGCAAATGATCAGGCTTCCTAAAGCATAAACTACTGGTTTTGAGACGGTAAACCCAGATTTTTCTAAATTTTCTGGGAAAGCCATATCCGCAGAAAGAAAAATATCGAACGGTGCGCCATTTTTAATTTGATTGGTCAGGTTACCGGAAGCACCGATAATTGGCTGAATGTTGAGCTTTGTTTTTCTGTTAAAATCCTCAGCCAAAACTTTAATTACGCCTTGCAAATTCGCGGCCACGGCAACTTTCAAATCCTGGGCAAACGTGCAAAATGGCAGCAGGAGCAAGGCCAAAACCGATGCTGTTTTTAGCAGGTATTTTTTGGGCTGAGGTCGGATTCTTTTCATTTTTGTGCGGATCGAATTTGCAGAAATCGGCATTTATCTGCTTAAAGCGTTATAATTTTATAGGATTTTAAATTTCGATAAAAATCAGTATTTTATTGCTTAAAAAATATCTTTGCAGCACATGGCGTACAAGTTTGTGGATAATTACCGGGAAAAAGGGGCGAGGAAGCAGTTGGTGCGGTTTCTGGAGGATGTGAAGAAAATTGGCGACAAGCGCGTGCTGGATGCGATGGCAAAAGTGCCCCGGCATTACTTTTTTGACGAAACTTTTTGGATGCAGGCGTACAAAGACATCGCTTTCCCGATTGGCGACGGGCAAACCATCTCGCAGCCTTATACCGTGGCTTATCAAACTGAATTATTACACATCCAAAAGCATGATAAAGTGCTGGAAATTGGCACGGGTTCGGGCTATCAAACCTGTATTTTGCTGGAACTGGGTGCCGAAGTTTTCACTATCGAACGGCAGGAAAAACTGTACGAACGCACTTGCAAAGTGCTGCCTTTTATGGGTTACAATGCTCATTTTTTCTGCGGAGATGGCTCTAACGGTATCCCGGAAAATGCGCCTTTTGATAAAATCCTGGTGACGGCCGGTGCTCCTTTTATCCCCGAAATTTTGTTGAAACAGCTTAAAGTGGGTGGTTTGCTGGTGATTCCGGTGGGCGATGAAAAAACGCAGTTGATGACAACTATTCTTCGCGTCAGCGAAAAAGATTATGAGAAAGTAAGTTTAGATACGTTTAGGTTTGTGCCGCTGGTTGGCGATCAGGCCTGGAGTTAAGCAAATCCTAAGTATAAAAGGAGCATGAGCTAATAGCTATCAGCCAGAAACCATTAACCACCATCCTTACCTTCCTAATTTCCTGCGCCGTCGGCTTGTGCTCTTTTTACAGCAAATTGCCCCACTTTTGCACCGGTAATCATGCCCATTTCCACATCGCTTCGATAATGAATGGCAGCATATAAGCGCGACATCGCAGCTTCTTTGGCCATATCGGTAAATTTCGTTCCTCTGTCGGGCAATAAATAAGTTAATAATGTGGCTGCCGCAGAACTAAAATTAGAGTGGCCGGAGGTGTATGAAGGGAAGTTTGGTACGCCGGTTAGCGTTTTGATAGCAGGGTTTACTTGGCAAGGCCGCGGGTTAAAGTAATAGTATTTAGCATCCCAGCAAACAATTGCAGCATCCATTTCCGCCATATTTAACAAAGCCATATTGCGTGCCCAGCGCACTTCGCTGTAATTCTCTTTTACAAATTCGGTGGCGGCAATATAATTCCAGTGCCCGGCAGGTGTGTAAGTACCGGCACCATCCGCCCAAAAAGAAACAATTGCCTCGCGCTCACGGGTTGGGTTTTTACTATAATACAATACCTCGTCTGTTTCATTTTTAAATTCTACAGAACTGGTTGAATAAGGCGGAGGCGGCCTTAACGACACCACCGTAAGCGTATCAAACAGAAACGGTAAAACTTTGGAAAACAAAGGAAGCATCGGCGGCCTTTTTGGTAATTCTAAGCTGATCCAGCATTGCTCGTTTTTAGCTAAAGTTTGTACTTCCAGCTGTTTCCAAATTGCTGGTGTACCGATTGCTTTTCCGGCCCGGTCTGCGCGGGCACGTGCTGTAAAAACACTGGCAACTTGCTTGCCCAAGCTTTCCCCGGCATCCAGTTCGCCGCGTACGTTGGCACCGCTAAGCATACAATACTGTTTTTGTTCAGCAGCTTTTTGCTCGATGTAGGCAATTTCTGTCGGAAACAATAACTTCATCATTTCAACCGCAGCACCGGAAACTACCGCATCTTCACTCGGATAAGATGGCAGATCTGATTTTGGTATCAATGATTTTACGGCCGCATCATTTTTGTAAGGCGCAGCACGGTTATACTGTTTTTTGAAATGCCAGGCAGCAATCAAAGCATCATACTGGGCAGCACTTACATAAGCATAGGCACGGGCAGCATAAGGTGGGTTAGAAAACGGAAACTGCGGATAAGCAAACGGGTTGGCAGAGCTGGGCGCAGGATAAGAACCATCATCATTTTGGTACGGCGGCAAATTATGTTTGGCTATCAATTCGCGCAAAATCTCGTTCCAACGCAATACTGCACCGGCACTCCAATAATCTATAATCACCTGCTGGTTGCTGGTTATATTGCTTTGAAGTGCTTTGATCTCATTCAAATCAGCCTGATAGGCTGGTGATGTTATGGCATCAGGCGCAGCAACTGTAAATGCACTTGTGCTGGTAATTAAAACAGGGTTCCAGGTATCGGCATTCAAATCAAGCTTTGTAGGTGCCAGTGCCGGATACAATTTGTTGTTTTCCGTAATGTTTTTATTGCAGGATAAGAAGCCTATTCCAATTAAACAAACCAGAACTATGTTAAGTATATATTTTTTCATATATATTATTTTGGCAATTGATTATTTCTTTTTTTAGAAAAATTCATCAGGTAGTAAGCACCGCCATGAACTGTTGTGCTTTGGCCAACATTTCTTCCGGCCAAAACATAGTTGCCTCCCGCAGTCAGTTCAAGGCCTTTTAACCAAACAGAACTATATTTGAAGTTGACGCCGGCCATCGTACTGTTCATCCTGTTGCTTACAAAAGGCATATCATTTTTGCGGATGTCAAAACCGCCCAAAGTGTTATTGTTTTCCAGCACCGCTTCAGCAATCCAACTGTTGCTGCGGTAACCGGTACGCAAAGCAAAGTTTTGCATATTGGGCAGCCCCACCTGATTGGTATAATGCATTTCGGTGGTGTAATAAGCGTAACGATCTATGGTGATGATGCTTCGCTGCATAAATTCCGTTGATCCGCTTACAAAATATTTGCCTACTTTATAATCCAAAAGGCAGCGGAACATCAAACTTTTACTTTGGGAACCGATTGCTACAGGCAAAAAATCAGCCTGGTAATTGCTAAGCGGCAAAGAGGCACTTCCGATAGCAAATAAATTAAACATTCCTCTTCCGAAATTGGCCCTTAATGCGCGCCACTTCAGCGTAAACAGCAAATCCTGCACACCTTTTAAGCCTTCTAATGTGCCGCCGGAAGCGTTGGTGGTAATATAAGGCACGGAAGCCAGCAAGTTTATATTTTTTGTTAGGCCATAATTTACCATTGCAGTATATGAATGGGTAGTTAAAGTGCCAATGTTCAAATTGTCACGCTTGAAAGTACCTTCCCAATAATTTTTCCAGCTGGAATTGCCAAACATTAACCCTCCGCAGAAATAGTTTTTTGGAATCATGATCGCATCCGCATCGGTTTGGGCACGGCTGATTTGCGGGATGGCGATCAAACAAGTTATAGCAACACAAATACCACGAAAATAAAGTACAAGTGATTTCATTGTTTAAGCCGGAAACTTTGAAGAAATAGGTATAGGTTATAATTCTTTGTAAAGATATATTTAAAAATTAATTGCAAATAATTTTTTGTACCAAAAAAATTACACTTCTGTTTTTGGATGTAAAAGCTTGTTTGAATTTATACAAAAAAATGTCAATGCTTCTTTTACCCTATAAAAATTGGTATTTGCGTCAAACTAACTCAATCAAAAAAACTTAGTTCTTGCTATTTTTTAGGTGATAAAAGAAGCATCGAAAATAACTTAAACAAATTTTAAGCAAGCTCTAAAAGCCCTTTAAATTTTATTCAATGATAATCTTATAATGGAAAATTTAAGATCCTGGCCGAGGTCGTGATAAAATTTGGTTGGTTTAATAACATTCCCGGACAAGATTCCGTGCTATTTCATCTGAATCAAAGTTTTTAGAATAAAGCTTGAATGCTGCTTGGTTAGCCTGCGGTAATATTGCCCTTACGGTTAATTCCAAATTTCATTTTCATGTGTTAAGATAATAGGTTCCTTATCGGTTACAATGATTGTATGTTCATGCTGGGCAACAAATCCGTTAGTCATTTCGGTCCAGCCATCGCCGTTAGGAGAGGTGTAGTTGGCTTTGGTTGAAATGAAAGTTTCTATGGCCACAACCGAGTTCTTTTTAAACCGGGACAAGTTTTGGCGATCATGATAGTTGGCAACATAGCTTGGTGCTTCATGCAGCTTACGCCCGATGCCGTGGCCGCACAGGTTTTTAATCACCTTGAAACCTAATTTTTTTGCTTCATTATCGATCAAACGGCCGATCTCGTTAATCTTTATTCCGCCCTTAATTTGATAAATGGCTTTATGTAGAATTTCCTTTGATGCCTGCACCAATGGGGCAAGGGCCTGAATGTCTTGTCCGATAACAAATGAACCTCCGTTATCTGAATAAAAACCATTTAATTCCGCGGAAACATCAATGTTGACCAAATCGCCTTCGTGTAAAATACGTTTTTTAGACGGTATCCCATGTGCAGCTTCGTGATTTACGCAGATGCAGGTGCAGCCGGGGAACTTATAGCATAATTTAGGGGCTGATCTGGCACCAAAAGACTCCAAAATAGCAGAGCCGTATTGGTCTAAATCATAAGTATTCATGCCTGGTTTTGCATATTCTCTCATTCTTTTCAATGTTATCGCAACAGCTTCGCTTGCTATGCGCATACCATTAAGGTCACTCTCTGATTCAATAGACATATTTTTTTCTTGCAAAATTATAATACAAATTAATTAAAAAAAATGGTTTAGAAGCTGTTAAAAATCATCCAGCTTAATCCGATGCTTCTTTTATTGCCTAAAAATTTACCAAGTTTTCAGGCTTTGGCAATTGGTTCCGGATGTAGAAACAGAATTTATAGTGCTAAAAGAAGCGTTGCTATTTCCTTGTGCTTGTTTGATTTTTTCTTAACGATTTTGGCTAAAGCCATATCCAACCCAACTATAATCCACGGCCTAAAGGCCGTGGCAATTTGGCCACCTGGTTTTGCGTTTTTTTACCGGCCGGGCAACCATTTAGCTTGTTCCGGCAAGATGGATATTGGGTTTTAGTTGCCATGAATTTTTGGGCCGTAAACAAAGTTGAAAGCTACAAGCTTTGGCCAAAAACAAAAATATAGGACACCAAAATTTATCGCATAAAAGAAGCATTAACATCATCAATCCTAAAATCTTTAAAAGATATGGCGAATCGTTCAATTACCTTTTGATCACCCGATCCATTTCGATTTTAGAATCACGTTCTTTCATCGTTTCTCGCTTATCAAAGGTTTTTTTACCTTGGGCGAGGCCGATTTCCACTTTGGCAAAACCACGTCCACTGATAAAAATCGTGAGCGGAACGATGGTAAAACCTTTTTCTTCTGTTCTGGATTTCAGCCTTTTCAGTTCCTTTTTCTGCAACAGCAAAATTCGGTCGCGTTTGGCTTCGTGGTTGTAAAACGAGCCGTGCGTATATTCGGAAATATGCAGGTTGCGGATGTACAAATTACCATCGATAAATGTGCAAAATGAATCTGTGAGATTGGCTTTTCCCTGCCGGATCGATTTAATTTCGGTGCCCAAAAGTTTGATGCCCGCCACAAATTTATCATCGATCAAAAAATCAAAATAAGCCCTTTTATTTTTGATGTGTATGTCTTGTTTTTCTTCTTTCATGTTGAGTGATCTTTCCTGATCTGCCAATGCTTCTTTTACCACCTAAAAATTACTGTACAATCAGTACCGGCACTTTGATTTTGTGCCGAACGGAATCTACCGTGGTGCCAAAGATAATATCTTTAAAAGCTTTATGGCCATGCGCGCCCATCACCAGTAGCTCCAGGTTTTTTTCGTTTACCACGCTGGCAATGGCTTCGGATACTTTGCCGTAGCCCACATCGTAATGCGATTTGTAACCCAATTCCGTCAACCGCTGCTGGTATTTTTGTAAGTTCTCGCGGTCGCTTTGGGTTTCCAAATCCATTACTGCCGCGCCGTGATAGTTTGCCGCCGCCGTTTCTACCACGTGAACCAAGTAATAATCAGCTTGTTTGCCGCCCTGCATCAGCGCGTGGCGGATGGTATCGCGGTCATGCCTGGAAAAATCTACCGCAATCCCAACCCGTTTCAAAATTGTCGGTGTTAGGGTATCAATTTCCAAAGCCGAACCATGTGGAATCTGGCTATGCTGATTTTCGGCATCAACAAATATCGGCTTAAAAAAGACGTATAAAAGAAGCATGGCAATGGCCACAGCAAAAGGAATTGTGGTGAAATGAATAAGCGTTTGATGCTGCGGAAAAGCTTTTGACCAGTCGGCAATTTGCTCCACAACTAACTTTGCATTCAGGCCAACAATTAAAACAGCCATCGCCCAGGCCGTGATTTTCACCCATAATTTGTTGACAAAAACGCCCATTTTTTCTTTGTCGGAAGTAAAATGGATTAGCGGGATCACGGCAAAACCCAGCTGCAAACTCAATATCACTTGACTAAAAATCAGCAAACTTCCCAAAGCACGTTCGCCGGAATAAATGATGGTAAAAAAAGCAGGGATAATGGCCAGCAAGCGCGTAATCATTCTTCGCAGCCAGGGCTGGATGCGCAGGTTGATGTGGCCTTCCATGATAATTTGCCCGGCCAGCGTGCCGGTTACGGTCGAACTTTGTCCGGCAGCAATCAGTGCAATGGCAAACAAAGCAGGAGCAAGCGAACCAAAAATATGCTGCAGCAATTTATGCGCATCCTGGATTTCGGCCACCTGATGAAAACCATTCCGGAAAAACGCCGCCGCCGCCAGGATCAGGATCGCTGTGTTAACAAAAAACGCCAGATTGAGGGCTACACTGGTATCGATCAGATTCATTTTGATGGATTCGCGGATTCCTGTTTCCGTCCGTTCAATTTTCCGGGTTTGCACCAGTGAAGAATGCAGGTACAAATTGTGCGGCATCACCGTGGCACCGATGATTCCGATGGCAATATACAGCGCGCTGCCGTTCAAATTTTGCGGGATCAGCCCCAAACCAACTTGTTTCAGGTCAGGTTCTACAATAAACATCTCCACCAAAAACGATAAGCCAACGATAAAAACCATCGAAATAATAAAACCTTCCAGATGGCGCATCCCTTTATTCAGCAGAAAAAGCAGCAAAATCGTATCCAAAAGTGTGACCGAAACACCCCAAACCAGCGGCAAATGAAACAGCAGCTGCAAACCGATCGCCATCCCGATTACTTCGGCCAAATCGCAGGCAATGATGGCAATCTGCGCCAAAATAAACAGCCAAAAATTAACAAAACGCGGGTAATGCTGCCGCGATGCCTGCGCCAAATCCAAACCCTGCACAATGCCCAGCCGTGTGGCCAGTGCCTGCAACAAAAGCGCAATTAAGTTGGATAAAAGAAGCACCCAAATCAGGCGGTAGCCAAACTGGCTGCCGGCGGCCAAATCGGTTGCCCAGTTTCCGGGATCCATGTAGCCCACGCTTACCATGTAGGCCGGGCCGAGGAAAGATAAAATCCTTTTCCAGCCAACTTTTCCGGCGGTGTTTACCGAGCCATGGACTTCGGCCAGCGATTCATTATTATTCATGGTTGATCAAAATATTTTTTGCAGCCTCTTTGCTGATGTTAATTTTTTCTTTGTTTTCTAAGCGGATGATAACCGTTTCATCAAAAGCGATGATTTCCTCGACACAAATTTTTCGGCCAATAGTTAGGTTCATTTTCTCTAAATATTGCAGGAAAGTTGCAGAATGTTCCTTCACGCCGGAAATAGTTGCGGTATCACCCAAACTTAGGTTCGATACTGTTTTTATTGGGGTATTTTTAATTTGTCCGTTTTGGTCCGGGATCGGGTCGCCATGCGGATCAAAGGCCGGAAATCCCAAAAATTCATCCAGCCGTTCAATCAGTTTTGACGATTCGATATGCTCTAATTGTTCAGCCAGTTCGTGCACTTCATCCCAGCCGAAAGCCAGCTTCTCCACCAAAAAAAGCTCCCATAAACGATGCTTGCGGACAATTTTCAGCGCGATAATTTTCCCTGCTTCGGTTAGAGAAACGCCTTGATAACGCTCGTAATCGATTAGGTTTTTGGCCGAAAGCTTCTTGATCATATCCGTAACCGAAGCTGCTTTCGTACATAAAACTGCAGCAATCTGGTTGGTATTCACCGGTTTGCTGTTCTCCGCAGATAAATGATAAATTGCTTTTAAGTAATTTTCCTCTGTAAAAGAAGTATCCATTTTTGAAAAGCCTAATTATTTATTTAGATCAACCTAAAAATAACAAATTATGTTTGAAGCTGCTTCCTAAATTTTAGATATTTTTGTTCCGAAAAGCTTATACAAATCCTTATGGCAATTGAATTAGATAAGATTGATTTGCAGATATTGAAAATATTGCAGCAGAACGGCCGGATCACCAACTTGCAATTGTCCAACGAAATTGGCCTTTCGCCGGCACCAACGCTGGAGCGCGTGCGCAAACTCGAAAATTTAGGTTATATTTTGAGTTATCACGCTTTGGTGGATGAGGAAAAGCTGGGTTTGGGCATCAAAACTTTTATCCAGGTTTCGCTGGATTTTCATCAAAACAACACGATCCAAACTTTTTTGGAAGAGATCCAGGAGATCAAGGAAATTACAGAATGCCACCACGTAACCGGCCAATGTGATTTTTTGCTGAAAGTGTATGTGAAAGATATTAAAGCCTACGAGCAGCTGATTATGCAGAAACTCAGCCGGATTACGGTTGTAAAAACTTTCCAGACGATGATCATCATGTCAACCAACAAAAAAGAACCGACCGTACCGCTGGAATATTAAGTTTTTTGCTGAAGGAGCTGATGCTTCTTTTATCGTATAAAAATTCGGCTTTGAAGAAGGTTTCTCCCTTTGGTTATGACAAGAAAATTAGTCGATAAAAGAAGTGTTATTCAATAATTTAAAGTAAAGTTTTTTGCAGAAAAGCTAATGGTTTTTTGTTTTTGCCGATCAAATGAGTAGCTTGTAAAGCTTAAACGATTTGCATGAATCCAGCTTCCAAACTCAACCGCACACTTGGCCTGCGTTACGTAATTGTGGTGGTAATTGCCAACATCATTGGTTCGGGCGTGTACAAAAAAGTGGCCCCGATGGCTGCCGAACTGCACTCTTCCGGCTGGGTGCTCATGGCCTGGCTGCTGGGCGGCATCATTACGCTGTTTGGTGCGTTGAGCAATGCCGAAGTTGCTGGCTTACTGGCAGATACCGGTGGAGAATATGCTTACTTCAAGAAAATATACAACCGGTTTTTTGCATTTATTTTTGGCTGGTCATTGTTTACCGTAATCCAAACGGCAGCTATTTCTTCGCTGGCTTATGTGTTTGCGCAATCGCTGAATAATCTGCTTCGTTTACCGGCTGTTTTTCCGGCTTTACAAACGTTCAGTATTGCCGGCATATTTTTTCCTTTTGCTGATTTCTCCGTTAAACTTACGGCCATTCTGCTCATTATTTTACTCACCTGGATCAATACGCGCGGCGTGAAAACCGGTGCCGGGCTAAGTAATTTGATCCTGATCCTGGTTTTTACAGGTATTTTTACCATCATCTTTTTTGGGTTAAGCAGCTCGCACGCATCCATCGCCCAAAGTGTAAACCTGCAAACTACCAACCATTTGCCGGTTACCGTTAGTGCTGTTTTTACCGCCATGTTATCGGCTTTTTGGGGCTATCAGGGCTGGGCAGCCATCGGTTTTTTGGGCGGAGAAGTTAAGGAGGCCAAACAGAATATACCGAAAGGAATTGCAGTAGGCGTATTCATTGTGATTGCTTTGTATTTGCTGGTCAACCTGACTTATTTGTCGGTTTTGCCAATTGCCACTTTAGAAAAAATAAACCGGGCAGGCAACCAGATTGCGGCTATCGAAGCTGTAAAAAGTTTTTGGGGAAGCAACGGCGGCATTTTTATTTCTGTTTTAGTGCTGATCACCACGCTTGGCTGCACACACGCCACAATTTTGGCCAGCGCGCGCCCATATTTTGCCATGGCGCAGGAAGGCCTGTTTTTCCCGAAAGTGGCCAAGTTGAACAAAGCGCAGGCACCTGTAAATTCGCTTATTTATCAAGGCGTTTGGGCTTGTTTGCTGGTACTTTCCGGCACGTTTGATCAACTGACGGACATGATCGTGTTTGCCGTTTTTATTTATTACGGAGCCACCGCTCTGGGCGTTTTTATTCTGCGGAAAAAAATGCCTGATGCCGAACGGCCATACAAAGTTTGGGGTTATCCGGTGGTTCCGGCCATTGTGGTTTTATTTTGCGCGGGCTTGTTTATCAATACTTTTTTTACACGCCCGCGCGAAGCGGCTTTGGGTATGGTTCTGATGCTTACTGGCGTGCCCATGTACTGGTGGTTCAAACGGAAGAACAAGCAAGTGGAAAGTGCAAATAATTAGGCATTTCAGCAACGAAACCAACAGCAAAAAATAATACTATTTGCTGTACTTCTTTTACCTATCAAAAAAGGTATTCGATAAAGTTAAAAATAAATAGATTATCCTTAATTATTGATAAAAGTTATAACCGTTTTACCCTGATGTTTTTGAGCCATACTTTTTGCCCGTGATGTTGAAACATGAGGTGGCCGTTGGTGGCTTTCGCAAATTTTGGGTTGTCCTTGTATTTACTGTTCCGGATCAATTCATTCAGCTTTTCCGAGCCAACTTCATATTCCACTACTTTTACCCCGTTCAGCCACTGTTCTACATGGCCGTTTTTCACCAATAACCTTCCGGTATTATATTCACCAACAGGCTTTAAATGTTTATTTTCAGGAGCAATTAAATCGTACAAAGAACCGGCAGACCGTTTAGGTTCCTTGTCATTAAAATTTATATCATCCAAAAGCTGCATCTCAAAATTATCCAACCAGTTCGGGCTGTTGCCGTTTCCTGATTCATGGCTTGCCGTTTCCTGTATATTATAAAAAACGCCGCTGTTGCCAGCCTTTGATACTTTCCAATCAAAAGTTAAATCAAAATTGGTGTAAGTATCCTTTGTAACGAGGTCAACATTCGGCACATCCGGCTGGGCTACTAAAGCTCCGTTTTCTACTTTCCAGGCCTGGATAGGAAAAGTATCCATCTTGTAGCCCCGCAAGTTTGCTACAGATTTTCCGTTAAATAGGTATTCCCAATGACCGGCCTTTTGGGCATCAGCTATTTTGCTTAAACAGATCAGCAATACCAGGAAAAAATAAGTTACTTTTTTCATAAGATAATAAAGGTGAGGTAAAATCAGGAATGAATAACATTTTCAGAAAAAAATTGCGGCAGCATCAAACCTAAGCTTTCTTTCCCAGCGTCCAGCCTTTGCGCACTTCCGGGAAGGATTTTGGCCCGCTGATTAAAGAATCTGCAATAGCCCCGGTTACAAAAGCATAAATCCCTTTATGGATCAGATCGATCGTTTGTTCATCTTTTGGCCATGTCCAGGGCAGTGAACCAACGCCTGTTGCATTTTCAAATGTCTGGTCATTCAGCAGGCGCAAATTCATAAATAAAAACGAACCCACAGGCCCTCTGATCCCTTTTTCGGCCATCAAACCTCTCACAGCCCCAAGCAAAATCCCTTGTCCCCAATGCATCGTCCAGTTCATCAAATCATTATCCGGCTTTGTTGGCAGGCCAAGCAAATGTTCCAGCGTATGGGCGGGCATATAAGAATTTGGCCGTTTCGTAATCAATTGTTCCACTTTTTCTGCCAGGGTCATCACGGCAACACCTGCTATTCCTGCCAAAATCCCTTGTAAGGCTGCTTTGCTATTCATGCTTTCCTTATTATTAAATCTGTTAAAAAAATTAATTATTCTGTCTGCTAATTTACAGTATCTATGGGTTTTTGTTTTTGGTCAGCTAAATATTCCTGATTAGGATAAGTTGTAAATAAATGAAAGATTTGGCTAAACAACACAAATTTTAGCCTTGTAAAAACAGCATCAGCATTTTCGGGTAATAGCTATATCAGTTCAATTTTGATATGGAAATCAGCAGCCAGTTTTACGAGGTAAACGGAATTATTTTACATGCAGCAGTTGCCGGTCCGCCAGCAGGAAAAGTGATATTGTTTTTGCATGGTTTCCCGGAATTTTCTCTGGGATGGAAAAAGCAGCTCAGTTTTTTTGCAGAAAAAGGTTTCCGGGTAATTGCACCTGACCAACGCGGCTACAACCTCAGCAGCAAACCAAAAGGTGTAAAAGCTTACCGCATAGAAAACTTAGTTGCTGATGTTGTTGCACTAATCCAACAGGTTTCGACCCCAAAAATAATCCTGGTTGGCCATGATTGGGGCGGAGGAATTGCTTGGGAGGTTGCCGGCCAGCATCCGGAGCTGGTTGAAAAACTGATCATCCTGAACATGCCGCATCTGAAAGTGATGCGCGAAACCTGGAAAAGCAGCCCGCGGCAATTGTTGAGAAGCTGGTACGCTGGTTTCTTTCAAATCCCGTTTTTGCCCGAATGGTTTAGCAGTTTGTTCAACTTCAAAATACTGGAAAGAAGCATGGTTCGGTCGGCCAACAAAAGCACGTTTTCCCGGCAGGAAATGGCTCAATATAAAACGGCCTGGCGCAATCCCGGTGCTGTAAAAAGTATGATCAATTGGTATCGGGCTTTTAAATACAGCAAGCCAGCCTCAAAACGCATTGGTATCCCAACTTTGATTTTATGGGGTGAAAAAGATAAATTCCTGCTGCCGGAGATGGCTGCCAAAAGCAATTTGTTGTGTGCTAAAGGAAAATTAATCATGGTTGCTGATGCTACGCACTGGCTGCACCACGAAAAAGCGGCAAAAGTAAACCAGTTGATCCTAAACTTTTTATAGTTTTTTGTTGATTGGTTTGATGCTGTTTTTATCGATCTAAAATTGGAATCAGCCAAAATCTGCAAAAGTAAACCAACTGATCTTGAACTTTTTATAGTTTTTTGTTGATTGGTTTGATGCTGTTTTTATCGACCTAAAATTGGAATCAGCTCAAACATAAAACGGAATAATTATTTATGAAAACTTCAGCAAAAATTGCAAAAACTGATAGTTATGAAAATTTGCATCTCAGCTCGCTTTCAAAATAAATTATGTTTGCTACAGGTTTGGCAGGTTCAAATAATCTGATAATTTAGCAACGAAGATTTAATTATCTCAACTCACGTATGAAAATAAAAAAAGCAGTGATTACCGCTGCCGCCCGCGGCGAACGCCTGTATCCGGTTGCCGATACGATACAAAAAGCCATGCTGCCGGTTATTGATACAGATGGCTTGTATAAGCCTGCTATCCAGATCATTGCAGAAGAAGCTTTTGCCAGCGGTATTGAAGAAATCTGCATTGTTTGTGCGCCCGGCGACCCGGAGTTGTACGTCAACGCGTTCACTTCCCTGCGTGATAACCTGCTTAAATCTTTCAAAAATGTGGATTGGGCAAAGCAGCAAGCCGAAAAAATAACACACTTACTCGGCCATATCCATTTTGCTGTGCAAAAAGAAGCATTGGGATATGGCCATGCCGTTTATTGCGCGCGCGAATTTGTGGCAAACGAGCCTTTTTTGTTGCTGCTGGGCGATTATTTGTACGTTTCGGCTTTAAAGGCCAAGCGTTGTGCTACGCAATTAATGGAGCTGGCTGTGCAGGAAGATTGCACAGTTTCGGCTGTAACTTCTATCATTGAGCACCAAATTGGCCGTTACGGAACCTTGACCGGCAAGCATCTCCCTGAGCAGCCCGGCGTGTATCAGATTGAAAAAATCATTGAAAAACCATCGCTCAGTGTGGCCGAACTGGAGCTGCACACGCAAGGCCAGCGCGCCGGATATTATTTGTGTTTGTTTGGAATGCACGTTTTTACGCCGAAAATTTTTGATCTCCTCCAAAAAAACACTGATAAAAACAGTACCAACCTGATGCTGACTCCAGTTTTGCAGGAACTGGCCGAAACCGAAAAATACCTGGCACTGGGAGTAAAAGGCAGCCGCTATGACCTCAGCAAAAAACATGGTTTGCTGCGCGCGCAAATTGCTTTGGGTTTGGCCGGAGAAGCGCACGATGAAACGCTGACCACACTGGTAGAATCACTGACGGAAGCACAAAGCCGGCAATCAAGATAAACTATAAAAACCTAATAAAATAAAGATGAATGTTTTTATAGAAACGATCACCTCAACGGAGATCAGCAAAAGAAACCGTTCTTTTTTTGAAATCAGCCGACATTTTTCAGTAAAAGAACTTTTGCAATTGCTGCGCGAATTGGATGAGTTTCGTAAAACTACGCCGAATTTATACGATAAAGTTCGCGCGATACAGTTTTTATATGCCGGTTTCCGGTTTATCCTGGCAGAAAGCAAGGAAATCCCGCAAACCGGAAAAATCCCTTACGCTGGTTTTGAAGATTTATTGGCACGGAGATTTGAACAATCGATTGTAGTTTTTCTGGCTGAGCTGGACAAAAACGGCCCGAACGCCGCCTTATTAAGCGCATTGGCCGAAAGTTATCACCAGTTATCTTTCCAAACGCTGGCCAACCAGGTGCGCAAAAGTGTGCGCAGCAGCAAAGGCAACCAGTGGATGTTCCGCGTTGGCCATCAGGAAGAGCATCCGATACGCCTGCATCCAGCTTTGTTGCAGCGTTCGCACAATTCGCTTTTTTATCCGGTTTTGCATGAAAATACTTCGGTGCGGATGGATTTGACGCATAGCGGCTGGTCGGATATTTTCTTTCTGGGTATGGATTATCCCGAAGGTGCGCGCGTGGTTAATCTGTCGATCGATTTAGGTGTTTTTGGCCGGGATAAAAGTATCAATCCGCCGTTGCACACTTATTTTCGGGTGATCCCGGAGCCGGTTTTGCGGCTGACGAGTATCGATTTAAACGTAACGAAAGACGTGACCGAACTGGCAGATCTGTTCAATTTCGGCAACGATTATTTAAGTTTGATCAAAGCCGGTGTGATTGCTTCCGGCTTGATTCCGCCTTCTTTTGAAGGTACAAATCAATCTTTACCAGAAATCCTGTCCAGAATTGTGGCTCCGGGAATGGGTGTGGAGCTGGTAACCAGAGTGAACGATATTCCGAAAGGTTCGCGCTTTGCTGTTTCTACCAATCTGCTGGGTTCTATTATTAGTTTATTAATGCGGGCAACCAATCAAACCAAAAACCTGGAAGGCGGACTGGAAGAAAGTGAACGCCGTTTGGTGGCTTCCCGCGCTATTTTGGGCGAATGGATTGGCGGTTCCGGTGGCGGCTGGCAGGATTCCGGCGGCATTTGGCCGGGCATCAAAACCATTCAGGGTACTTTTGCGCAGGAAGGCGATCCAGAATTTGGCATCAGCCGGGGGACTTTGCTGCCCCGTCATCATGTGTTGCAAGGTGAAGAAGTGCATCCCGAAGCAGCAGAACGCATCGTGAAATCTTTGGTGCTGATGCACGGCGGCATGGCTTCCAACGTGGGGCCGATTTTGGAGATGGTGAGCGAAAAATATTTGCTCCGCGGAGAAAAAGAATGGAACGCGCGCCAGCAAACCAACCAGATTTACGACGATATTTTGCAAGCCATTAAAACCGGTGATATTAAAAAACTGGCCGAAAGCACTGCAAAGAATTGGGAAGGGCCGATCAAAACGATCATCCCCTGGGCAAGTACGTTTTTTACCGAACAAATTATCGCCAAAGCAAAAAAACAGTTTGGCCACGATTATTACGGTTTTTTGATGCTCGGCGGTATGAGTGGCGGCGGCATGGGCATGTTCATGAACCCGGAACGCCACCAAGAATACAAAAAAAAGGTGCTGGAAATTTTGCAGGATACCAAAAGAGAGCTTTCCAGTTCGCTGCCTTTTGCCATGGAACCGGTGGTTTATAACTGGAGCATCAACAACCGCGGCAGCTGGAGCAATTTGCTGAAGGGCAACGAAGCCCTAATGCCGGAGCAGTATTACGGTATCCATATTTCGGGTTTGGTGAAGCAGGATTCAACTTTAATTTCTTATATACGGCGTGCCGAAATTGATTTTTTTACTACTTATTGTGAAAAAAATAACTTGGCTTATCCACTGCTGCGGACGATCATCAGCAATCTGTTTAAAGTTTCTGATCCTTCTTCCCAGGTAAACCGGAATATTGAAAATGAAAAAGCGGATTTCATCAAACAGCAAAACGGCTTTGATTTTATCCAGCACGAAGAAATCCGGAAGGAGATGCAGAAAGGATTGATTGGCTTGTCGCGCAACCATTTGCCACCCGAAACTGTGATTGAAGATGTGCAGCCCGGCGATGTGATCGACCTTGAAAATTGGACGATAAAAGAAGCAGGTGAAGCGGCCATCCGTGCGGGTAAAGTTGCCGTGATGACGCTGGCAGCCGGCATTGGCAGCCGCTGGACGAAAGGTGCCGGCGTGATCAAAGCCATTAATCCATTTGTAGAACTGGAAGGCCAGCACCGCAGTTTCTTAGAAATCCATCTGGCAAAAACCCGGAAAGTGGCCGAAAAATACCAGGCTGCGATTCCGCATATTGTAGCCACGAGCTACCTCACACATGAACCTATCCAAAACCAGCTTTACCTCAGCAATAATTTTGGAAATAAAAGCAATGTTTATTTATCTACGGGGCGTTCCATCGGGCAGCGTTTTGTGCCGATGGCGCGTGATTTAAGCTTTTTGTGGGAAGAAACGCCGCAGGAAACACTGGACGAAAACAAGCAGAAAGTGCGCGATGCGGTGCGGCAAACCATGATTGGCTGGGCAAAATCCAAAGGTGAAGGTGCTGATTATACCGACAATATTGCTGCGCAACGGTTTTCGCCGTTAGGGCATTGGTATGAGGTTTCCAATTTGCTGCGGAACGGTACTTTGGTTAGGCTGCTGGCCGAACATCCGCGCCTGGAAACGATTATGCTGCACAACGTGGATACGCTGGGTGCCGATGTTGATCCTTATGCTTTAACAGCGCATCTGGTTTCGGGCAATGCACTGACTTTTGAAATGATCCCGCGCCGGATTGAGGACCGCGGCGGCGGCCTGGCGCGTGTAAACGGCAGCTTGCGTTTGCTGGAAGGTTTGGCGCAGCCGCGGGAAGAAGACGAACTGAACCTAAGCTATTATAATTCCAATACAACCTGGATTCAGCTTGATCCTTTATTAAAACTTTTTGGCTTGAAGCGGGACGATTTGCAAAACCGTAACGAAGCATTATTTGCCAAAGCAGTGCGGAGTGTGGCTGCCAGAATCCCAACTTATGTAACGATCAAAGATGTAAAATACCGTTGGGGACACGGGCAGGAAGATATTTATCCGGTTGCCCAAATCGAGAAACTGTGGACGGATATGACAGCTTTGCCTAATCTGAAATGCGGCTATCTGGTGGTGCCAAGATTTCGCGGCCAGCAAATGAAAGACCCGGCGCAATTAGATGCTTGGGTTACGGATGGCAGCAAGGATTACGTGGAATCGTTGTGTGTGTTTGATCATAAATCTTCTTAATAGTATTTTATATTGATGCTGTTTTTACCAGCATAAAATTAAGGTGGATTCATCGTCCGCCTTTTTTGTTTTTGATGTATTTGTTGCTGATACTTCTTTTATCGACTAAAAATTAGTTGTTATTGTTTGAGCTTTCTTTGCACAATAAACGATTTCTCTTGCTAAGTTCATCGAAGCATCTTCATCGAGTGTATTTTTTCTTGTGCGTTCTTTTGCTTGAACAAAAAGAACCAAAAATCAAGAATGCTGGATCGCCTCCGGGCGGCATTCAGCCCAACGCTCCTGGGTGGCTACCGTCCTGGTGATGACCTGTCAATTTTTTTACAAATTTCTTCAACTAAAACTTTCATGTCTTTTTAACTTTACAGAGCCGCTTGCAAGTTAGCCATCCAGGTGCGGAAAGGCCCGACAAAACGCCCGGAGGGATCGGAGTTGTCTTGAATTCGTTGGTTTTTTTTGTTCAAGCAAAAAGAACGAAAAGAAGGGTTGAAAGCCTGATTGAATAATTATACTTCTTTTATCATCCTAAAATCACATCAAAAAAGCTTTGAATGAGGATTGTGCATAATCGCCCCAATCTTTTAAAGCCGATTGCAACGTGCTGCGCAACTGCTTGTTGTTTAATGGTTTGCCTTTTGTGGGCGGGTTGAAGCTGGCTGCCGGAACGGTTATTTCGTTTACTTTGGTGGCAAACCAGCTGATGTTTTCGTGCGGCAAGGCTACGCCCAAGATTATGCCGGGCAAACCTGCAAAAGATTCCGGCCCGCCGGAAATAGCAATTTCATCCGTATAAAAAGCAACCACATAAATAGAATCCAGTATGATCGCATTCGCCCGCCGGCAACTGTAACCGGCAATATTGCGGGTTTCACCGGTAATTTTCCAGTTGATGTTCCGGATGCTGTCTTTCACTAAAAACGTTTCTTCAAAAACTTTTTTCTGGCTGATGAAAGTATTGGTTGCCAAATCTGTGCGGATCACATTGTTTTGCATAGCCAGCGGGGTGTTAAAAAAACCAGACTGCGTACCCTCTTCGGCAACAGGCTGAAACATGGTTTTATTGTTCGAAAAATACAACGTGCTTTTCAATTTCTTAAACTGCGGCTGATTCTTTTTGTATTGATCAAACGCCTGTTGCAAATAACTTTCATTGTCTTTGTTGATCTGCCTTTTAATCAGCGCAAACATGTTAATGCTTTTTTCAAACTCAATAGAACCAACGGTAGTAAAATGTGTGTTTTGGGCGAAACTTTGCTGACAGGCAAACAGGAAAATCGTGATTAGAAACAGGTTTTTCATCATCTTATTTTTTAGGGGCAGCACCGCCCATTTTGTTAAAATCATAAATAATCGAGAACATAAAATACCGGCGGATGGTGGTGTAGGTGCTTTGTGTCAGAAATGTGCTGGTAGCACTTCTGCTAAAACCAACGTTCTGGTTCAGCAGGTCATTTCCGGAGATAGAAAGCTTCAAACCATCATCTTTAAAAAAGGATTTGATTAAGCTGGCATTTACAATAAAACGCTTAAAATCCTGGTTAAAAGAAGCTGTTTTGCCCTGATATTGAAAGTTTCCATCTGTGCTAATCTGAAACTTTTTTGGCAGGTAAACACTAAAATTTCCATCGGCATTAAAACCGGTACCATTATTATTTACAGCAGTTTGCAAGGATGACTGACTTCTGGTATAAGTTGGACCGGCAGATAAAGAAACATCATACTTTTTTTCTTTATATTTAGAAAGCCGGCCAGAAATACCATAAGTATAAGACTGCGTTTTATTTAGTGCGCCGTTAGTGATACTGTAATAAGTATTACCGTTTGCATTAATGTTTGAACCGGCATTTACGTCCAGAAACTTAATTTTCTGGTTATAACCTCCATACAAATAAAAGTTAGCAGTTTGTTTTCCGTTAAGGTTAATAGATTGATAAATGCTTCTTCCGGCAGAATCCGTCATGGTATTATTAATAATTGGGTTTGAAGTTGTTGAATATGAACCGCCTATGTAAATAGATTGTCCGCTCAAAACTTTGTAAGAATTATACCAGCTGCTTATCCGGTTGGTGAACGACGGCTTTAAATCCGGGTTACCGATAGTAATGTTCAACGGATCGGTGTTTACCCGAACAGGCTGAATTTGATCTATATTTGGCTGCGTGTTGTTGCCATTATAATCAATGTGAATGGAACGCTGAGCAGAAAATCGATACTGATAACTGGCTTGCGGACTATAATTGATAAAATTTCTTTTAAGCACATTATTGGTATATAAATCTGTCTGATCAAATTTTACATCCGCTATTTTCGTCCCGAAATTAAAAGTGGTTTTATTTTTTTTATAGTTAAAAACAGCACCAGCCTGATTGCTGATTTGGTTCAGTTTATAATTGTTGCTCAGCGTTCTGTCCACCTGGTCATATTCTCCGGGCAAAGATGGATTGTACGATAACCGGTTGATACTGCTGTTATTTAAAACAAACCGATAGTTACCTGTTAGCGTAACCGTTTTAGTCAGCGGCTCCGAAAAGGTAAAGTTAGAATTGAATATACTGCTTTCAATATCGTTGGTTTTATACTGATTAACACGCTGTGTGCTGTCCAATCGCCCCAGATTATTGTAGTAACTAATCTCGGTATTTAAGTAACCTTTGGTGTTGTTTTGATTCAATGCCTCAGTAAAATTTGCCGTAAAAGTCCGGCCTTTTTTCTTAAATTTCTTTGTGTAAAAAAGGCTTGCGTTCAAAATCTTTTCGTCGCCATCGTTAGTCAGCACGCGGTTGCTTCGGTTTAGCAGTGTATCGTTGCCGCGCAGGCTGATTGCCAAATAATTGTTTCGCGTTTTATTGCTTTTGATAGTGCCGTCAACTGTTATTTTTAAGGTAGAAGTTGTGTCCAGCTTAACCGTATAGGCCGCATCCAGCTTCTGCCGGAAAATGGAATTGTTAAAATCCTGGGTAGTGTTGCTTTTAATTAATCCCGTAGGCAAGGTGTTCTGAGTCAGCGCGTCGCGGTTGCCCGTTACGTTTAAAAAACCCGTTTTGTAATTGGCATTGATGCTTTCTTTATCACCATTAAATTTATTGTCAAAATGCAAACCACCGGTGCGGGCCGTTGGGATACCCTGGCCATTATACCTTCCGTCGAAAGAATCCAAATCATCGCCGCCGCTAAAATAAATGCTGATGCTGCCATCATCTCCAACCTCTGTATTCGCGTTGGATGAGCCGTATTTATTGCTGTCTTCCCAGCCCAAACCGGTTTTGCCGGTATTAGCCAGCGTGCCGTAAGCCGAAAACTTCTTTTTGCCCCAAAATTTGTTAAACAGCAGCTGTTCCTGGTAATATTTATCCGTGGCCGCGCCAACATCAACTTTACCAAAATAACCGTTCTTTTTATCTTCTTTTAGTTTGATGTTGATAGTTTTCGTTTTCTTGCCGTCGTCCACACCAGTAAAGGCCGCCTGGTCGCTGCTTTTATCGTAAACCTGCACTTTATCTACCATATCACTGCGGATGTTTTTAGTAACCAGCGTTGGATCATCGCCAAAAAACTCTTCTCCATCCACCAAAACCTTGTTTACAGTTTGGCCCTGAGCGGTAATTTTTCCGTCTTTATCAACCTGAATGCCAGGCAGCTGCTTTAATAAATCTTCTACTTTGGCATTTGGCTGAACGGTAAAACTGGAAGCATTGTACTCAGTTGTGTCGCCTTTTATTTTGATGGCCGCTTTTGTCCCTTTGATAATCACACCGGCCAGCAAACGCGTTTTCAGCAGCATCGAAATCCGCTTAAAATCATGCTCTTTGTTGATCGAATCTAATGTAAAATCTTCCACATAATCAGCGTAATTCGGATACGAAACCAGCAGAATAAACTTGCCTTTGCTCAATCCGCTGATGTTAAAAGTTCCGTCTTCGGCAGCGCGGGTAAATTTTTTCAAGGTAGAATCCTTCGCGTTCAGAACTACCACACTGGTGTGCTGGAGCTTTACATTGGCAACCGTATCAGCAACACTGCCTTTGATACGATAACTGTTTTGTGCCAGTAAAATTTGAGCTGCCAAACAAAAGATCAGGGTAAAAATTATGCCTTTCATACGCAAGTGTTTATGGCAATCAAGATATAACTAATTTTTTAATTATGTTTTACCCAAAAGCAAAAAAATATTTTTTAACGTTTTTTAACGAATGCAGGATTAATTGAACTGTTTGATTTGCAGAATGATCCAGTTTTTATGCCGATAAAAACAGTATGGTGATTTTATAGCTTGTTCCGAAAACAGGTTTTGTCATGCTGAATTTATTTCAGCATCTCACTGGCAAAGTTTATACTTGCTTGCCGGTTGCCCATCCTGTGAGATGCCGAAATAAATTCGGCATGACAGACCTAAACGCAGTTAATTGTTCATATTTTTTTGGATACTGTTTTTATGCCGATAAAAACTGGATCAGCTTTTATTGCCACGCACATCCACCAAAATCAAACTATCGTGCGGAATGCCCAATGTTTTGCCGGGCGTAATTTGGAGGTAATGGGCCAGGTAACCATCCATAATTGCTTTCATAATTTTGATGGTGTGGTCCTGTTCGCCGGGCAGCATCATTTCCATCGGCTCCACAAAATGCAGCTGCCCTTTGGCATCCACCCGAACGGCAAAACTGTGGTGAAAATCTGCATAAGCTTTATGGATCGTTACGCTATATTCCGGGTAAAAAAGCGTTTCCGGAATGTAATAATTGTCCAGGTCTTTTGCTTTTAGTTTTGCATTGGTAATCAGCACGTTGCTGCTTTTACTAAGTAAAATAACGGGTTGCTGGGCGGCAAAAATTTTGGTAGAATCATTGGAAGATCCATTGGCTAAAGATTGGATATAAGCCGTATCTTTTGCAGTGGTTTTTCGGAGTTTTTCTACATCAAAACGATGGCTTTTCAAAAAATCTTCTGCATAAAAAGTAACATATACGTTGGAATTTTTCCAATTGATCTGCTTGTTTTTTACAGATAATACCTGAAAACGCAAACTGTCTCTGCTGATTTTTTTGGCCTTGAACCAGGCACCTGCCATGCTGAAAATAGAATCATGGTCCAGCGTTACCGGCAAATCGTAGTAACGTTTTTTAATATCGCTGTACAAGCTAACGGTGGTATCTGCTACAAAATAAAATTTCCAGGAAGGTTTTAGCTGATAACCCTGCGCATTAAAAGAAACACCATTTGCAAAGCGGCGGTAAACTTCTGTAAAATGAATGCCGATTACCGTTTTAAAAGTGGTTTTTGTTCTTTCAATAAGTTCTTCGTTGGTTTCTGCTACGGAGGATGACTTATTTTTTTCGGGATTTTGTTTGCAGGAAAAACAGCTCATCGCCACAAACATCAACAGGAAAAAACGAAAATTTAGCATATAAAAACAGCATTTGTACTGCCTGTTAAGATAATGGATTTAGCTGAGAAAATTAGTTTAAACTTAAAAATACGGATCAAAACTCATTCTCTGGGCTCCCTTTCAAGGGCAGGGCTGTTTCGTTCTAATTTATAAGAGCTGCTGTACATTACTTCTTAGAAGGAGTAAGGGGATGGTTTTCAAGTTCAAACCAATTTTTAGCCGCTAAAAACAGCATCCACAAAAAAGCCGCCTTATTACAGACGGCCTTTCGATATATTTAAAAACTAAGGTTTATGCTGCCAAAACTTCTTTCACCCGATCCGCTGCTTCTTTTAATAAAATAGCAGAGAAAACTTTCAAACCAGATTCATCAATCAGTTTTTTCGCTTCCACAGCGTTGGTTCCCTGCAAACGGACAATAATCGGAACCGGAATATCGCCCATTTCCTGGTAAGCATCAATTACACCTTGCGCCACGCGGTCGCAACGGACGATGCCGCCAAAAATATTGATCAAAATTGCTTTTACGTTTGGATCTTTCAGGATGATACCGAAAGCCGCTTTAACCGTTTGTGCATTGGCCGTTCCGCCCACATCAAGAAAGTTGGCAGGCTCGCCGCCGGCAATTTTAATGATGTCCATCGTAGCCATAGCCAAACCGGCACCGTTAACCATGCAGCCCACATTCCCATCCAATTTCACATAGTTTAAATTTGATTCGCTGGCTTCCACTTCCATCGAGTCTTCTTCTGCTGTATCGCGCATGGCCGCAAAATCAGGATGGCGGTACAAGGCGTTGTCATCAATATTCACTTTGGCATCAACCGCCAGGATTTTATTATCAGAGGTTTTTAAAACCGGGTTGATTTCAAACTGAGAAGAATCCGTCGCATCGTAAGCTTTGTATAGAGCAGTGATAAATTTCACCATTTCTTTAAAAGCATCGCCGGACAACCCCAAATTGAAAGCAATTTTACGTGCCTGAAAACCTTGCAAACCCACTTTCGGGTCAATTTCTTCTTTGTGGATCAGTTCCGGCGTAGCATGTGCCACTTCTTCAATGTCCATCCCGCCTTCGGTAGAATACATGATGACGTTGCGGCCTTTGGCACGGTCCATCAACACAGAAACATAAAATTCTTTCGTTTCTGATGCGCCGGGATAATAAACATCCTGCGCCACCAGCACTTTGCTTACCAATTTACCTTCGGGGCCGGTTTGCGGCGTGATGAGTTGCATCCCAATGATGGCTGCCGTTTTCTCTTTCACCTCGTCCAGGTTTTTGGCTAATTTAACACCGCCGCCTTTACCACGGCCGCCTGCATGGATTTGTGCTTTAATCACCACCCAGTCAGAACCATATTCTTCCTTTAATTTTTTAGCTGCTTCCACAGCCTGTTCAACGTTCTCGGCTAAGATGCCTTCCTGAACCCTAACCCCGTAGCTTTTCAGTATGGCTTTGCCCTGATATTCGTGAATGTTCATTTTGAAAAAGATTTTGGGTAAAGCTACAATTTAGGGTTAGAAATAAAAATGCAGAATTGTTTTGGGATACAATTGGCCACTAATTAAAGATTGATTTCTAACTAAAAAATACTAGTTTGTATATTTAATTGCATCTGCTTTATAAAATGGTGATGAATCTTTTCCGCCTGTATAATCCATCCCAGTAATAATAACGCCGTCTGACCCAACCTTTTTCGCTTTTTGTATTATCTCAAATTTTGCTTCTTTTTCGTCATAATTTGATGAAGGCGCAGATATATGTCCTATAACTTTATAAGCTTGTTTAACATCTTTTGCATCATAAAAAATATCAACATTATCCGTCGGAGATAAGCTATCTCCAATATATGAAATATAACTACTACAAGAACTAAACAGCAATACAGTAAAAAGAAAAATTAAAAGGACGGTTTTATATATCTTCATCTTGGTAAATTTAAAACGTATAAATATATAGTTTTGATTAAATATTTGAGGACTACCAGCTAATTATAATATGTTGTTTGTGGTAACGGTATTGTAAGTAAAATCAATCGATTAATTCTCCGAAAACCCACCTTTCCAACATTGCACCCTAAAATCTCAATCCCTATTTTTGCCAAATGCTGAAAGCAAGGTCGATCAAAAAATCATACGGAACGCTGCCGATCTTAAAATGACATTCAAACACTTTATTCTATTCCTGCTATCAAATTTTACATGCTTTGTTTATGGGCAAAAAGTTGGTGTTGTTAATACGAATGACAGCCTTGCCATCAGAAAAAAAGCTTTAAGTGCGTTTAAAAAAGACGTCTATATTTCTGGTAATGATAGTTTACAATATTGCCTTTTATACCCTTTAAATTACAACAAAAAGAAGCAATATCCGCTCGTGGTTTTTTTAGCTGGCGATGGCGAACGCGGAAACGATAACGAAAAGCAGTTGTATGCAATCCCAAATGCTTTGATTGATAATGCGGGAAGAATAAAATATCCTTGTTTCATCCTCGCACCTCAATGTCCGCAAAAACGTCTTTGGGTACGTTTTCCAAATTTCCCCGAAAGTTTACAGGCAACGGCAGAACCTACATTTCCTGCCAAATGGACTTTTGAATTATTAGATCAGTTAACAAAGCAATTACCGGTAAATAAGCAACGTATTTACATTACCGGTTATTCTGGCGGCGGTGAAGGCACATTTGATTTTTTGACCCGCCGCTCTGATTTTTTTGCAGCAGCTATACCAATTTGTTCTGTTTCGGATACTGCAAAAGCCAATTCCATCCATTCGATAGCTATTTGGGCTTTTCATGGAGACAAAGACGAGATCAATAATGTTAAATATTCGCGCTTGATAATAACTGCAATAAAAAAGTACGGCGGTCATCCTAAATATTCTGAATATGCAGGAATGGGACACAACATTATAAATAAAGCCTACGCCGAACCAGGATTGTTTGATTGGCTGTTTTCTCAAAAAAAGTAAAGTAATACTTTAAAAAATATTCCCCCAAAACCAACCTTTACCACTAAAATCCCAATCCCTATTTTTGCCAAATGCTGAAAGCAAGGTCAATTAAAAAATCATACGGAACGCTGCCGATATTAAAAGGTGTGGATTTGGATGTAAATACCGGGGAAATAGTAAGTATTGTGGGTGCTTCCGGTGCCGGGAAAAGTTCGCTGCTTAATATTATCGGTACGTCTTTTTTAAATACACAAACTTAAAACGTTAGTGATAATTACATGGCAAAAAAAGAAACTACAATTGTTCCTGCACCAGATATCACCAGCCTTTACAAAAATGTAAAGCAGGTTATAGAGGAAGCAAGAAAAACTGTTTATCGCTCTGCTAATATTACAATGGTGCAATCTTATTGGCATATTGGGAAACTAATAGTTGAAGAAGAACAAAAAGGAAAAGAAAGGGCCGAATATGGTAAGCAACTGATCCGGAATTTAGCTGAAAAATTAAGTTCGGATTTTGGAAAAGGTTTTACAGAAACCAACCTGAAATACATGCGCCAGTTTTTCAATCTTTTTGAGAATAGTCACGCATTGCGTGGCGAATTAAGTTGGACACATTACCGGTTATTGCTAAAAGTAGAAAAAGAAACCGCAAGAATATTTTACGTAACAGAAGCTATTGCCGGAAATTGGAGCACAAGAACATTGGAAAGGCAGATCAATAGCTTTTATTGCGAAAGGATGCAAATGAGCAGCCAGCAAGGCAAGCCGTTGGTGAAGCAGGAAGCTGAGAACAAGAAACAAACAGCACAAGCAAAAGACATTATTAAAGATCCGTACGTGCTGGAATTTTTAGGGTTAAAGCCCAATACTGCCTTTTATGAACGGGAGTTGGAACAAGCCATCATAGATAAGTTACAGGAGTTTTTGTTAGAACTTGGAAAAGGTTTCTGCTTTGTGGGAAGGCAGCACAGAATTAGTGCTGAACATGAACATTTTTATGTTGACCTTGTATTTTACAACTATATTTTAAAGTGCTTTTTGTTGGTTGACTTAAAAACAGGGAAATTAACGCATCAGGATATAGGACAAATGGACATGTATGTAAGGTATTTTGAAGACCAGGTACGCCAGGAGAACGATAATCCAACTATTGGCCTGATCCTTTGTGCAGAAAAGAACAAGGCTTTAGCAAAATACAGCTTACTAAATGATAACAAGCAGGTTTTTGCATCAAAATATAAAATGTATTTGCCTACCGAGGAGGAGCTGCAAACAGAAATTGGACGTGAAATTGAAATAGTTGAACAGGAAAAGCAGCTGAAAGAAAGCATTAAAACATATTGATCAATACCGGGAATTTCTTTTAATACCAACCTTTCCCACTAAAATCCCAATCCCTATTTTTGCCAAATGCTGAAAGCAAGGTCAATCAAAAAATCATACGGAACGCTGCCGATATTAAAAGGTGTTGATTTGGATGTAAGCGCGGGGGAAATTGTAAGTATTGTGGGTGCTTCCGGTGCCGGGAAAAGTTCGCTGCTTAACATTATCGGTACATTGGACAAGCCGGATTCGGGCCGGGTTTTGCTAAACGAGGCCGATACCAGCGTGATGAACCAAAAACAGTTGAGTGCTTTCCGCAACAAACAGATTGGTTTTATTTTCCAGTTCCATCATTTGCTGGCCGAATTTAATGCGATTGAAAATATTTGCATTCCGGCTTATATCAATGGAAAAACAAAACTGGAAGCGGAAACACGGGCAAGCGAATTGTTGGAAATGCTGAATTTGGGTCATCGCAAAACGCACAAACCCAGCCAACTTTCGGGCGGCGAGCAGCAACGTGTTGCCGTGGCACGTGCTTTAATTAACAGTCCGGCTTTGATTTTGGCTGATGAACCTTCCGGAAATTTGGATTCTAAAAATGCCAAAGAACTGCATCAGTTGTTTTTTTCTTTGCGCGATCAGTTTAACCAAACTTTTATCATCGTAACGCACAATGAGGATTTGGCAGAAATGAGCGACCGCATGGTGATGATGAAAGACGGCCTGATCGAAGCATGACGAAAGCGTTGATTACTTGCGGCAATCATCCGGGCGTTTATTTTCTGGAAAAATGGTTTCCGGGTTTTGCGTTTGTTTATGGCGATGCTTCTTTTATCGCACCAATTTCGGCATCGCAGCAATTGATTTTGCCGAAAGTTTCCGAAACGGATTACATTCATCAATTATTAAATATTTGTTTAAACCAGCAAATTGATGCTGTTTTTGCCATGTCTTTTGCAGAACAGGAATTGCTGGCCGAAGCGACGAATTTGTTTTCCGAATTTAATATCAATCTTTTTTTACCTGATCTGATCACCCGGAAATTATTGTTCAATCCAAAAGAACTTTTTGCAAAGCTCAATTTTAGTGGCATAAAAGCAGTATCGTTCCAAATCACTTCTTCCTTTGCAGAATTTTCTAAAGCTTGTTTGCAATTGGGTTATCCAACGGAAAGTGTGGCGGTTGCAAGTTTGCTAAACTTGGATTTGATTTGGATCATCAACGATCAGCTTAAAAACTACAACTTGGATGGAAAATCAGTAATTCCTTTTATCAAAGCAGCCAAATTATTTGCTGCGGATGAATTGCTTTTGCTGCGGAGATTTTATCCTTCAAACCAAAAAGTATATGCTTCTTTTATGGACGGAAAATTGGAATCAGTTTGGAACTTGGAATCCATATCCGAAGAAACAATTGCTGAACTTGGATTCCAATTGCAACTAAATGGTTTGTTTGAAATCCAATTTCAGCAGGAACAATTGTTCAACCTGAAACCGTTTTTTGTACAATGACTTTTCGTTATGCCAATTTGGATCCGCAGAAAAAAGCTTTTGTTTTTGAGCTGGACGATGTGCTTTTCCCCAAGCAGGATTATTACCTGCAAGTGTATTATTTGTTTGCCGCTTTTTTGGAACACACCGAACAGTTGGATAGTAAAATTATACTTGCATCAATGAAAGAAACTTACGAAAATTTAGGTGAGAATGCTGTTTTTACATCGGTAAAAACAGCATTCAACTTGGATGAAAAGTACCGGGAAAACTTTGACCGTTTGCTGAAAACCGCACGCCTGCCGCTTAAATTGTTGTTGTACAAACAGCTATTGGAATTGTTGCAGCAAATTGTGATCGATCGGAAACAACTTTTTATCCTGACAAATGGTGATCCTAAAATTCAACTCAACAAAATTAAACAGACCGAATGGAACGGTTTGGAAAAATATTTGATCTGTTATTTTGCAGCAGAAATCAAACCAAAACCTGAGCCGGACGCTTTGCACCAAATTTTGGCAGACCATAATTTGCAACGCCGAGACATCATTATGATCGGCAACAGCACAAACGATGAACTTTGCGCGCAGGCAGCAGGAGTGGATTACGCTACTACAGATGATTTTATTGGGTAACTATAATATATTTTAACATTTTTAGTTTTACAAATACTTGATTATTTGTATCTTGTTAAAAAAAATAAAATATGAAGAAATACATTTTTTACTTATCTATTTTAATGGTAACGGCCAGTTTTTTTGCCGCCTGTAAAAAAAATCAGCCTTTGCCTGCTGCTACCAATCCAAATGCCATCCCAACGACGGGTACAGTTTTGGACCATATCAAAGATTCTGTTTTCCTGTTTACGCAGGAAGATAATTTGTGGTATGATGCTTTGCCGGCTTACGGAACTTTTAAGCCGCGGGCTTTTACAGGTACTACAGATATTGAAGCCCTGCAAAAAGAAGTGGATGCACTTTCGCAATACAAAATTAACACGGCAACCGGCAAACCTTATGAGTATGAAGCAGCTTATCCAGGTGAAGCCAAGTATTCTTTTATTGATCAGGGTGGCGTTGCCACTGCTTTGGGTGGCACAAAAGGCGATTTTGGTTTTGGGCCTTTTTGGATAGCTACTTCGGATTTACGTGTAAAATATGTTTATCCGGGTTCTCCGGCAGATCAAGCAGGTTTGGTTCGAGGATATCAAATCGTTAAAATTAATGGCAGTACATCTCTCAGCTATGATAATACCAGCACAACCACAGGTGTAAATTATAGCTTTGTTATCAACGCTTACAACTCGTCAACCATCAGCATGACTTTGAAAAAGCCAGACAATACCACTTTTGATGTTACCTTAAACAAAGCCAGTTATACCGTAAACCCGGTTTTGAAAAGCAAAGTAATTGATCTCGGCAGCGGTAAAAAATTGGGTTATCTGGTTTTCAATAGTTTTACGGTTCCAACCAATGCGAAAGCTTATCTGGATGCCGCGTTTGCCACTTTTACTTCTGCCGGCATTACAGATTTGGTGGTTGATTTACGTTACAACGGCGGCGGTTCAGTAGCTACAGCAGAGTATTTATCAAACCTGATTGTACCTACAGCAAAAACCAATACGCTGATGTACACTGCCTATTTTAATGATAAATTGCAGAATGATAAATATCCGCTTTTGGCTAAAAAATTCGGGATAGATGTATCAAAAAATCCGGGCGAATTTAAAATTGCTAATAATCAGACCGGTTTTGCAAAAGCAGGTACGTTAAATATCAGCCGGGTATTTTTCATCGTAACTGGTTCTACTGCTTCTGCCAGTGAACTAACTATCAATAACTTAATCCCAGAAATGAATGTGCAGCTCATTGGCACAACCAGTTATGGCAAGCCGGTTGGTTTTTTTGGGATAAATATTGGACCCTATCAATATTATACACCGGAATTTGAAACCAAAAACTCTGCCGGCCAGGGTGGTTATTATGCTGGGATGACGCCAGGTTCGGCCACTTATCCAGGCGTGCAAGCATCAGATGATGTAACGCATGATTTTGGTGATGTAAACGAAGCATTGCTGGCTAAAGCAATCAACTACACGGTAAAAGGAACTTATTCAGTTGCTGCGCCACAGGTAAAAACTTTGAATGCTACCAAAAGTGGTCCGCAATTATCTGAAGATCAGATTAATCGGGTTTCAAAAGATTTCTCCAGAAAAGAAGTTAACCAAATGATCTTGGATAAAATAAAGTAACCCCAATTTTATACCGATAAAAGAAGCATCGTATTTTTTTCCTGCAAATGATCTATGTTAGATTGTTTGCAGGATTTTTTTGTTTAAGAGGTTGTTTAAACTTTTTTTAATTAGGTTTATTTTTAAAGGCAAATGAACGGGTTGAAACCCATTCTTACAAAACCGGCCGAGCCTACGGCTCTATGAAAACTGCAACAGGAGAGGCGTAGCCTCGGTACATTTTGTAGCAACGGGTTTAAACCCGTTGATTTTGATAAGGTAAAAGAAGCATTTAGTCTTCCAATAATAAGTTTAAACAACTTCTTCGAAATATTGATAACTGATTTTAAATGCGGTCAATTTTTGGTGTTGAAATCATGCGCCTGAATGTATTTACAGATTTTATCCGTTGCACCCGTATTTTGCCTTGTGTAGTTTTTGGCTTGGAAGGAAGCTTCAGCATAAAACTTTTCATCTGTAATTAACTGTGCAACAATTGCTTCCAGTGATGCTTCGTTTACAATAGAAAATCCGGCATTCAGTTTAATCAAATCCTGCGCTTCTTTAAATTTGTGATAAATTGGTCCGAAAATCACCGGCAAACCAAACGCGGCAGCTTCTAAAGTATTGTGAATTCCTGTTCCGAAACCGCCACCGATGTAAGCTATATTTCCATACTGATACAATTTGGAAAGCAAACCAATGTTATCGATCACCAAAACCTGTTTCTGCTTTAAAACGGATTCATCCAAAGTAATTTCAGTATAACGGATTGTTTTTTCTGCGGAGATTTTCCGCAATAGGTTATCAATTTTGTCTTTGCTGATTTCGTGCGGTGCAATAATAAATTTCCAATCCGGATAAATAGAAACGAGGTTTACGATCAGGTTTTCATCCGGCGGCCAGGTGCTTCCGGCGATAAAAACTTTTTGATTATTTTTGAAAGCTGCAATTTTAACCAGCGGTTCGATGTGTTGTGCATTTTCCCAAACGCGGTCAAAACGGGTATCGCCACTAATCGAAACGTTACTGATTCCAATACCGGAAAGTAAATTTTTAGAGGTTTCATCCTGAACAAAAAAATGCTGCACTAAAAGAAGTATCCGCCGATAAAAACCGCCATAACTTCTGAAAAATATTTGCTGCGGACGAAAAATTGCGGAGATGACATACAGCGGAATTTGCCGTTGGTACAACTCATCCATATAAAAATACCAGTATTCGTATTTGGTAAAAACGGCAATTTTCGGGTTGATGGTTTTGATGAATTGCTGGGCATTCCGGCGTGTATCCAATGGCAAATAATAAACGTAATCTGCCAATAGCGTATTTTTCCGAACCTCGTATCCCGAAGGAGAGAAAAAAGTAACTACTGTTTTTAGCACAGGATTTTCTGCTTTCAGTTTTTCGAGTACGGGCCGGCCTTGCTCAAATTCACCTAATGAAGCAAAATGGAACCATATAGTGGCATCTGCCGTAACAAGCTTTTGTGTGCGTCGCCCGTCTGTCCAAAGCTTTGCTTTTGGATTGAAAAACGAAGCCAGCCAAATTGCAATTTGATATAATCGTACGCTTATGCGGTATAAAAAAAGCATGTAGTAACAAAAATTTATATATTCGTCGAAGGTAAAACTTAATTTTTTAACATAAATTTCAAAAATGAAAATTGCTGTAGTAGGAACAGGTTACGTTGGATTGGTAACCGGAACATGCCTTGCAGAAACCGGAAATGAGGTGATCTGTGTGGACATTAATGAAGAAAAAGTAAAAGCCATGCAAAACGGTATCCTGCCGATTTATGAGCCTGGTTTGGAGCAGCTTTTTCACCGGAATATCAAGCAGGAACGCCTGCATTTTACAAAAGATCTGGCAGAAGCGATCAAAGAAGCCCAGGTTATTTTCCTGGCTTTGCCAACGCCTCCGGGAGGTGATGGTTCTGCAGATTTAAGCTATGTTTTAGGTGCCGCAAAAGATATTGCCAAACTGATAACCGAGTATAAAGTAATCGTAACAAAATCTACTGTTCCGGTGGGCACGGCTGATAAAGTTACTGCGGTTTTTAAAGAAAATACAGCTATCGAATTTGCCGTGGTTTCCAATCCCGAGTTTTTGCGTGAAGGTGTTGCTGTAGAGGATTTTATGAAGCCGGATCGGGTAGTGATCGGCACAATGGACGAACGCGCCAGAGAAATTTTGGGCGAATTGTACGGCCCGTATGTGCGCCAGGGAAACCCGATTTTGTTTATGGACGAGCGTTCTTCCGAGCTGACAAAATATGCGGCCAACTCTTTTCTCGCAACAAAAATTACTTTTATGAATGAAGTAGCCAACATGTGCGAACTCGTTGGTGCCAACGTAGATATGGTGCGTGCCGGGATTGGTGCTGATGCGCGTATCGGCAAAAGGTTTTTGTTTCCGGGCGTAGGTTATGGCGGAAGTTGCTTTCCGAAAGATGTTCAGGCCATGTTTAAATCCGCCAAAGAATATGGCTACGATTTCAAAATCCTGGATTCTGTGATGGAAGTGAATGAAGTACAGAAAAAAAAGCTGGTAAAAAAAGTATTGGAGTATTTTAAAGAAGGAATCGAAGGTAAAAAGTTTGCCCTTTGGGGATTAGCTTTTAAACCGGAAACGGATGACATCCGCGAAGCACCGGCTTTATATATCATTGATGAATTGATTAAACATGGTGCTTCGGTTGTAGCTTATGACCCGGAAGGAATGCCAAACGTGCAGAAACTTTTAGGTGATAAAATTGCTTATGCGCCGGATCGTTATGCAGCTTTGGATGGTGCAGATGCTTTGCTGATCGTTACGGAATGGTCTGTTTTCAGGACGCCCGATTTCAGCTACGTCAAAGAGAAGCTCAAGAATAATGTTATTTTTGATGGCAGGAATTTGTATGATCTGGAAAAAATGCAAAAAACCGGATTTTATTACAGCAGCATAGGAAGAAAAACCATCGAACAATAATGGAAAACAGAAAACGTATTTTAATTACCGGCGCGGCCGGATTTTTAGGTTCGCATTTGTGCGACAGATATATCAAAGAAGACTTTCATGTGGTAGCGATGGACAACCTAATCACCGGTGATTTGCGCAACATTGAGCATCTTTTTCCTTTAGAAAACTTTGAGTTTTACAACCACGATGTTTCCAAATATGTGCATGTTTCCGGCAAGCTGGATTACATTTTGCACTTTGCATCGCCTGCCAGCCCTATTGATTATTTAAAAATCCCGATCCAAACGCTGAAAGTTGGTTCTTTGGGAACGCACAATCTGCTGGGTTTGGCAAAAGATAAAAAAGCAAGGATTTTAGTGGCTTCAACATCAGAGGTTTATGGTGATCCGAGCGTAAACCCTCAACCTGAAGAATACTGGGGAAATGTAAATCCGGTTGGGCCGCGCGGTGTTTATGATGAAGCCAAGCGTTTTCAGGAAGCGATAACGATGGCTTATCATACTTTTCATCAGGTTGAAACCCGCATTATCCGGATTTTTAATACCTACGGCCCACGGATGCGATTGAATGACGGCCGTGTTTTACCGGCATTTATAGGTCAGGCTTTGCGGGGCGAGGAGCTAACCGTTTTTGGTGATGGCTCTCAAACACGTTCTTTTTGTTATGTAGATGATTTGATCGAAGGCATCCACCGGTTGTTGCTAAGCGATTATACGCAGCCGATGAATATCGGAAACCCGGATGAAATCACCATCAGACAGTTTGGAGAAGAAATCATCAAGTTAACCGGAACCGATCAGGAATTGGTGAGCAAACCGCTGCCTACGGATGATCCGAAACAACGCCGGCCGGATATCACCAAAGCACGCGCTATTTTGGGCTGGGAGCCAAAAGTTTCACGCGCCGAAGGTTTAAAAATTACTTACGAATACTTTAAATCTTTGCCTGATATTGAAATTCAGCACAAAGATTTTGCTTATTATAACAAATAATCATGTCAAAAATTTTAGTGACCGGTGGCTTGGGGTTTATTGGTTCGCATACTGTTGTGGAGCTGATTAATGCGGGTTATGAACCGATAATTGTAGATAACCTTTCCAATTCAAATCCAAAGATTCTGGATCAATTGGAAAAAATAACTGACCATAAACCGGTTTTTTACAAGTTGGATCTTTGCCATGAACCGGACATTGCCGAACTGATTAGCAAAGAACCGGAACTTGCTGGCATCATCCATTTTGCTGCCTCAAAAGCAGTAGGCGAATCGGTACAAAAACCTTTAAAATATTACCAGAACAACTTTTTTTCATTGGTAAACTTGCTGGAAGCTTACGCCGGAAAAAAACTCAATTTTGTGTTTTCTTCCAGCTGTACCGTTTATGGCCAGCCGGATGAACTGCCGGTTACCGAAAAAGCACCGGTAAAAAAAGCACAGTCGCCGTACGGTAATACCAAGCAAGTGGCGGAGGAGATTTTGCAGGATGTAATTACTTCCGGCAGCAAATATCAAATTGTTTCGCTGCGGTATTTCAATCCTGTAGGGGCGCATCCCTCTGCTTTAATTGGCGAATTGCCGATTGGCGTTCCGCAAAACCTGGTTCCTTTTATCACGCAAACCGCTATCGGCAAACGCCAGAAGTTGACTGTTTTTGGTGATGACTACCATACGCCGGATGGCAGTAACGTTCGTGATTACATTCACGTAGTAGATTTGGCAAAAGCACATGTTGCAGCTTTGAAATATATGGAATCAGGTGTTGATTTTGGTGGTTATGATATGTTTAATATCGGTACGGGCAAAGGCAGTTCCGTGCTGGAAGTGATCCATGCTTTTGAAAAAACAACCGGCGTGAAACTGAATTATGACATCGGCCCGCGCCGCGGAGGTGACGTAGAACAGGTGTGGGGCGATGTAACCAAAGCGGCAGAAACGCTGCACTGGAAAACGGAACTTGGCGTAGATGAAATGATGCTGACGGCCTGGAACTGGGAAAAATATATTAACGAAAATCCTTTATAAATAAATAAATGGAGAAAAAAATTATCATTACCGGTGGTGCCGGTTTTATCGGTTCGCATGTGGTAAGGCGATTTGTGAAAACTTATCCGCAGTACGAAATCATCAACCTGGATAAACTGACTTATGCCGGCAACCTGGAAAATTTGCTGGATGTGGAGAACGAACCCAATTATCGTTTTGTAAAAGGTGATATTGTGGATGCTTCTTTTATCCATGATTTATTTGTGCGGGAACAACCGGATGCAGTGATCCATCTGGCAGCAGAATCGCATGTGGATCGGTCGATCACCAATCCGATTGAATTTGTGATGACGAACGTGATCGGAACGGCAAATCTATTAAATGCAGCACGCGAAACCTGGAAAGGGAAGTATGATCAAACCCGTTTTTACCATGTTTCTACAGATGAAGTTTACGGAACTTTGGGCGAAGAAGGCATGTTTACCGAGGAAACTGCTTACGATCCGCACTCGCCATATTCGGCCACCAAAGCCGGCTCAGATCATTTGGTTCGGGCTTATCAGGATACTTACGGCATGAACACCGTAATTTCCAATTGTTCTAACAATTACGGTTCAAACCATTTTCCGGAGAAACTGATCCCGCTGACAATCCATAATATTCAGGAAAAAAAGCCGATTCCGGTTTATGGAAAAGGTGAAAACATCCGCGACTGGCTTTGGGTAGAAGATCATGCCCGTGCCATAGATGTGATCTTTCATCAGGCAGCATCTGGCAAAACTTATAACATTGGCGGACATAACGAATGGAAAAATATCGACCTCGTGCATCTTTTGTGTAAAATTATGGATGAGAAATTAGGCCGTAATGAAGGAGAATCCGCACAACTGATCACGTACGTAAAAGATCGTGCCGGTCATGATCTGCGTTATGCCATCGATGCAAGCAAACTAAAAAACGAACTGGGCTGGACACCAAGCGTTACTTTTGAACAAGGATTAGAGAAAACCGTATTGTGGTATCTGGCTAATCAGGACTGGTTGAACAATATTACTTCAGGTAATTATCAGCAATATTATCAGGATCAGTACGAAAATCGCTAACATGTTTGGGTTTTTCGGTAAAAAAAAGGTTGAGCATGTACGACGATTTGATTTAAGTACATTGGGTGTAGATATGCATTCGCATGTATTACCGGGAATTGATGATGGCGCGCAAAACGTGGACGAATCAATTGTATTGGTTCAGGCATTGATGAATTTGGGTATCAAAAAAATCATTGCTACGCCGCATATCATGGTTGATTATTACCGCAACACACCAGAAACCATTGGCAACGCACTTGAAATACTGAAAAATGAACTGCAAAAACAGCAGCTGGATATTGAAATAGAAGCTGCCGCAGAGCATTTGCTGGATGAAGGTTTTGAAAAGTTGCTGGATCAAGGCAACGTGATGCCGATGAAGGATAACTATCTGCTGTTTGAAATGTCGTTTATTGATGCGCATCCTAACCTGATTCCGCTGGTTCAAAAAATGAAGGATAAAGGTTATAAACCAATTTTGGCTCATCCGGAACGCTATCCGTATTTTACGATTGAAAATTGCGAAAATATGAAAAGCTGGGGTTGTGATTTGCAGATGAACACGATTTCGTTAACCGGATATTATGGTGCCAAAACCAAAGAAATGGCCGAAGCAATGGTAGATTCCAACCTGGTCGATTTTATTTCGAGCGATATGCACCATCCGCGCCATGCTGCTGCTTTAGAGCGTTCTCTTAAAACCACGTATTTAGAAAAGCTGCTTTTTGATTATCCGCTAAAAAATGCTTTGTTATTATAAAATAAAAAATGCGCTGAATTTTGTTTCAGCGCATTTTTTTATGTGATAAAAGAAGCATTACACAGAAAACGAAGTTCCGCAGCCACAAGTGCTAGCCGCATTCGGATTGTTGAAAGTAAAACCACGGGCGTTTAAACCATCCTGAAAGTCAATCTGCATGCCGGCCAGGTACAAACCGTGCGCTTTGTGCATAAACGTTTTGATCCCATCGATATAAAACTCTTGGTCGCCTTCTTTTTTCTGATCAAAACCCAATATATAATTCATCCCGGAACAGCCGCCACCTTCTACGCCAACTCGCAAACCAAAATCCGAACTGATTTCTTGCTGATCAATCAACTTATTCAATTCTGCAACAGCACCTTGCGTAAAGGAAACTGGTGCCGCAACGGTTTCAATAACTATGCTCATTTTTATGTTATTTAATTTGATAACAAATATAACCGAAATTGCACAATTTAATTATACACCAAAAGTTTATGACCAATTATTAACATACATTTTTTATGCTGAACAATTATCTATTTGACATTATCAAACTCACTATTTCGGGTTTATTAGTAGTGATGGCCGCATTTTATATTGCACGGCCTTACTTAGATCGATTTGAAAAACAACAGCTTATTGGCCTGAAACAAACTTTTACCAAAGAAACCCTGCCGCTGCGGCTGCAAGCTTATGAACGGTTGGTTTTGCTGATTGACAGGATTAACCCGGCCAATATTTTGCTCCGATTGAATAACCCGGATTTTGCTGCAGGAGAACTGCATTATCTCGTGCTGGCAGAAATCCGAAACGAGTTTCAGCACAACATCACGCAGCAACTGTACGTAAGCACAACCGCCTGGGAAATTACCAAAAGGGTAAAAAACGATACGATTTTTTTGATGAACAGTGCCCTGAAAGCCTTGCCTCCTGAAGCATCTGGACTGGAGTTTTGCAGGTTGGTTTTAGAGCAAATCAGCCGCATGGAAAGCAACCCGTATGAAGTAGGCGCAACCCTGATCCGGGAGGAAGCTGAACAGCTATTTTGATTTTTGCCCGGTAAAAGAAGCATTGTTAATAACTACTTATAAAATAGCAGTTATTGGTACAAATTATCTCAAATTTTTTGATACAGATGATAGGTGTTAACTTTATTTTAACATCTAAAACATTGTAAATCAGATCATAAATTCAAACAAGAAAATTGTATGTTAAATTTGCGTGAACTAACTTCATTATAAAAAAACCGGGCAAAACAAAGCGTTTTTATTAAGTTTTTTTGCACACACCTGGGTGGATTTCTTATCTGCTTGCATTTGAGCAGCTTATAAAAAATCGTTAATTATAGTTTTTTTCCACATCTTTTTTTTGAATCTTCGATCTCCGAAACGGCCGGATAAGAAACCTTACTGATCGTTTGGAAACGCACTTTTTGATAAAAAACAACATGGAAAAAATCGGTACGCACATCTGGAACAACTGCCTTAACATTATAAAGGACAATATCCCGGCCCAGAGTTTTAAAACCTGGTTCGAACCTATTAAAGCCATCAGGCAAGAAGGCAGCGTGCTGACTATTCAGGTTCCAAGCTTGTTTTTTTATGAGTGGCTGGAAGAACATTACGTGGGTTTGTTGCGTAAAACGATTAAAAACCAGTTGGGCGATGAGGGAAGATTGGAGTACAACATCGTGATGGAACAATCCTCTGCTAAACCTTATACCACAAATATGCCATCAAACGGAAACGGGAGCGAAGGTAAAAACCAATCTATGCCGATACCGATTTCAATCAACAAAGACATTAAAAACCCGTTTGTAATTCCCGGATTGCGCAAGCTACAGGTTGACCCGCAGCTGAATCAAAACTATACTTTTGAAACTTTTATCGAAGGCGATTGCAACCGATTGGCACGCTCTGCCGGTTATGCTGTTGCTGCCAAACCGGGCGGCACGTCTTTCAACCCGCTGATGATTTACGGTGGCGTAGGATTAGGAAAAACGCATTTATCACAAGCCATTGGCAACGAGATCAAACAATCTTTTCCGGAAAAATTAGTGCTTTACGTTTCCTGTGAAAAGTTTACCACGCAATTTGTAGAATCCTTAAAAAACAACAACATCAACGATTTTGTAAATTTTTATCAGGCGATGGATGTGCTGATTGTGGATGACGTGCACAATTTTGCCGGCCGTGATAAGACGCAGGATATTTTCTTCCATATTTTTAACCATTTGCATCAATCCGGAAAACAGATTATTTTAACTTCCGATAAATCTCCGAAAGACCTTTCCGGTTTGGAAGAACGCTTGTTATCCCGTTTTAAATGGGGCCTTTCTGCCGATTTGCAAATCCCGGATATGGAAACGCGGATGGCGATCCTAAAAAAGAAAATTTATCAGGATGGCATCGAACTGCCGCAGGAAGTGATTGAATATGTGGCGCACAATATTGATAACAACGTGCGCGAGCTGGAAGGTGCCATGGTTTCGCTGCTGGCACAATCTACTTTAAACAAAAAAGAAATCGACTTGGCTTTGGCACGGCAGATGCTGAAAAATTTTATCAAAAATTCGAGCAAAGAAATTTCGATGGAATCTATCCAGAAATTGGTTTGCGATTACTTTGAAGTTTCAGTCGAGATGGTAAAATCTTCAACCCGAAAACGCGAAATTGTGCAGGCCCGACAGATTTCGATGTATCTATCCAAAGCGCACACCAAAAGTTCACTGAAAACCATTGGTCAGTTTTTTGGCGGGAGAGACCATTCTACCGTAATTTATGCTTGCCAAACGGTTGAAGATCTAATTGATACAGACAAAAAGTTTAAAACGTACGTAGCTGATATTCAGAAGAAATTAAAAATGAATTGAGTTTCAGTTTAAGTTCTCTTAAAATTTACAATGCTTCTTTTATCCCTATAAATTTTGTTTTTAAAATAACGGCTTTTCAATCAAAGCTAAGTTAAACTTTCACCCCAAAAATTTACAATGCTTCTTTTAGGCCTGTAAATTTTATTTTTTAAAATTGATGTTTACAGCAAAAAAAGATATTCATTTCAAAATTTATGATGTAAAAGAAGTATAGGAAAAGTTGAATGATTGCCTGAACTCCAAAGGCGAACAATTAGTTTTTTTCTTAAATAAGTTACTAAAAGATTGCGGATGTTCAAACCCTAATCCATAGGCAATCTGACTTACAGACAAGCTGGTAGTTGTTAATTTTTCTTTTGCTTTTTCAATAAGTTGATTGTGTATATGTTGCTGTGCATTTTGCCCGGTTGTGGAACGCAACATATCACTTAAATAACTTGGCGATATGTTTAAGTGTTCTGAAAGATATTGAACTGTGGGCAAACCTTGCATCAATGATTTTTCGTTGTTGAAATAATCTTCTAAAACTTCTTCCAACTTCTGCAACAAATCATTATTAACTGCTTTCCGGGTGATGAACTGACGCTTGTAAAAACGGTTGCAGTAGTTCAACAATAACTCAATCTGCGAAATAGTTACATCCTGGCTAAAATCATCAATCCTGCTTTTTAATTCATCATCAATTATTTTAAAAATTGCCATGATGGTTTCCTTTTCATGATTTGAAAGATGTAAAGCTTCATTAGCAGCATAAGAAAAGAAGCCATATTGCTTGATTTTTTTTGCTAAAGGGTAAGACAGAAAAAAATCTGGGTGGATGAGCAATATATAGCCTGAATTTGCATTATCGGCAGGAGATTCAAATATCTGGTTTGGTGCTGTAAATACTAAGCCGCCTTCGCCAAAGTCATAATAATTTTGCCCGTATTTGGCTGTACCGCAGAGATTTGTCTTATACGCAATTTTATAAAAATTCAGCATAATGGAATTGGGTAATTCATTTGGCAGAATTTTCATGTCTTTAATATTTATAAAACTTATCATCGGGTGCAAGGGCTTTGGCAGCCCGAACACCCAATGAAAGTTGGATAAAGATTCAAATTTTCGAGGTAAATTGTCTTCCTTTTTCATCTTGTAAATCTAAATTAAAGCCTGTTTAAATTTTATTTCTATGCTTCTTTTATCACCTAAAAAACATAGTGTTTCTGTGCTTTTTGCATTGGTGTAAAATACAAATACCAAATTTATATGCCTAAAAGAAGCATCATCAGTTATTTTGAATAAATTTTTAAACAAGCTTTTAAACTTCTTCAAAATTTTTACCAGTGGATTTCTCCAGTTGCCGGATTGTATTCTTCGCTAAAAAACTTTCCTGTTGGCCCGTTACTGTCAATCAAAGCATATTTGCTAATCCGTGTGGCTGCTTCTTCCACTGTGCCCGTGCCCCGATGGTTGTTGAAATCGGTTTTAATAAAGCCGGGATCCACCATGTTTACTTTAATTGGTGTATCCCTCAGTTCGTAAGCCAGCACAATGGTGTACATGTTAAGCGCTGATTTTGTGGGTTGATATACTGCTCCTTTATGGTTATAGTATTTACTGGAAGGATCGCTGGCTAAGGTAAGCGAACCCTGACTTGAACTAACGTTCACAATGCGCGGTTCCGCCGACTTCCGCAGCAAATCTATAAAAGCCTGCGTAACTCTTACTACGCCAAACACATTGGTATTAAAGGCTTTTTTAAATTGATCAATAGTTGCCTCGAGTGCGCTTTGCGGCATGCCACCGGTTATACCGGCGTTGTTGATCAGTACATCGAGGATGTCAGTTTTTTTGCCTATTTCGGCGCGGGCAGTTTTTACCGATTCATCATCGCTTACATCCAATTGTATGGCTTCAACATTATCCAAGCCTTCAGCTTTAAGTTTATCTACAGCTTCCTGCCCATTTTCTAAATCACGGCTGCCGAGGTAAACATAATATCCCTTTTGCAGCAATTGCCGGGCGGTTTCAAAACCAATACTTTTATTGGCTCCTGTAATTAATACTGTCTTCATTTTATTTAATTTTTAGAACTTGATTGGATTTATAAATGACAAAATTATAATGCTTCTTTTATGCCTATAAATTTTGTTTTTAAGTTTTTATGTTGATATAAAAAAGCGATCGAACTTGATATTTTTGTGTGGTAAAAGAAGCATGGAAAATAAGTTGAATGAAGTTTAAAAAAGCCTCTTAATTTAGTTATTATAAACCAGTGCAAAGTCTTTGGCAAAGTCTGCCAACTTCACTTTGCCCAATGTTGGCCTGTTGCGATAATAGTCTTCGTACAACACGCCATTGCCCTGGCTTGCCTGCATTTCAACAAAGCCATTGGCAATCCACTCGTTCATTCCTGTTGCCAACATACCTTTCAACAGTTGTTCGTCTGGAATTACCAGCCATTTCAAATCCGGCTTTCCGATGGCCCCTCCTATAATTTTAGCCACTTCATTTGGCGAAACCTCATCGCTTGCTATATACTGGATTGTTCTGCCTTCAAAAGGCTTTTCCATTTCTTCAGCAATGGCAGCCGCAATATCCAAAGGTGAAACCCAGGGTTCTTTCTGATCGCCTCCATAGCTCTGTACAATTACGCCTTGGGTTTTTATGCTTTGCATAAATCTGAACAAATTGGTATAAAAACCAACGGGGCGCATAAATTTTATAGAAACATCCTCGGGCAGCTGTTTCAGGATGTTTTCTACGTTGTAATGAACAAGCAGGCTGCCATTTACCTTATCTGTATGGGCACCAATGCTGCTTAAATGCACAATGCGCTTTACCCCGGCCTGCTCAACAGCTTGTTTATAGATGTTGCCGATCTTATTAAAAGCAGCAACAAAGTCCATATCTTTATCAAACATGTTTCCTATTCCTTCCCACGCTTCCATCAGGTAAACGATATCCGCATTTTTAAAAGTTTTGGATAGAAAATCAACATCCTGAATGGTGCCAATTGCGGCTTTGGCCCCCAATGCCTCAATGTCTTTTTTTCTTTCGGTTTTACTGCTGATAACTGTAACTGAATGTCCTTTTTGCACCAACTCCTGCGCGAGTGGTTTTCCGATGTTCCCTAAAGAACCTGTAAGTACGATGTTCATATTTCTGTTTTTTTTGTTGTTGCAAAAGTGGGCAACTGTCAAAAAGCAGATGTAATCTAATTGAGGAATTATGTAGGCAAAATGAGAAATTAAAAACGTCAGCCAAAATCATTGTAGTTTATATTCAAAAGCGGGTGCTTCTTTTATCAAATAAATTCTGTTTATGTATTTACAACAATTATCAAAGCATAAAATTTTAATGATTTTTAGGTGATAAAAGAAGCATGAAGCATAAAATGAATAAATTTTAAACAACTGCTGCGATAAACTATTTAAACCTTTTAAGTCGGTAAAAAGATAATAAACTATCATCCTGATCACTCAATAGTTCGGCAGCAGCAAGTCTGCCCACAATAGCAGCAAGCGTTACGCCAACGTGCATGACCGATAAATACAGACCATCGATGTGCGTTGCCCGCCCGATAACAGGCAAACCATCTTGAGGTATTGGCCGTCTTCCTACCATGACACTAGCAAGTTTAATTTGCTCGGCACCCTGCCAATATTTTTTAATTTTTTCTAATGTGCGTTGCGCTATTGCCTGCGAATTATTTTCTACCGATTCATCAATATAATTTTCCGCAGCGAGTATCAGCGTATTTGAAGCAGCACGTATTTCCATAAATGGATTAGAAACAATCCGGTTCACAAACCGCTGATGATTATGAAAGTGCATTAAAATAGCTGGCGATATATTTACTGGCAGTGAAATAGCTAACATTTTGCATAAAGCAGCCGTACTGGTTCCTGATGCTAAAACAACAACATCAGCCGTTAAATTACCGTTTGCAGTAACCACTCCTGCAACACGTGAGCCATTGGTTATGAAAGACAATACCTCATTACCCAGTTGAATGTCTGCACCTGCTTCGCGAGCGGCTTTAACAAATAATTCTGTAGTCAGCGTAGGATCAATTGCACCTTCATTTTCAGCAAATATTGCCTGAGCGGGTACATTTTTCAAGTTTGGCTCTAAAAGACGTATTTCTTGCCGATCAACAAGACGTACTTGGTTACCAAAATTATTGAGTTCACGCCAGATGCGCTCGGTCTCTACCGTATTTTCATGCCAAGTTAAAGCACCCGACCAATCAACTTTGAGGTGGCCCTTAAATTCAGCTTCCAATCTGTGCCAATCAGCAATTGCTTGTTGCCGCAGGTTTAAATAAGTTTCGGGTGCATCATGTCCTGAGTTGATCCAGGCAAATGATTTTTCTGTTGCATCAGCAGCAGGCTTGGTTGCTTTGTCAATCAACGTAACACGCGCATTTTGACGTGTTAAATGGTAAGCCAAGCTGGCACCTACAATGCCGGCACCCACAATTATAATATGAGGATGTTTAGAGATCATCTGACTGTAATTGTGAAAAAGATTCAATTAGTTTTAAAATACTTTGTTGAGAAAATATTTTTCCAATTTTCAATAACTTGTAACATCTTTTATTTCAATCAAAAGTTGTTGGGTTATGATTATTTGAATGAAACTATAGCAGTTTAAAATTCCGGAAACTTGATTTATATTTTGATGCTTCTTTTATCATATGAAATTTGGATTGTATTACAATTATAAATTTCCAACCCAAAAAATGAATAAAAAATGAAATTATTGAAGTATTGCCCAAATATCAATTCCAAATTCTTCTTTTATAGCTCTTAAATAAG